>DASZAE010000185.1:0-21358 GCA_035945515.1 Terriglobia bacterium
CGCTCCAGGGTCACATAGCTAAACATCGCCGTTTGCTGAACATCGGGTCCGCGCATCCGTTCCACCTCCTTGAGGCATCCTCCCACCAGGAAGAAATATGTCATAATGCGACCTGAAATCAAGAGTTTTTCCGCAGCCTGTAAAGCCGACTTTCTCTTGGCCCTTTTGCGGCACGGCTGAAAGCCGTGCCCTGATACAAGTAAGCCTAAGTCAGTCTGTTACTTCGCGGAAGCGCCCATAGTAGATGTAATTGCAGCACGCACCAACTAAGCCGCTAAGTGCTGCTGCTTTTTGAGTCGCCCGAAGCCTGAGAGTAGGCTCCATGAGCCGCCTGAGCCAGCCTGGGCGCTAATTCCTGATAGATCATCCGGGCAATGCCGAGGCCGCCGGCCGAAGCCAGTCCTGTTGCCGCGGCTTGAATCCCAAAACCTTGCATCGTCGCCGCCCCCGGATCGCTGCCTGTGTCCGACATGCTGACGCCCTGCTCCATCTCACCCCACAGGTTTGAAATCAGAATGCCCTCGAATTGCTGGCATTCCTTATAGAGCTTACGTGTTTGCGGGCTGGAATCCGGATTGGGGACCGGCGGTGTGGCGCGCGGCGCCGAAAGGCTTCCTAGAATCGAACTCATTACATTACCTCAACGCTGGCCTGCATACAGCCGTCAGCCTTCATGGCCTCAACAATGGCGATGATGTCGCGCGCGGTTGAGCCGATCCCTTGCAACCCATTCACCAAGTCCTGGACCGTCGCGCCTTCGCCAAGATGTATCTGGCGGGCGTTGGATTCCTGGGTTTGCACGGTGGTTTGCGGCACAACCTGCGTCGTTCCGGTATTTGAAAATGGAGTGGGCTGCGAAACCTGATATTGGGTCGTAATCTGAATGGCGAGATTGCCGTGGAAGATCGAGCAAGCGCCTAAATTAACGCCGCCGCCCAGCACCACTGTGCCAGTGCGCTCATCGAGCGCCACCTTGGCTTTTTCGTGCACCGCCACCGGGATGGCTTCGAGACGCGCCAAGAGGAGTGGGACGGACCCGGCGCCTCCGCTTGGAAGCTGAATCGTAATCTGACGGCTGTCCACCGCCGTGGCAATGGGCGTTCCGAAGGTTCGATTGATGGCGGTCGAGACGTTTTCGGCGGTCATGAAATCCGCGTCGTGCAGCAGCAAGGAAAGGCTCTTGATCTGGCCCAAGTTGAGAGAAGTTTCGCGCTCCACAACGCCGCCCATCGGGATGCGGCCCGCTGTTGGATGGTTAACTGTGACCACATTCCCGTTTGCTCCCGCGGTGTACCCGCCCAGCATCAGCGGACCCTGCGCCACGGCATAGACCTGCCCGTCCGGTCCATAAAGCGGCGTCATGAGCAATTCGCCCCCTTGCAAGCTGCGCGCATCGCCGGTTGACGCCACATTCACGTCGATGCGCGTTCCAGGATGCGCGAACGGCGGCAGCGCGGCGGTCACAAAGACCGAGGCCACGTTGCGCGTAATAACCGATTTGGCCGGGGCCTGAACCCCCATCTTTTGCAGGATGTCGGTGAGGGTTTGGACAGGAAAGAGATCTTGCTGGCCGTCGCCAGTTCCATTCAGCCCCACAACCAGGCCATAACCCATGATGTAGTTGTCGCGCACCCCTTCCACGCTGGTGATATCTCCAATCTTCACTTGCTGGCGGGGCGGCGTGTAGGTTGCCTGCACGACGGGCACAGGCACGGGTTGCGCCGATGTTGCGACAGGCGCCGGCTGGGTTTGCCCCGCAAGCGCCGCTGCCGGACAAGCAAAAACGCAGAATGCGAGCAACGAATACCATAGCCTTCGTGTGTCCATTGGACTCCTCAGAACCCGACAACCCTTAAAATTGCCCTGATCACTTTATTCGGCGGGCGCGTGTCATCCGTAATAACGCCCTTTCCGATCACCTGAACATTCAAATCGGCAAGCGCGGTGGAAGGAATTGAGTTGTCCGGACCAATATCCGAAGGCCGGGCAATGCCGCGCAGGACGACCTGTTGCTCTTCGTTATCGACCTCGACCGTCCGCGTCGCCTGCACCACCAGGTAATTGTTGGGCAAAACGTCCACCACCGTGGCCGCAACGTTGGTGGCGAGAGAAGAGGTGCTTTGCGTTTGCGCCTGGCCATTGAGCGCCCTTGCCGAATTGGGCGAAAAGATGTTATTGATGCCGGCTGCGGGCCCGATCTGGCCGAACAGCGCGCTAATCCCAGAGCTGGCGTTGAACGTCCGCGAAGTTTTGACGTTTCCGCTCGACTGCGCGGTGGTTTGCTCGATGATATTGATCGTCACCAGGTCGCCTGGCCGGAAGGCTTTATCATCGCGCGGAAGCTGGGCCAGAGCGCCGTTGGGATTCCAGATGCTTCCCATAGTCGGCGCCGGGTTAGCGACGGCTTGCTGGGCTTGCCGGACATATGTATCCAGGCTCTGCTGGAAAGTGACGGGCGCTTCCTTTTTTTTCTTTCGCGCGTAGCTCAGTGCCGGGGTCATCAGCAGCATCATCATGCAGCCAGCAGCCAGCCACGTTTGCGCGCATCGTGAATGTGTTGAAGTCACGCGATCCTCTCTCTACCGTGTTTTGAGCAGCGAGTCTTGCCCAACCACGCGGGCTTCCACCACCTGACGGCTCTCATTGTTGCGAACCCGAATTTCCTGGTTGAGAACCCCCTGCTGTAGCGGAGTCACCATCGTCTTAATGCGAAATCCATTGCCCTCGACAATCAACGTGGCGAGCGTCTCGGGTTTTACGAGCACCGGACGCCCAAAGTCGTCCCGAATTACCGGCTGGCCCGAACGCAGCGTCACGCGCGATTCAAGCCCCTCAAGCCCGGCAGCCGTTGCCAGAGGCTTGGCGGGCATTTCGACTGCGGGGCGCATTTCAATGGCGAAATCGGTGGCCGAAACCACCTCGCCTGGCGCAAGCCCGCGCGTGGCAACCAGCACCGGCAGCTTCGCCGCGCCGGGCACGGTGACGCTGAATGGCAGGTTGGCAGGCTCTTTGGCGGTCCAAAGGCGGAAGCGCGTCTCGTGCCGCGCGGGGTCGGATTCGATGCGGATGACCCGCAATCCGGGATCGCTTGTGGCTGCATAAACGGGCGCCGCCCATTCAAGGGCATCCAGATTCAGCGCGTCTTCGCTCGCGCTTTTTCCGCCCAGGGCCTGCTCAATCGCGCTCACGATCTCCTGCTTGGTGATCATCTGGTGAAATCTCTCCACCCGGATCTCCGTCGGAATTCTGATTTGCGCGAGCAGCGATTTATCGTCTTGCAGCAGAAATTGCAATTGCTGGCGGTAAATGACGCGCGCCATCGGGGGCTGCGGAGCCGCGCCCAACGACGCCGCCGCGGCTTGTTCGCGCAGTTCGGATGGAGCCGAGCCGGGCAGCAAGTCCGCCAAAGTCAGCGTCGCGGAATGAAGCGTCACATGGCTCAGAATCGCCACTCGCTCCCCCGGCGCAGCTTTGCCGCCGGCCGGTCCGCTGGATGCAGGGCCGCTCTTGTCCGATGCCGATGCGCGCTGCGGCTGCCCTACGGCGGTAAATGAAACCGAGAGGGAAATCGCCGCGATCATGGCCATCAACCGGAAACGCATCATCGAATCCCCGCTTTACGTAATGTTATTAAGCTGCTGCAGCATCTGGCTGCCCGCCTGCAAAACTTTGGAATTAGCCTCGTAAGACCGCTGCGCCAAGATCATATTTACAAATTCTTGCACAACGCTGACGTTGGATTGCTCGATCATGCCCTGCTGCAAAGTCCCTAGCCCTTCCGCGCTGCCCGGCGCGCCCACCAGCGGGTCGCCCGAAGCCGTGGTCGGAACAAACAGATTTCCGCCCATAGCGAGAAGGCCGCCGGGATTGGGAAAAAGAGCAAGCTGAATGCTGCCCACCTGCGCGGCTTGCGTCTGGTTAGGCTCCTGAACGCTCACCGTGCCGTCTTGCCCAATGCTCACGCTGGTGGCATTGGCGGGAACGGTGATGGCCGGCTGAATGGGGTTGCCGTCATCCGTGACCAGTTGCCGCTGCTGATTCAGGTGGAATGAGCCATCGCGCGTGTAGGCCAGCGTGCCGGTCGGGGTCAGCACCTGGAAGAAGCCTTGGCCCTGGATGGCTACGTCAAGCTGGTTGCCCGTTGACGTAAGGTTCCCCGGCGTCATATTGACCTCAGAGCTTGCTGGCCGCGTCCCTAGCCCAAGCTGCATCCCGGAGGGGATCGTCGTCTGCTGCGTCATGGCCGATCCGGGAACGACGACGTTCTGATAGATGAGATCCTCGAACTGTAGCTGGCGGGAGCGAAATCCTGCCGTATTGGCATTAGCCAGATTGTTGGCGATATTCTCCAGGTTGAGTTGCTGCGCGTTCATTCCGCTCGCGGCGGTGTACAAGGCTCGAAACATTTTTTCTCCTTACGGTTGCGGCGTCGTGGCGGGCTGACCCCGCCCGGTTGTAACGGCATGAAACCGGCTCAACATCCTTCCGGCTTTTTCAAACTTACTGCACAGTCGCAAGGGTATTGATCGCGGTTTCATCAAATCCTTTGTCGAAGGTTGAGACCGCGTTTTGCAGCATCTGAGCCTCGCGCTGCAAAAGAACAAGGCTGACCATCTCGGACATCGGGTCCACATTGGACGCTTCGAGAGCGCCCTGCTTCACTTCGGGGTCGGCCGCCGGCGTCTCAGCCGAGGCGGGTGCGCTATAGTAGCCGCTGCCGTCGAGCGAGAGATGTGTTCCCTTGGGAAAATCAACAATCTTCAACTGGCCGGCCACGGAGCCATCCGCCGAAATAATTCCGGTTGGGCCGACGGCAATCGTGCCTTTGGGAATGTGGATGGGACCCTCGCCGGGCTTGCCGGTGGGTTTGGGAACCAGTCCCATCACCAAGTCGCCGTTTTGAGTGGCTAGAACGCCCGCCGCATTGACATGAAGGCTGCCATTGCGCGTATAACGGTCGCCCCCCGCGGTTTTCACAACCAGGAATCCTTTGCCTTGAATCGCCAGATCGAGCGGGTTTCCCGTGGTTTCAATGGGGCCCACGTTGAGGTTGGTGCCCGCTCCGCCCAGCACGCCGTAGTTGTTCACCGCCTGATTCAGCGGCCCTACGTTCTGGTTGCCCAGAGTGGCGCTGTAGGTGCGATAGAAGTCTTCCTGAGTTTTGTATCCCGTAGTGTTCACGTTAGCCAAATTGTTGGCGGCCACGTCGAGCGCGTCAAACTTCGCCACCAGTCCGGTTAAGGCCGCATAATAGCCGCTATCCATTAGGTGCTCCGGCATTCCCGTAAGCAGATCAAAGGCCAAAAGCAATCTGTGCTTATAACCCTTGTATATTCAATTTATTGTCTATTAGAGAAGCTGGGCTTTCTGCGACCTTATAGGCGATTTTTGCCGGGCTTGATTGGGCTCCGCTAGGCAAATTAATCGGGTATGTGGGCTATTCGGAACAATACAAAAATCGTCTCATTTATCCCGTATGTCTCAAAAATCTCAGAGTGGCGTGCTAGGCTGGTTGTGTAGCGCAGGGTTCGTCTTTTAACCCTGCGGCTGGTGCTGTAGCGGCGGCGTCCTCGCCGCCGGTTTTTTACTAATTAAAGACCGGCGGCCAGAGGCCGCCGCTACAAAACTTGCTGGCCGCACCAACTAGAGGGTCTCACAAACCATGCTCGTGTGCTGTCCTCTAAGAACGCTAACAAAGCTCTCACCTGTCACCCTGAGCGGAGCGAAGGGTCTCGGTATTTATTTTCAAAGAAATACGGAGATGCTTCGCGGAATTTACCCTGAGCCAAATGCCGGGATCCTTCGCTCCGCTCAGGATGACGAGCGAAGGGCTCAGCATGACAATGGGCCGTTAGCGCGCATGAATTATTGCAGTAACCCATTCAATCAAAGCCGGTTAAAGGCGAAAAGAGAGCAAAAGCACCAAAAAAGGATTGTTTTACTTTTTTCAACTTATAGAAACTAAAGGAAGATTAGAAGAGCAAAGCGGAGCAAACCGGACGGAAAAACGGGCAAAATCGCTGCAATGGATTGAAGGCAAAGGAATTATAATGATTTTTAGAACAAACCGGAGCATTTGCAACAAAACAAAGGAGATGCAAGAGCCGGTCCGGTTCGTAACGACATTTTAGGGTCAAAAACAGGGTTTTTCCGGTTCGTAGTGCGGGGGGGGCGTATTATAACTCTGCGGCTTATGGGTGTAGGAGGGTAGCCACGGTCAGAGTTTTCCTGACCGTGGGCTTTTCTTGCGCAACCATAAGCCCACGGTCAATCATAATGCGATTGACCGTGGCTACCTCTCCTGCACGACTTGAAGTAGTGTCCTTTCCCGGTGGCAGCGCGGCTCTGCGCCACGGAACGTCGCAGCCGTTTTCCCGAATCACTGCGTTTGCTGCTCGAGGCGGGCAATAAGAGCGCGCGTGGAGGAGTCTTCAGGGTAAATCTTAAGTTCATCTTTCAAAACTTCAAGCGCGCTGGCGGGCTGATGAAGTTGAGTGAGCACTACGGCGAGGTCCTTATAGAGATGGGTTGCGTCAGGGTTAAGCTCTATGCCGCGCTTCAAAATGGACTTTGCTTCCTGCAGCTTTCCGAGGCGCATGAGCACATAAGCGTCGGCTTCAAAATCGGAAGTCTTCGTCGAGCCGGCTGCAATTGCCGCGCCGAGATCGCGCTGGGCCTGAAGCAGTCCGTCAGTTGTCCCACTCACGGCCGCCTGGCTTCCTATGGCGGAGAGAACGGCTGGGTTGCGCGGCTCGGTTTTGACCATCTGTCTCAACAGGGCTTGGTAACGAGCCCGGTATTGAGGATACCTTTGCGAGAGGTCGCTATAGGCCTTGAAGAGCACCGTGCGCGGCACGCCTTGTTCTCCCGGAACAGCATCCACGTGAACAAGGTCAGGCAGCGCCGGCGTAGTCATATTAAAAGCCGCTTCCGGGAACGGCTCGCCCTGGAACCCGATAATGCGATGATTGGTGAGCGCGGAGTGGGAGATTTCCTCAAGGTTCTGCGGCGGCATGTGACAGCCGATGCAATTATCTGGCGGAGACTGGGCGCGCCGCGCGGCCAGCGGCACTTTGCAACTTTGTTCCGTATGGCAGCGCAGACATTTCTGGCGAAAGTAGGCGGGCGCAGCCGCGGCAGAAGGCTCAAAGTGCGGATCATGGCAAGTAAGACAACTCATCCGCCCGCCGCTCGAGCGGTAACATTTGCTGAGCACCATCTGCGTGTACTGCTGCAACAGGGGATCGCTTGGGGGCGACGACCGCGTAAAAGGCGCGGCCAGGATCACAAGCGTCTTGTCGAGCGGCGTCCCTGGCCGGAAATCCGCATACATCTTGCCCGGCTGAAGGACGCGCGCGTCCCCGGACTGGTGGCACACCATGCAGACGTTATTGGCCAGCCAGCCGGGAAGGTCTGCCGGATTCACAATGGAGCGGTCCTGCGCCCCGCGCAAAGGCTCGCCCTTGGTTCGCTCCTCTACATGAAGCTCGCCGGGACCGTGGCAGTTCTCGCAGCCCACTGCCAGTTGCTCAAAGGGCGGATTCTGGTAAACGTTTCCATGCTCCGTGACGGGCCGCGGACGGCCGCTGTGGCAGACAAGGCAATCCGACTGCGCGGGCCGAAGAAAGCCAAAGTCTACAGCCTCATAGCCCGGCGAAAGGTCCCATGCGTGCAACCGCTCGTAGTAAGAGAGCGGCGCTTCAAACAGCCGGTTGCCTTCCTGAACGAGATAACCAATGCCGTTCTGGCCAGCGCCGATTACATAAGCAATAGGATGAGTGTCGTCAAAAACTTCGCTGCCATTCGGAGCCAACTCGTATTCGCTCTGATAGAGGCTGCCGCCCCGGCGGAAGATTTCAAAATAGCGATTGAGCTTTTCAGAATGGACAATGACAGGCTTCGAAGGCAAGCGCGAAAGTTCGCCCGGCGTCGCCATCGATTGGCCCATCAATGTCTGCGCGTACTCGCGATAGATTGCCGCATGGCAAGTGGCGCAGGCTTTGGAACCTGTGTAATGCACGCCCGGCGCGGTATTGAGATAATCGCGGCCCGCCGTCGCGCTCCGCTGCGGAAGAGCCGCGCGGAGTGGCTCCGCCCTTTTCGGGTCGCGGCCCAAGGCACAGCCAGCGGCGAGTATTATGGCGAATGCGGCTGTGGCCGGTCGTGAAATCATAACTGCATTTCCGAGGCAACATTGTAGACTTCTCAGGCGTGGTGGTCAAAAGGGCATATTGCGTATGCTGTGGGGTCGGCCAGGGAAGTTGGCCTAGCGAGCATCGGGACGCATGACCATAACGTGCGCGTCGCATGTCCTGCGCCCCTTGTCCCTTAACTTTTAGCTTTTAGATTCGTCGCGGACTTCGATGGCATTGATGAGGGGATAATTCACAATAGGACTGAAGCGGAGCATGATCTTGCCTTGCGCGTCCGGCTCAATGCCGTGGAATGTTTTGACCACAGGCCGGCGGACGCCCCCCGCCTCTTTGAAAATGTCAAAATTCTGCAAGATCGCTTTGCCATTGCAATAGACGTCGAACACGCGCGAGCCTATGCCCCCTCCGCCTCCGGCTGGCATTTCCAGTCCGAAGTATTGCTCGCAAAAGTGGAGCGTGACCGCGTATTTCCCGGGGGCCGCTGGAATCGCATAGGTAAAATTGCCGAATCGTTCCCCGGCATAGAGGCCAGGGTCCGGGACGCCCGTGACGGGGGTCCGCCGCGCCACCATGCGGCCGCCTGTGAAAAAGCGATCGGGCCCCCAAAGGCGGCTTTGAGGGTCTGTATAGGTCGTGTCCTGCGCCACAATCCTGACTGGGAGTTGCCTTCCGGGAATGCCAGGAACGACACGAATGGCATTGACCAGAGGAGCGTCATTCTGACGGATAAATGCGATATGCAGGTAGCCGTCGTGCGCCGGGTGAATATCCTTAAAAACGCGCTCATCGGCGGTAAAATTTGCTCCGGCGTCGGCAATGATATCGAAATTATTCAACAGCAGGCGGCCATTGACTCTAACCTGGAACATGCGGCTGGCATCGCCGCCGCCGGCGTTTGTCCCCGGGCCAAAAAGCGTCTCAACAAAGTAGAGCCATAGCTCGTAATCGCCCGGTTTGAGCGGGATATTATAGGAAAAATCGCCCATTCGGTAGGTCTCGAATAGCGTTGGGTCGCTGGCTCCTAGGATCACCCTGCCGCTGTTGACGCCGGCAGAACCTAATTCAAAGTAGCGATCCCCAAGCCATAGTTTACCCATGCGATCGATGTAACTTTTTCTGGAATATCCAGCGAGGATGCCAACTCCCGGCAGCGCCCCAGGGACTACGCGCGCGGAGGTTGCTGAAGCCGTAGACGCCGTTGCCGGGACTGCCGTGCGGAGAGCGATGTGAGGAATGGCAAAAATGAGGATCAGCGCAGCCCCCACAGCTAAAGCCAGCCCTCCGAATACAACGGCCCACAGTCTGCGGTCTTGCCGGACGGAGATCGTTTCGGTGTTGATGGGGGTGTCTAGTTTTTTCAGGCGGGTGAATTGCGGAATGTAGCTGCCGGGCTGAAGCGAGATCGAAATCTCATGATCCGCGCCCGTAGTTTGGTAATACTTCTTAAGCTTTTCACGGAGGCGGTGCGCCTCAACCCTTACGATGGCATTCGACGAGGGGTCGAAATTTTGGGGCCGGCCCAGCGCCTCAACCCCTAGACTGTATTCCTTGATCGATTCGAGCTCGCCGCGCCAATATCGGTCGCAAATGTAGCGCAGGAGTTTGGCCAAATTAGGCGCCTTGGAAAAAACACCCGATGCTAAAAGGGTCTCAAGCTCGGCCTTCTCGGTTTCTTCGTGGATTTCAACATCATCCATTTTTCAAGCGCCCCCTAGTGCAGAAACCATGCGAACGAAACCTCTGGAACCATAACGCTCTATTGCAGTGCCATTATAGCGCCTTTTCGACGTTAACACTGCGCATTAACAACATATTAGAATCAATTAGATACAGGCGGTAACGGTTAATTAGCTTAATTTACCTTGACGCAGATTCGCTGCGGTGTTAAACATCATGCCCGTCAGTTCACTAGTGTGTTTATACTATGCAACGCTCCATGAGTGACTAGTGGCAAAATTTTGTAGCCGCCGGAAGTCCGGCGCTCAAAGCACACCGCCACTATAAGGGAAATTTTCACTATGTTTTATAGATGCCGTTCAGAGGCACAGCGCAAAAGACGGTAGAAAATTTTTAGTTCAGGGGAGGCAGCAAATGAAAGGAATAGCATTTTGGGGAACAAGCAGGCGCTCGATAGGTTCACTCGCCAAAACAGCATCCCTAATAGCGGCTCTGCTGTTTGCAGTATATGGGCTATACCAGCCCGCGGCTTTTGGACAAATTGCCACCGGCTCGCTGAGCGGCACCGTGGTAGATACAACGGGCGGGGTGATCCCCAACGCGAAGGTTGTGCTCACAAATCAGGCCACAAAAATCCAGTATTCAACCATGTCGAACGGAAGGGGCTTCTTCAATTTCCCCACGCTTCAGCCTTCGACTTACAATCTTGAGATTTCAGCGCAAGGTTTCAAAAGATGGACTCAGCAAGGTATTAACCTTCATACGGGTGAAAGCCGCACAGTGCCGAGCATCGCCTTGCAGGTAGGCGTCGCCACGCAGACGGTGCAAGTGAACGCCAATGCGGCGGCGGCCCCGCTGGATACGCCTGAAAGCAGCACCACGCTCAATCAGCATATGGTGAGCCAGCTTATGGTTGAGGGTCGCGATGCGGCGGAGTTGATGAAGATCATGCCAGGAATGGCTATCGTCACCGGAAGCCTGAGCAACTCGGAGTGGAATAGCCTGACAACAAAGAGCAATACTGGCCCCATAGGAGCATTTTCAGCCAACGGAACGCAGACCTATGGCGGGATGCAGTTGACGCTCGATGGTGGCGTTATCCTGGACACCGGAAATCAAGGCACGCAGATTGCGGACATCAACCAAGACCAGACGCAGGAACTTACCATCCACAGTTCGAACTTCGACGCACAATATTCGCAAGGGCCGGTCGTTGTGGCTGCAGTCAGCAAGAGCGGAACCGCGCAATTACATGGCACGGCCTATATTTATGGACGCAATGGCAGCTTAAATTCCGAAGACTCCTATCTCAAGAACCAAGGTGTTACAAAACCCATCGACCGCTATTGGTACCCTGGCTTTGAAGTTGGCGGACCTGTCCTGCTTCCGTGGACCAACTTCAACCGCAACAATAAGAAGCTTTTCTTCTTCGGCGCGTTTGAATATATGGACCAGCACCCGGTGGGCAACCTTGAAAGCATATTCGTGCCTACCGCGGCGATGAAGCAAGGTGATTTCACCTCGACGGAACTTGCCCCGGAATCGGGGACTGGCTGGCAAACGTCGTCTGTTCCATGCTCGAATTTGAGCGCATCGCAATATGCTAACTTTTGCGGTACGGCCTCTGGGGCTCAGATTGTGAATGGACAGATCCCAACTTCAATGCTCGATCAGAATGCGCTGAAATACGCGAGTATCTTTCCCTCACCCAATGTTGACCCCTCCAGCCATAACGGTTACAACTACCAGTTTTTGAACAATGCTCCGTTTAATCGCTATGAGATGAAGTTTCGAGGCGATTATGCCGCGACAGCCAACACCAGGCTTTATGTCTCTTACGACAGGCAGCACGAAATCGACGACTACATTCAAGCCAATCCGTGGTGGCAGCCCGCCGGTACAATTCCTTACCCATCACCTATGACGGCAGTGCAGATCAGTCAGCTTTGGTCGGCCAGCGTCACGCACGTCTTCGGACCCACGCTGACCAATGAGACGACGTTCAACTACACTTCATTTATTAACCCGCTCCGCCCCACGAACGCCAGCGTGGCCAGCCCTTCCACGGTTGGACTTAATCTGCAACTTCCGTACGGCGCAGCGGGGAGTGCCCCGTTAATACCAAACATTTTTTCGACTCAAACGTGGGGCAACGGCTCCATGCCTATGGTTTTTGCCATGGGCCTTCCCTCTGGCTTCGATAACGGCGCATTCGGGGCGCTCAAGCGGGTGCCCTCGCTCTCGGACGACATTGCCTGGGTTAAAGGCACGCACACCATGAAATTCGGTTTCTATTGGGAGCGAGCCGGCAACGAACAGACGGATGCCGCCTGGCGGGGGAATCAAGCGTTCCCGCAAGGGTCGTTTGAGTTCGAGAACAATGCTTATTATTCCACCGGCAATCCGATGGCGGATATGCTGATCGGCCATGCTGCATCCTTTAACCAATATAGCAATGCTCCTACCCACAACATGTGGTACAGCCCTATTGCGGCCTACGGGCAGGACCAGTGGAAGGCAACGCGCAGATTAACGCTGGACTATGGTTTCCGTTTTGACCACATGGGCCAGTGGTACCCAACAAGCGGACCGGGGGACATGGTGTGGGATCCAGCCCTGTGCGCGGCGCCGACGGCAGGGAACGTCCTGAAGTGCTCGGGGGCCAACTTGCCTGGATTTACCTGGCACGGTATCAACAGCAGCATTCCCATGTCAGGCCTGGTATCGAAGCTCTTCTACCCTGATCCGCGCGTGGGCGCCGCTTACGATTTGTTTGGCAATGGGCACACCGTGCTGCGCGGCGGCTTTGGCGTCTACCGGTATCAGATTGCATACAACGACTCTTCTAATGGGCTAGACGGGCCGCTGGGCATTCAAACCTTCACAACCTCTTGCCACCTCTCATCCTGGGCGCAGATTTCAAGCGCAGGCTGCCTGCCTGCGACTCAGAACGGCGCGTTGCCTTCCTCCAACCAGAACCTCGGCCAGAGCGCCATGGCCTACAATGACAACCGCGTGCCCTACACGGAAGACTGGGACTTCCTCGTGGACCAGCGCGGTCCGCTGAACTCGCTGTTTGAGTTCGAGTACACCGGCAACCGCAGTCGCGACGAGCTGATTTCGAGCGATCTCTCCAATCCCAACGTTACCCCGCTCGGATCGTTCTTCGGGGCGGACCCTTTAACTGGCTTGACATACTGCCAGACGCCTTACTTCAGCCCCACCGGCTGCGCGCCGGGCGGCATCCCCAATGCTAATGATTTCCGGCCCTATAACTATGGCGGAATTCAAGTCATTACCCACGGCAGCTACGCCAACTACAACGCCCTGCAAATGTCGTGGGAAAAACAGACAGGGCCTCTCACCTTCATGGTGAACTACACCTGGAGCAAGGTGATGGGGATTCGGGATGGCGAAACCGATAACGGCAACGGCAACGGCGCGCTCATTGACCCCTATAACCTCAATGCTAATTACGGCGTTCTTGCCTACGACCGCACGCAGATTTTCAACGCCGCTTACGTCTTTAATCTGCCGAGCCCAATTCACGGCAACCGATTCCTCGGAGGCGCGGTGAATGGATGGGAGGTTTCAGGCGTCACCCAATTCCAGACGGGTCCGCCGATTCAACCGCTGACCGGTGGCACGCTGAACGTATCGTGGCCGGGCAGTGAGAGTACCTACGACATCTTGGGCACGGCGAACGGCACTCTTGTGCCTAGCCTGATCTGTAATCCGGCGTATACATCAAGACCGGGTCAGTATTTTAACCCGGCTTGCTTCGCGCCGCCGACGACACTAGGGCAGAACGGAACTATCGTTTGGCCCGACATCACTGGTCCAGGTTACTTTGACAGCGACCTTGGCCTCTATAAGAACTTCAAGATGGGTGAGAGGCAAACGCTCCAGTTCCGCGTGGAGGCGTTCAACTTCATCAACCATCCCAACGCCGACTTCAACCTGAACAATAGCGACCTCAACTTGAGCTTCCAGGGCGCGGGCGGAGGGCTGAGCATGACCAACACGAATAAGAACCTCACCGGCTCGCCGCTTTTCACCGGCGGCAACCGTGTTATGGAGTTTAGCGTGAAGTATATGTTCTAGCGCGCCAATTCTCCTTAATCCCTCAGCCCTCTTTTCTGACGTAGAGGAGAGGGCTGGGATTGAGGAACCTCTTCCAGACTTACCAGAAGGCGTTTTACGGAGGTTGAGGTGAAATTACCCGACAGTAAGGCGCTCGATCGATATTCGAACCTTGCGGTCATCATTGTTGCATTCGTTTTCATCGCTTGGTTTGTGGAAAGTCACTTTATCGCCCGCAGGGTGATCACGCCCAACACCAGCCCCGTAGGGAAAAGAATCAACCTGTCCTCAGTTAGCCAACCCCCAGCCCTGGAAAACGTTGTGCTCGGGCTTTCCACCGTTTGCCACTTTTGCCAAATGAATACAGACCTCTACAAACACTTGGCAGGAATGGAGGCGCCCGGGCGGATTTCCGTCGTCGCAGTTATTCCCCAAAGTGAATCGGAGGCAAAACAATACTTGGCCAAAGACGGTTTGCAGGCAAGCTTTCTGGCTGGCAAACCGCTTTCCACCTATGACATCACCGGCACGCCCACGATCCTACTGCTCGATTCCAAAGGGATCATTCGGAAGGCGTGGATCGGAGCACTTACCCCAACACAACAAAATGATGTTATCTCAACCGTCCAGCACGGTTTTTAACCGGGTGAAAACCGGGCGTCTTTCCCGAAATCCCGGAGAAAGGAGATACCATGATTACGACACGAACCTTACGCAACCTAGCAATTATTGGATTGATGGCGGCAGGAATGTTCCTGCTGCCGAAGTCTTTCCTGCGTGCGGACGTTAATAGTTGCATCCAGCAGTGTTATGCCCAAGAAGCTCCTTGCTTCCAGGCCTGCCAACCGATTTGTATGGCTTGCGAAGGCGAGCAGTCCTGCCCGCAGTGCGGCAACTGTGAGCTAGCGTGCTCGAATGCTCTTGAAGCCTGTGTTAATGAGTGTGAGCAGCAGTAACGGGTTCGTCACTTTACACGGGCGGCCGCCGGGTGATGAAGTTTAGCGTGAAGTTCATCTTCTAGGTGTTCCTCCAAGTCAACCGGCAAAGGGGATGACGCAAGCCATCCCCTTTTTTTGTGCCACAATGTGGAGTGCGGCAGCTTGCTGCCGCTTTGGCAGCGCAAGCAAGCTTGCGCACTCCAGAATGACGCATACTGACGATTACCGATGAGTGACTGGCCGCATAGTCCGGTGCATCGTTTCTCTCAAGCTGGCACGTATATGGTGACTGCCGGAACCTATCTCAAAGAACCTCTTTTCCACGGAGAAGAGCGGCTTCGTTATTTGTGCAGGACGTTGCTCGATCTCGGTCAAGAATCCGGGTGGGCATTACAAGCTTGGGCGGTGTTCCCAAACCATTACCATTTTATTGCCCTGACGTCCCCCGCAAGCAGATCGCTCAGGGAATTGATTCAGCGGCTACACTCAATCACGGCCATTGAACTGAACCGCCTCGATGATCTGCGCGGCCGTAAGGTTTGGTTTCAATATTGGGACACACGATTAACTCATCAAAGGTCATACCTTGCCCGATTAAGCTATGTGCACAAGAACGCCGTTTATCACGGTCTAGTTCGCGTGCCATCGCTTTATCCTTGGTGCACGGCGGGCTGGTTCGAGGGCAGCGCCCCAACTTCTTTTTACAAGACAGTCATGAGCATGAAAGTTGACCGGGTGAAAGTGGCAGATGACTTCCCGGTAGAGTTAGCTTACGTCTGAACGGCAGCTTGCTGCTGCTGTGATAGCGCAAGCAAGCTTGCGCACTCCAAAGGAAGAGGCGAACGATTGACGATGTTTCCAGGCGCGCCCACCCGGCGCGAAATGCTGGCGCTGCTGGGCGGTTCATTATTGCCCTATCCGCGCGGCCTTTTTTCCCCGCGAACCCAGCCCAAAGCCGCAGAGTTCAACAACAACTCCGCGCTTCATTCACCCATTCGCTTTTCGCTGGCGAAGATTCCCTTTCAATTGGAAACCGATGAAACACCCACTCGTCACGCCCCCGCGACCATGGCGGGCGGCGTGGCAGTCTTCGACTATAACAATGACGGACGGCCCGACATCTTCTTCACCAATGGCGCGAACATTCAGACGCTCAAGAAAGACGCGCCGAAATATTCCAACCGCCTTTTCCGCAACGACGGCCACGGCGTCTTCACCGACGTCACCGCGCGCGCTGGTCTGGCCGGCTCGGGATATGACATGGGCGCGGCCGTGGGTGACTATGACAACGATGGCAATCCCGACCTTTTCGTGGCGGGGGTGCATCGCAACACGCTCTACCACAATAATGGCGACGGGACTTTCACAGACGTTACGGCGAAGGCGGGCCTCGGGCAGTGGAACGATCCCAAGTTCGGCCCGCTTTGGTCTATCACCGGAGCGTGGTTGGACGTGAACAATGACGGGCTGCTCGACCTGTTCGTCGTGAACTACCTGCAATGGGATTACGCCAAGGAGCCGCTTTGTGGGGTAGGTAAGACGTTCGATTACTGCAATCCGAGCTTCTATAAAGGCCTGCCATGCCAGTTGTTCCTCAATAAAGGCGACGGGACGTTTGAGGATGTGTCAGCGGCCTGGGGTCTGCGGAATCACGTGGGCAAAGGCATGGGCGCTGGCGTCGCGGACTACGACCTCGACGGGCGGCCGGACATCTTCGTCACCAACGACACTTACTACAACTTTTTATTTCACAACACTGGAAAAAGCTTCGAGGAGGTGGGCCTGCAGGAGGGCGTGGCCCTGGTGACAGACGGCGAATTCATTTCCGGGATGGGACTCGATTTCCGCGACATCAATAACGACGGCTATCCCGACATTGCCTTTGTGGCGTTGAATAACCAGACGTTTCCCATCTTTCGCAATGACCACGGGAGCGGGTTTGAAGAGATCACCGATCAAAGTGGCATGAGAGAACTAAGTTTCCACATGAGCGGCTATGGGGCGGGGCTTTTTGATTTCGACAACAATGGTTGGAAGGACCTGTTTGTGACGCGCGGACACGTGGAATCGTTGCCCAAGCCGGACGCTGAGATCGATCAATACAACACTGTGTTTCGCAACACAGGCGCGAGCGGGAAGTGGCAGGCGCTGACTGCGGAAGCAGGATTAACCGACTCGCCACCCGCGCGCCATCGCGGATGCGCCTTTGGCGACCTTGACGGCGATGGCCGGGTGGACGTCGTGGCCACGGCTATCGGAAGGCCTGCGGAAATCTGGATGAATCGTAGCCCTGGCGGGGGAAACTGGCTGGACGTGGCGCTCGTAGGCACGAACAGCAATCGCGATGGAATTGGCGCCGTAGTGAAAATCGTGACCAAGGCGGGCGCGCAATACAACCACATGACCACAAGTTGTGGTTATGCCTCGTCGAGTCACGGGCCGGTGCACTTCGGGCTAGGGGACGAAGAGGTAGCAGAACAGGTGGAAATCCGCTGGCCATCGGGCGCGGTGCAAACGCTGCGCAACGTGCGAGGCGGGCGAACCATCACGGTGAAGGAGCGCCAGGGGTGATGATGCGCGAATGCGTCCCGCGTTGCTGCTGTTCGGCTTTGATGCGGTCAACAATCGCCTTTTCCCGCGCGCCGTCATCGGGCCTCTTCAGCCGGTAATAAATCGCCGTAAGCTCGACATGCGGCTCAAGCCAGCCGGGGTCTTCTTGTTCCGCCTTTTCGAGGTCCCCGGCCGCCGCGTCAAGCTTGCCTTGAGCGCGTTCGACGCGACCCATCTCATAGTGCGCGGGCGCGGACGCGGGTTGCATTTCCAGCGCGCGAACAAGGTGCTCGCGCGCGGCGTCAAGCTGGCGCTCGGTGTAGAGCACCGCGCCAAGCTGCAACTCCGCCTCAAAATCATTCGGATTTGCCTTGAGCGCCTTTTGGTAGGCAGCCGCCGCGCCTTTCTGGTCCCCAAAATAATCGAGCACCCGGCCGTCCACGGTGTCGATCCCCGGCAGGTTCGGGTTCAGGCGCATGGCGGCTTGGACGTCTTGGCGCGCCTGATTGAATTGATCGAGCTTCAGATCGGCTTGCGCGGCCAGCAAGTAGGCTTCGGCGCGGCGTCCCTGCTGCGCCACCTTTTCCACCCTTTGCAACCCGTCGCTGGTATGGCCCGCCGCAAGCAAGGCCGATCCCAGCGCAAACTCAAGGTCAAGATTGTCAGCGTCACTCGCCTCGAACGGCGTGAGCAGCGTGATGGCTTGGGTGTCCTGGCCCAGTCGCACGTCGCAACCACCCAGAAGAATCGCAACCCGCTCATTAGTTGAGTCAGCCGCGTGCAGGGCGCTTAGCAAACCGGCGGCGCTTACGGTGTCGCCCTTTTTGAAATAGGCGATGGCAAGGTTCAGTTCAAGAGCAGGATTGCCAGGAACCTCAGTGAGCGCCGTGCGGTATTCGGTAATTGCCTCGTTGAACCTGCCTAGAGCCACAAGCGCGCCGGCCAGATTAGCGTGTGCGGCGGTAAGATCGGGGCGCAGATGAATCACCTGCCTATATTTGCTCACCGCCAGCGCCTCATCGCCGCGCCGTTGCGCCGCCAGAGCTGCGTCGAAAATCTGGCGAGGGTCCGGCTGCTGGGCAAAAATCGCCCCGCAGAAGACCAACGCCATCAACACGCTGGCCAATCCCCGTTGCATCGAATGGATTGAATAGCAGGATGAGCAACGGTTCATTTCGTCCCATGCGCGTATGAGAGGCAAGGCTCTCCATCGTTGAGTTTCATGTCCGCGCGGCTGTGATTCAGCCTTTTCTCGATGAGGTCGTAACACAAGAATTCTCAGTTTAAGCCCAAAGACTTGTTTGTTGTAGCGCGAACCTGATTCTGTCATTAGCAAGCACCCACTATAACAACCTCAATGATTTTTGGTTATTTGCTAGGCTTGCGTGTGGATGTACAATGTGAGTGTGAGCGGCTTCTTAAGGGGCTGCGAACAGGGTGCTGGCATGGCTCTCCAAGAAGACTGCGCGCTGTCGTGTGAGGGGTTAGGCCGCTTGGCTCAATTGCCCGCGTGTCTCATTTGCCTCCTTGTGATAAGCTTTGCCACGGCGCTCCAGGCGAGCCAGGAGACGGGGCGCTATGACAAGATTCTCTTGATTCGCGGCCTGGATCATGAAGTGGCGGTGGCCAAGATCCCCTTGCCGTGGGGCAAGCACGGTATTCACATCAAGCGGAACGGTCAAGTCGACCAGGCGCAGGCGATGAAAGAGCTGCACGCCAAAGGGGAATCGGTGAAGCCTGGAATACCGGTTGAAATCACGGATATCAAGTTCAAGCCGGGCCGGATTCAGTTTGCCATCAATGGCGGCGGAAACACTGGCGAGCATTGGTATCAGCATCTTCAAATCGGCATGGGGGGGCTTCCAGACCCCATGATGTCGCGGAGCAACTCGACCACGCCTTCGAACGGGTCCTACGTTACGGTTTATCTGCCGTCGAATGATCCAAGCCCGAGTGTCGACGGAGTGAAGAAAATGCTGGCCAGCGTGCTGGATTTCTCCCGCCGCGCTCCGACCGTGCTCTATTCGCCTGCGATCCCTCCCCAGTTCAAAGAAGCGATTAAGAAGCACGAAGTAGTGATCGGCATGGACCGCACCTCCGTGCTTTCCGCAAAAGGAGCGCCAGACCGCAAGGTGCGGAAGGATTTGCCCGATGGCTCCGAAGAAGAGGACTGGCTTTACGGCGACCCGCCCCATGTGTTGTTTGTCATCTTTATCAACGATTCGGTGGCCAAGACCCAGCAGTATTGACGTGGTTTCAGAGACTATGCGACAGGAGCGCATAGCAGCGGAACCGCCCTCAGCCCAACATGTTAAAACAGCAACCTGAAAATCTACTTTTCACCGCTGCCTTGGCCCTCGCGCTCGGGAGTGTAGTGGTGTGCCTGTGTCCTTCTCGGGCTTTCGCGGCGGCGCGTAAAAGCCCCAGCAAAAGCGCGCCGCAGGATGTGCCCGACCAGGTTAATAACCTCATGCGTCAGCTTTATGGCGTGCAACTTATCGACGCCGGAAAAGTCCCAGCGCAGGCGCAGGATCTTGTGCTCAGCGCGCTCACGGCGTGGATGACGGGCGGCGGGTTAGAAAAAGAGCCTGGAAATTATTCGGTGGATGTGCGCGTGCGGATGCAGCTCGAGCAATACTTTTCCAAACTCCACTATCCAATGTTCGGGACGCCGGTAGTCTTTGCTAAGCCCTGGAGCGGGGGCGAGCTGATTGGCGCTGGATTCACGCTGGGATGGTCTGATTTCGACCGCGTCAATACTTTCGCGCTGTATGAAATCAAGGATGGGACCACGCGCCAGGTGGCGACCGGCAACTTTTTTCCTGGACCCGATATGCACTACACCGTTTTGCCGCCTTCGGCCTCAGCCGCCTTCCAATTCTTCGTCTACGGCGACCGGCTGGGCAAAAGCCAGCCTAGGCTCGACGTGGCGCTTTTCTCCTTCGACGGCCAGAAGCTGGACAAATTGTGGCAGCAGCAAGACCTTTACGACGGCAAGATTACGGTGACATCTGAGACTGTGACGTTACGCTACCTGATCGAGAGCGAGTACGTCCAGGCCGTTCAGCAGGGGCAATGGCCGGATTGGCATGAAGACGTTTATCGAGTGACGCCAAAAGGCGTTGCTCTCGAAACCGAACGCCTTGCGCCCTATAAAAGTGTGTCGTGAGAAGCGGCGAAAAATAGGTTGGTCGGCAAAAGCCTCACGCAAAAGCCCTATAAGAATCGAATGAGTTTTACTATGGGTTCATTCGAACCTTGGCGTCTTTGCGAGAGACCGTCGTTTTCTGAGGGCAGGGAAGCGGCCATCCACTGAGTGAGGCTTACTTTACTCGTTCCAGGTATGTGCCTTGCGCTGTATCCACGCGAATGATTTCCCCCTCGGAAATAAACGGCGGTACCTGAACGATCACGCCGGTCTCAAGCTTGGCGGGTTTTTGAACATTGGTGGCTGAGCCTCCCTTGATGCCAGGCTCGGTTTCGATCACCTTCAGGTCCACCGTCGGCGGGAGCGCCACGTCGATCGGGCGGCCTTCGTAGAATTCCACCTTAAGATTGACATCGGGTACCATGAATTGGGCGCGGTCGCCCACCACGTCCTTGTGGAGATGAAGCTGCTCGTAATTCTCGGTGTTCATGAAGTGGAAGGAATCGCCATCGGAATAGAGGAATTGCATTTCGGTTTCGTCGATGATGGCCCGCTCCACTTCGTCTTCCGAGCGGAAGCGGTGGTCGTTCATCGCGCCCGTGCGCAAGTTGCGCATCCGTGCCTGCACGAAAGCCCGCAGGTTGCCGGGCGTGCGGTGCTCGGCCCTGAAAATTGAGAAAAGCTCGCCATTGTGTTTGATGACCATGCCGGGCCGGAGATCATTTGCATTCATTCTGTTTTGCCCTCGATTGATTTGGGGTGGGGCCGCGAGGCCGGGGCAGGATATGGTTTCCCGTACAAGCCCTAAA
>DASZAE010000186.1:0-4197 GCA_035945515.1 Terriglobia bacterium
CTGTTTCAAAACCGGGATTACGGACTGTAGCGGCGACTTTACGTCGCCACAGCCCGTCTTTTCCAGGCTCCGATGGCGGCATAAAGCCGCCTCTACCGCGTGCGCCCGATGCCACGAAATAGGTTTTGAAACAGCTTCTAGAGATTATTAGGAAAACCTTTTCATTTCTTTTCCCTGGTCCAGGTAAAGAGTATGAAATTTCCTTTCCAATTGTTGCTGCATCGATTATTTACCATAATTGACACATCGAATAAGCGCCTGAAAACACGGCGCGAGCAACCGCGATTCCATTTGGCACGCCAATTGCCTTTACACAAGACCGGGAGCGATGAAAGCCCGGGCTAGAAAGCTGGCCTTGCAATCGGGCGACAAGCCCGGCAGGCGTCATCCGTAGAAGAATTCTTATTTCACTTGGAGGGAATTTATGCGCATCAAGCAGGCAGCCCTGGTTATCGCCATCGTAATGTGGATGACTTCGGCAGCGTGGGCCGGAACCATAAACTTTACGCAAGCGGGCGGCGGCCAACAGGGCTCGCAACTGACCTACACGCTGGACGGGCAGACCATCACGGCCAATGGCTATCAGGAAGGTTACTGGAGCAATTCGCCCACCGACCTCTACGTCAAGACCAGCGGCGGCGACGAAAGCGGCCTCGGAATCAACAACGAAAACGATCATGAAATTGACACGACCCAGTTTATCCAGCTCGACCTTGCGAACTTGGCGAACGCCGGCATCACCAGCGGCGATTTCTCCATTGGCAGCGTGCAGAGTGGCGAGGGCTATGGCATCTACACGTCGAACAAGCTCGGTTCATTGGGCTCCCCGGAATTAAACGGCACGCTGGACGAGACGCCATTTTCGATCTCGTGGAGCGCCGCTGATCCACTCGTGGGCGTCACCGCTTACGTTCCCCGGAACGGAAATTGTGATGCTGACGTTCTGCTCATGAGCCTGTCTACTCCGAATGACCCAACCCCTGAGCCTGCGTCGCTTGCTCTGATGGGAACCGGATTGCTCGGCTTGGCCTTTGCTTACCGGCGCTTTGGCAAGGTTTCTCTAGCGAAGTAACACTCCTTAGGGCGCATCACTCCGGCGTTGTGAGTCCCCAGCCTCACAACGCCATTTTTTTGTAGCGCAGGTTTCCCGGTTTTGGAAACCTGCGGTTTTTCATTTGGCCACAGGACAAGCTGCGGGGTTTTCAACTTGCGCCCCCCCCGCTATGGAATTCCCAGCATCTTGTGCGTTTGCAGGCTCAACCGCCAGCGCGGATGTTTCATGCAGTATTCGAGCGCAAGCTGAGTGTTGGCGGCGCGGTCTGGCCCATCCATGGGTTGTATAAAGAAATAGCCAAAATTGAGCCCCTCGAACGCTTCCGGCGGCGCGCCTTCCTGCGGATAGACGAGCTTCAATTCGTTGCCACTCGTCAACTTGAGCGGAGCGCCGGCCTTGGGGCTGACGCACACCCAGTCGAGTCCCGCGGGAGGCTCAAGCGTCCCATTGGTCTCAACCGCTACTTCGATCTCACGCTGGTGAAGCTCATCCACCAGCGGCTGATCGAGCTGCAAAAGCGGCTCGCCGCCCGTGATCACCACAAACGCGCCCCCAGCGTCCGGCCACGTCTTGCGGATGACCTGCGCAAGCTCCGTCGCGGAGGCGAACGCGCCTCCACCAGGGCCATCCGTTCCTACAAAATCCGTATCGCAAAATGCGCACGTCGCGCGCTCGCGGTCTTCTTCACGGCCACTCCATAGATTGCAACCTGCGAAGCGGCAAAAGACGGCGGCGCGCCCGGCATTCGCGCCCTCGCCCTGCAACGTGTAGAAAATTTCCTTCACCTTATAACTCATCTGAAATTTGCGGTAATCAGTTTGTAGCGGCGGCCTCTGGCCGCCGGTTGTCAAATTTGAAAACCGGCGGCCAGAGCCGGGTAGCGCAGGGTTTCGTATTTCAGAAACCCTGCGGTTTGCGTGGCGAATCGGGAAAAGCCGCAGGGTTTCCAAAAGCGAGAAACCCTGCGCTACAAAAAACCGGCAGTTCAAGCGGTAAGCTAGCATAAACCTGACTCGCCATTTTTCCAGCGACCGGCTACAACCGGTATCGCGTAGGGTCGGGCGCTCCCGCCTCGGCAAATCCCTTCTTGCGCAGCAGGCAAGCATCGCACTCGCCGCACGCGAGACCCTCGGCAGAAGGATCATAGCAACTGCTGGTCGCAGCGAAGTCAACACCTAGAGAGAGTCCCAGCCGGATGATCTCAGCTTTAGTAAGATATATGAGTGGAGTGTGAATAATGAGATTCTGCCGGCCCTCGACGCCGGCTTTGGTGGCCAGGTCCGCCAGCCGCTGAAAAGCCTCAATATATTCAGGACGGCAGTCGGGATACCCGCTGTAATCGAGCGCGTTCACGCCCAGAAAGATGTCGCTCGCGCCCAGCGTTTCCGCCCAGGCCAGCGCGAAAGAAAGAAAGATCGTGTTCCGAGCCGGGACATAAGTGACCGGAATTCCAGCCCGGATTGCCTCCGGGTCGCGGCCCTTGGGTACTGGAATGTCGGCAGTCAGAGCTGAGCCGCCAAACATTCTCAAGTCGATTTCCACAATCCGGTGCGCGGCCGCGCCCATCGCACGCGCTAGGCGCGTGGCCGCACCGAGCTCCCATTCGTGCCGCTGCCCGTAGCGGAACGACAGCGCATAAACCTCATACCCTTCGCTGAGCGCCTGCGCGAGCACCGTGGTGGAGTCAAGCCCGCCACTGAAAAGAACTACCGCGCGTTTCTTGGCGCTGGCCGTCATGCCCCGCGCCTTCTGCGAGCCGTCCATGTCGCGGTGATTTTAGAATGCAGCCCGCCGCGCGGGGTGAACTCCCCTACGACCGTGGCCGAGACCGGCTCAGCCGCCGCCACCACGTCGCGCAAAAAACGGTTCACTACGTTTTCGTAAAATATGCCGAGGTTGCGGTAAGCCAACGTATACATCTTGAGCGATTTCAACTCCAGGCACTTTTTGTTGGGCGCATAGATCAAGGTTAGTTTGCCAAAATCCGGCAGGCCCGTCTTCGGGCAGACGGAGGTAAACTCCGGGATTTCGATCTCAATCTCATAACCCGGATATTGGTTAGGCCAAGTCTCGATTTCGGGCAAAATCGCCTTGATGCCCGCGCGCGCGTGCTCGTCGGTGTAAGATCGTCTCATAGCCGCCTTTTAGGTTTGCAGTGTCCTGCCGTCCGACTTCTAATCAGTCAACATCGCCAAAACATTATCTTTCTAATCTTAACGCAGCTTGGCAGCCCTCGAGTATCCTCGCCGCGCTCTGAGAAGTTTGAGACAAATGGGACAATTTTATTAGAAATGCTGATTCCAAAACACTTCTTGGGTTCGTTCCGTGATTTTGGAGTGCGGGAGCTTGGTCCCGCTGTATTCCGCCGGAAGCTTGCTTCGGGCGCGTGCGGGACGCTCCCCCAGTCAAAGCGGCAGCAAGCTGCCGCACTCCATAAGCCCATCGGGTCACTGTGAGATTTTGAGACGAATGAGACATTTTTATTAGAAATACTGATTCTAAACAACTTCTTGGGTTCGTTCCGCAACTTTACATAAATGGGCATTCCCTGCCTCAAAAATTTCCATCTGTTCCATTGTAACTCCTCACGCTGAGAATTTTGCGATAGATGAGACAAAAGAGACGGCTTTTAATCGCCACGACCGCGCAACGGAGCGTGAATAGGGGGAAAGTCGCTTCTGTTGCCTAGGTGATATACTAGGCGCATGAAAAAGTCTGCGGGAAGGGCGAAAACACGCCGATTTACGGTGGTCATCGAACAGGATGAGGACGGCTATTATGTGGCAAGCGTGCCCTCATTGCCGGGCTGTTATACGCAGGCTCGCAACTTGGACGAGCTTGCGCCCCGCGTTCGTGAAGTCATTGCGTTGTGTCTCGCCGAGCAGAAAGCTCCACGGATGCGATTTATCGCACTGGAGCAAGTTGAGGTCAACGGTTGACCCGCCTGCATCCCATGCGCGCGCGGGATGTGATTCGCTTTCTTGAAACGCTGGGTTTCAGCCCAATACTGTTCACTTAGGGGATGGCGCTCAAAATTTACGCACGTGTCTTTCTGAGCGTAGCGAAGAATCTGCTTTTTCCGCATTGATTTACAAGCAGATGCTTCGCGGAGTTTACCCTGAGCCAAATGCCGGGATCCTTCG
>DASZAE010000187.1:0-4075 GCA_035945515.1 Terriglobia bacterium
TCTGGGTCCCGACTCCCAGCGCCAGCCGGGCGTGCCGGTAGGCACAGTGACGCAGTACACCTGGACCAGTAAAATCTTTCCCGGCACGGTCCGCGATTACTGGGTCTACGTCCCCACCGAGTACAACGCGCAGAAGCCTGCTTGCGTGATGGTGGTTCAGGATGGCGCCGGTTTCATCCGCGACACGGGCGCCTCGCGAATGCCCATCGTCTTCGACAATCTCATATACAAGCATGAGATGCCGGTGACAATTGGAATCTTCATCAATCCCGGCGTGCTGCCCGCGCCGCAGTCTAGCCAGCGGGCGCGCTACGACCGCAGCTTTGAATATGACGCGCTCGGCGGCCGTTACGCGCGCTTTCTGCTAGATGAGATCCTACCCGAAGTAGGCAAGCACTATAACCTCTCCACCAATCCGAATGATCGCGCCATCGCGGGCATCAGCTCGGGTGGTATCGCGGCTTTTACAGTGGCCTGGACGCATCCCGAAGCGTTTCGCCGTGTGCTCAGTTTTGTGGGCAGTTTCACCGATTTGCGCGGCGGCGATATCTATCCTGCGCTCATTCGCAAGACGGAGCCAAAACCGCTGCGCGTGTTTCTGCAAGACGGCACGCGCGATCTCAACATCTACGCAGGCAATTGGTACATCAATGCGCAGTCGATGGCCTCGGCGCTTGAGTTCTCCGGCTACGATGTGAAATTCGTGGCGGGCACGGAAGACCACAACATGAAGCAAGGCGGCGCGATTCTACCCGACGCTCTGCGCTGGCTCTGGCGCGGTTATCCGGCGCCCATCACCGCGCCTGGAACCAGCGGCGACCGTCAGTTTTCAACCCTCATACTCGCGCCGGGCGAAGGCTGGCATATTGCGAGCCAAGACTATGCAGCAGCATCAGGTCTCGCTACGGACGATCAAGGAAATGTCTTTTTTGTTAACGGCGCCCGCAACCGCATCTTCAAGATTGCCGCAGATGTCGGCGTGACAACGTTCACACAAAATGCCAGAGGAGTAAGCGCGCTCGCTTCCGGTCTAGGCGGCCAGCTTTATGCCTGCCAGCCGGACCGCAAACGGATTGTGGCTTACGCTCCAGCAGGTGGCGCTGAGCGCGTGATCGCCAAAGGCATTGCGTGCGGCAGTCTCGCGGTCACACACAATGGCGCGATTTACTTTGTAGGAAATCATCAGATGGGCGTCATTGACACGCACGGGAAGAAAAGTTTTCTGGACGAAAGCATCGGTAATCCTACCGCCGTCGAGCTTTCGCCCGACCAGTCGCTGCTCCTTGTCGATGACGCCGGCACAAAGTGGGTGTGGTCCTTTCAGATTCAGCCGGATGGTTCCCTCGCAGATGGCGAGCCGTTCTATCGTCTCGAAACACTGGACGAATCTTCCGCCACCGGCTCGGCCGGGATGACGGTGGATAGCGAAGGTTATCTTTATGTGACGACGAGGCTAGGGATTGAAGTGTGCGACCAGCCGGGGCGCGTGGTGGCTATCCTTAACGCGCCTGGGTCTGGCTCATCCTCAAGCATAGTTTTTGGCGGCCCGGATTTGCAGACGTTATACGTTGAAGCGGGCGGCAAGGTCTACCGGCGGCGATTGCGCCGAACGGGCGTTCGCGCGGGAACGTTGTTGACGCCCCCCGTCCCGCAGTTGTAGGACGTAGCGCCGCCATCCTGGCGGCATTGATTTTCGAGGGCGCTGCCATAAGTCGGCGGCGCCTGATTCTGTAGCGGCGGCCTCTGGCCGCCGGATTTTAATAGTAAAGACCGGCGGCCAGAGGCCGCCGCTACAGCCAAAATATCCACGGAACAAAAATCATGCCGTAGCTGCGCGTTATCTCAGACTCGCAAGCGGAATGGCGCAAACCACGAGGTTCAAAAGACTCAGCAGAAGCGCGAGACCCGCTAAACCTCGCCGTGAGTCCTTCACAGTCCCTAGCACGGCGATGGCCAGTGCGGCGACGCCTGCCAGGTACATAACCATAAAACCGTCCGCCAACCAATGCGGTGCATGTGCCCACAGGCCCGTCGTATTGATAAGCGCAAGGCTGCCCCAAATAAATGTGAGCTCCGCAATACAAAGGCCAAGAGCGACGAACCCGTACTTGCGCTCGCTAAATTCTCTCATAAACAAGTAGAGCGCCCGCGCTTGTGACGCATAACATCTCGCATTTTGCGATGTGTTCTGGCGATGGAAGCAAGCTTTCATGCCGTGTCATTCTGAGTCCTTCGGCTTCGCTCAGGGTAAACTCCGCGAAGAATCTGCTTTCCCCGGCCCTCAAAAACAGATTCTTCGCGGAGTTTACCCTGAGCCAAATGCCGGGATCCTTCGCTCCGCTCAGGATGACGAGCGAAGGGCTCAGAATGACACGGGGCGTTGGGTTAGTGTCGTGAATCTGAAATTCGTTGGATAATTCTCAGGGGGTCGGAGCTTTAGCTCCGACATGAACGCCCGTATTTTCGTTCCGGCTTCAGCCGCTGAAGACCGAGGGTTAGCCGAAGAACTTCTGACTCAGGGCGCTAGTGCACCGCGGTCGCTTCAATCTCCACCAGCATTTCCGGGTCGACCAAGCGCGCGATGCCGATCATCGACGTGGCGGGATGAATCTCGCCGAAGAATTCGGCGTGGGCCTTGGCCACCTCCTGCCAGCGGTCGATTTCCGTGACGTAGATGCGCGTCCGCACCACGTGCTCGAGGCCAAGACCGAGACGCTTGAGCGCGTTTTCGATATTACGGATGGCCTGTTGCGCCTGCGCATAGGCGTCGCCCGGCGCAAGCACTTTGCCCGAGGGATCGGTCCCCGTAGTGCCGGAAACATACACCACTTCCCCGGCCTGCACGGCCCTCGCGTAACCCACCATCGGCTCCCAAGGGGTTCCTGAAAAAATTTTGCTTCGCTTAACTTTCATAGGGTTTCTCCTGTTGATGATCCCTTGGGATCTCTAAAAAATAGGGACAAAAGTCAAGGGGCGAGAGTCGAGGATAAAAACTCCCGCTAACTGCTTTTTTACTTATTCCTGCCTTCGGCTTCTGCGTGTTGTCCCTTCACTCTCGTCACTTGTCACTTGTCACTTGTCCCTGACTTTAATCCCCTTTATCAAAATAGCGACGATGCGCGCGGGCGGCAAGGGCCAGACGGTGGCGGCGGCGCTCAAGCGCCTCGCGATAGCGGCGTCGCTCTTCCCGGGTGCGCGGAATCAGCGGCGGCACGGGCGCGGGTTTGCCCGCGCTATCGAGCGCGACGTATGTGAGGAACGCGGAGCTGGTTTGCCGCCGCTTGCCCTCAACATAATCGTCGCGGTAGACGTTCACTTCCACCTCCATCGACGTAGTGAAAGCGCGCGTGACAAATGCGCGCAAAATAATGATCTGGCCCACGCGCACCGGATGACGGAAATCAAGGCTATCCACCGAAGCCGTCACCACCTGGCAGCGCGAATGGCGGTGCGCCGCGATGGCGCCGGCAATGTCGATCAAGTGCATCACTTTGCCGCCCAGGATGTTGCCGAGCAGGTTGGCGTCGTTCGGCAGCACCACCTCGAGCATCTCCACTTGAGACTCTTCAACCGTTCGTCCCTGGGCGCTGGCCTTGCGCGAGCGATCGAGTTTGTTTTTTACTTTTGCCATGCGCGATGATTCCGCCAGCCCCAGCACGACCCAAGGCGCACCTCACCCACGACCACGGGATATTGCAGTACGGGTCGCTGAGGTCTGCTCCAGTTATTCTGCCCGGTAGCCCCCCTCATTGCCTCTCGAGGTCTTGCAGCCTATACTATTGCATGAAGTTCCTTTGCGCAAGCTGCAGGGGTGGCATCTGGCCATTGGCCTTTACTAATGATAAACCGGCGGGGGGACGTCGCACCGCTACCCGGCGGCTCTCCGAAGATTAGAAAATGGCCGGCAAGAAGGCGAAAACACACAAAAAAATCACGGTATGATTATCAAGCTTGATCCGGCGAATGAAAAGCGATATAATGGGAGGCATGAAAAGGCAAAAACTCCATAGAATGATGACGATCCAGCAGTTTCAAAGGCTCTTTGGCACTGAGGAGCAATGCGTCCAGCGGTTAG
>DASZAE010000188.1:0-5632 GCA_035945515.1 Terriglobia bacterium
GATGAGCCGCCGGATGCGGTCAGAAGAGAGGCGAATAGGCGTGAGCGGATTCTTGATTTCATGGGCGATGCGCTGCGCCACTTCGCGCCACGCCGCGCTGCGCTGCGCTTGAACAACGTCCGTCAGGTCTTCAATGACCATCACAAAGCCTACCGCGCCATGCTGGGCGGAGACAGAGGAGAGCGTGATCCCTGCCAAGGCGCGCCGGCCGCCAATTCTAAGGGCGATCTGGCGGTTCACCACGCCCTGGCGCTGGGCGCGCGGAAACAATCGGGAAATTTCTCGCGCTTCATCGGGAGCGAACAGGTCGGCAAGGCTGCGGGCCGTCTTCACGGATGCGTTCCCGAACATGCGTCCGGTGGCCGAGTTCGTCTGCGTGATCTCGCGCTGCGGATTGAAGGAGATGACCCCGGCCGGCACGTTTTCGAGAATAGCTTCAATTGTATTATTGCGCTCTTCCATCTCGCGGTTGGCCTGCTGAAGGTCGCCCGTGGCTCTTTCGACGGCCAAGCGCCCTTCCTGGAGCTGCCGCGTCATTTCATTGAACAGGCCAATTAAGCTGCCGAGCTCGGCGTCGGCGCGCGCCGTAATCCTCCAGCCGAGATTCCCATTAAGCACCGCGTGGGTGGCTTCGGCCAAAGCTTGAACCGGCACCGTGACCTGTTTTGAAAAGAACATCGCGAGCCAAGTTGCGGCGAATAAAATCAGCAACGTGATAAGCAGCAGAATCGAGAGGTACAGTCGCTTTAGGGCTTTCTTTTCGTGGCTCAACTCGTCGTATCGGTGCGCCTCCTGCTGAATCTGATTCGCCATGATCTGGATATTGAGCGGCAGACGCCGGACAGCAATGACATTTCCTATATTCTCCCCGCCAGGCGTTTGAACGCTCTCGGCAGCCAGAAAAAGATCAAAATTATTGGACCTTATACTCGCGCTTAGGCCGCGTGCGGGCAAGGCGCCCGTCTTGAGGGCGGGAAACTCCTTGACGACCTCCGTGAGGCCGGGCCATGCGCTACCGGCGCGAGCGATCAAGCGGCCTTGGGGGTCGAGACAAAGAATCGCCTCAAGCTGCATTCCCCCGGAGGCGCGGCGAAGCAGGCTTTCGAGCTCCCCGGCGTTCTTCTCAGCGAGGCTTTGCTGAAGGCGTTCAAGAGCAGCGAGATGTTGGGCGTTGTCGAGCGCCGCCCGCTCGGATTCGAGCGCAAGCTGCTCCGTGATGGCAGTGGCGTCCCGCCGGACGGAATCAAAGGGGATGCCAAACCATTTGTCGATGCTGCGATTGACCAGGCCGTAGGAGAACAAAAAGAGAAAACACACCGGAATGAGCGAAAGGCTCAAGAAGGCTATCACCATCTTCGTCTTAAAGCGGTAGCCCAACTGGTTCTGGCGGCGCTCGGCGTATAGTTTAAGGAGAATTCGGGTCAGAATAAGGGCAAAGACAACAAAAAGCACAAAAACAAACGCGGAAACAGCCGCCAGCAGAAACGTTTCCGTAGCGTCGCGCGGGTGAATGAAATTGAGGTTCAGCGATGCCTGGCTCCATCCGATTAGGAAGAGCACGGGAACCAGAACGAGAAGAAAAATCAGGAAAGAGCGGTGGCTTTTAGGGGATTTTTCGTCCATATCGTCAATTTATTGCCGACAGGGCCGCCAACTCGCCTGGAGCGGCCCTTGACCCGGTGGCCAGATACTCGCGCAAAGGGCATTCCGAGCACGCCGGCTCGCGCCTCGTGCAATAACGTTTCCCGGCCTCGACCAGCAAGGCATGAAATTCATTAAAAAGGCGCGAATCGCGCGGCAATTGCTGGTGCAAGAGTTCCTGCGCTGCCTCATAGGTGGCATTGGCGGGCAGCCAACCGTGGCGCGAGAGGATTCGTCGCGTGTAAGCGTCTGCCACAAAATAGGGCTTCCGCCCGGCATAAAGAAGAATTGCATCCGCTGTTTCAGGTCCAAGCCCTTTGATATCAAGCAAATACCGCCGCAAGTCGTCCGAGGGCATGGAAAAGAGAGTGTCGAGCGATCCGCGGCAATCCCGATTTAGACATCCAATGAAAGAAAGAATGGTGGCGGCCTTCTGACGGTAAAATCCAGCCTGCCGGACGTGGCGCTCTAGCTCAGGCAAGCTCGCCTTTCTTAGGTTTTCCATGCGTAGTAAGCCATGTTTGCGAACCTGATCCAGGGCAAGCGATGCGTTTCGCCAAGTTGTGTTTTGGGTCAGAATTGCTCCCAGGATGACCTCCAAACGAGTGCGGGCTGGCCACCAGCCTTGGGGGCCGAAGCCCTGCAACAGGCTTTGGAAATAATCTCTGAGCGTCCCTATTGGCGCCGGGAATTGATCCCCGTCTGGCAAGGTCATATGGCTTAAAGTTATGCTCCTGAACTGACGATGTCAAGATCGGAGAGGCCGCTTGACGCGCCCCTTTTTAGTGTTTCAGCCAGCTCCGCGGACATAGAGTCCGGCTGATAGTTTAGCTGCATCTAGCCGTTAAAAATTTAAATCGTAAATACCAACGGCCAGAGGCGCCGCAACGACCCCCTCGAGCGCAGTTATCACATATTTTTCAGGGCTGGCTATTAGCCAAGTTGAACGGATTGTTTTAGAACTATTATTATAATGTATAATACTTTATAATGAACAGGTGGGTCGCGCTTGGGCGTTTTTTCGGGTTCGGAATGAACGTATTTATCGGGCAGTTTTGGGATCAATGGAGTAACCCTTGAGCACGCAAATGATTGTGGGCAAACTCGGTGAAATTCTGCTGAGGGACAATCGCATTTCAGAGGCTCAACTTCGTCGCGCCATTGATTACCAAAGAACGAACGGCGGCAAGTTGGGTCAAGCTCTGGTAAAGCTGGAATTTGTTACTGACGAGGAAATTGCCGAAGCCCTTGCGGCCCAATACGGAGTCCCTTCGGTCAAGCTGAGCGAATTTCCTGTTGATCCCGTCGCGGTGAAGCTTATTCCGATGGAGACGGCTCTTAAGCATCACGTGATTCCGTTGCTGCGGACCGGCGCGTCGCTGACCTTGGCCGTCAGTGATCCCGCCAACGTCTTTGCTCTGGACGACGTGAAATTCCTCACCGGATTGAATATTGAGCCGGTGCTTGCCCCCGAGCACGCCATCGATGCCGCGATCAACAGCTATTTCGGCAACGTTCACGATGTCGAGCGTCAGAAGGAAATTGACGACCTTGTAAGCTTTCTCGATGAGGGCTCGGCGGGCAGCGTTGAGCTGGATGAATCCTCCGAGGAAATGCTCAACCTTGCGGACATGGAGCGAGCTTCTGAAGAAGCTCCCGTGATCCGGCTAGTTAATTATGTGCTTGGCGACGCCGTCCGGCGGGGCGCAAGCGATATTCACATGGAGCCTTATGAGAAGGAATACCGCATCCGCTACCGCATTGACGGCCTTCTGCAGCCGGTGATGACGCCGCCCTTGAAACTGCGCGATGCGATTATCAGCCGCGTAAAGATTATGGCCAAATTGGACATCGCGGAAAAACGGCTGCCGCAGGACGGGCGCATCATGCTCAAGATCATGCACGAGCACAAGCGGAAGCAGCTTGATTTGCGCGTCTCTGTCCTCCCCACTCTGCATGGCGAGAAAATCGTCATGCGGTTGCTCGATAAAGAAAATCTGCGCCTGGATATGACCAAGCTGGGCTTCGAAGCCGAATCACTGGAAAAGTTTCAGCGAGCCATCTTCAAGCCTTATGGGATGGTGCTGGTCACGGGTCCCACCGGAAGCGGCAAAACCAACACGCTTTACTCGTCGATTGCACAGCTCAATAAGGATGACACCAACATCATCACCGCCGAAGACCCTGTGGAATTTCAGTTGCCGGGCATCAACCAGGTTCAGATGAAGGAACAGATTGGATTAAACTTCGCCGCGGCGCTGCGATCCTTTCTGCGTCAGGACCCCAATATTATCCTGGTCGGCGAAATCCGCGACTTCGAGACTGCCGAGATTGCAATCAAAGCCGCTCTGACAGGCCACATGGTCCTTTCCACGCTGCATACTAACGACGCGCCTTCCACCATTTCCCGCCTGATGAATATGGGCGTTGAACCGTTCCTGGTAGCAACCTCAGTCCATTTAATTTGCGCGCAGCGTCTGGTGCGCCGCATCTGCACGGCGTGTCGAGTGGAAGATCCCACTTCGCCCCAAGTGCTCATGGACGCCGGCTTCTCGGCGGAAGAGGCTCGCTCGGTGGCGCCTTTCAAGGGCAAGGGCTGCTCAACCTGCGGCGGAAGGGGCTATAAGGGGCGCGTGGGCATCTACGAGGTGATGGAAAGCACGGACGAAATCCGCGATTTGATTCTTTCCGGCGCTTCGGGCATCGAGCTTAAGCGCAAGGCAATCGAACAGGGCATGATTACCCTGCGCCGCAGCGGGCTGATCAAGGTTAAAGCGGGCCTGACGACGATTGAAGAGGTGGTCCGGGAGACGGTGCTTTGAGACAGTGCGTTCGATTCTGGCGCGACGAATGCAAACTATACAGAGCGTCATAAGTCAGCGACGGTCATTGACTGTAGCGGCGGGCAAAGCAGTAAGGGGCCGCCGGATTTTAATAGTAAAGACCGGCGGCCAGAGGCCGCCGCTACAGAATCAGGCGCCACCGACTTATGGCGTCACGTATAACGACATAAAGGCGAACTTACATGGAACTTCCTTCCCTCAGTGAATTGTTGAGGCGCCTCGTCGAGATGGGCGGGTCAGACCTGCATCTCACCGTGAATTCGCCGCCGCGAGTTCGTTTGCACGGCGAACTCAAGCCTCTAGAAGACTTTCCTTCGCTCGGCCCCGCAGAGTGCAAACAACTTGCCTATAGCGTGTTAACGGAGTCCCAAAAGCACCGCTTTGAAGAGTCTCTTGAGCTCGATTTTTCCTTTGCCATCCGCGACCTCTCGCGCTTTCGCGGCAACCTCTTCAATCAGCGCGGCGCCACTGCCGCGGTGTTTCGCGCCATTCCCTTTGACATTCGATCGTTTGACGATCTCGCGCTGCCTCCCATCCTGCGCAAGCTGTGCCAGAAGCCTCGCGGCCTTATCCTCGTAACCGGACCGACCGGGAGCGGGAAGTCGACCACGCTGGCCACCATGCTGGATTTCATCAACGAGACCCGGCATGAGCACATGATTACCATCGAAGACCCAATCGAATTTCTGCACACCCATAAGAGATGCCTGGTCAACCAGCGCGAGATTCATTCCGATACGCACTCGTTTCCCAACGCTCTCAGAGCCGCGCTCCGCGAAGATCCGGACGTGGTGCTGATCGGAGAAATGCGTGATCTGGAAACGATTGAATCCGCGCTGCGAATCGCAGAGACCGGCCACCTGACGTTCGGAACGCTGCACACGAACTCGGCGGTCACCACCATCAACCGCGTGATCGACGTTTTCCCGGCTTATCAGCAGCCTCAGGTGCGAGCGCAGCTTTCGCTGGTCCTGGAAGGGATTCTCTGCCAATCCCTGCTGGCCCGCACGGACGGAAGAGGGCGAGTGATGGCCATGGAAATCCTGATTCCAAATCCCGCGGTGCGGAATTTAATCCGCGAAGACAAAATCCACCAGATTTACTCCGCCATGCAGTCGGGACAGGAAAAGTTCGGAATGCAAACCTTT
>DASZAE010000189.1:0-9779 GCA_035945515.1 Terriglobia bacterium
ACTATCTAAGCGCCTCGACGATGAGAGCGAAGTGGATGAAAGCAACGAAGACGACATCGAGTTTGTCGAAGCGGGAGAAGATGCGGCGGAACCCTTTGAGCCGCCGGAAGAGCCGCTCGATCTCATTGCGTTTGCGATAGATGGCCTTGTCATATTGCCATGGCTCCAGGCGGTTGCTCTTGGGCGGAACCACCGGGATGAACCCAAAATCCAAAGCCAGTTGCCGGGTCTCGTTGTCCTCGTAAGCGCGGTCCATCATCAGATGCAGGGGCGCGGGCAACGGGCCGATGCCGCCCAGCAGCTCGCGGCCCGCCTTGGCGTCGGATGCCTGACCGGGTGACAGTTGAAAGGCTAGGGCCGTGCGAGCATTCGCGGCAACCATATGAATCTTGGTGGTCCACCCGCCGCGGGACTTGCCGATGGCCTGCGGGCCGTTTTTTTTAACGCCCCCGTGCCATCGGGATGCACCTTGACGAGGGTCGAGTCCAGCGAAACGGCCTCGATCTTGATGCGCACGATCTGTTCGCGCTGCAATTTCTCGAAGATGCTGTCCAGCACGCCCCGCTTGGCCCAGCGGTTCATGCGGGTGTAGAGGGTGTGCCAGTTGCCGAAACGTTTGGGCAGGCCGCGCCACTTGCATCCCTGCTCGGCCACATACAGAATCGCGTTCAACACCGTAAGGTTCGACATGCTAACGTTGCCACGCTGACGCGGCAGAATTGGTTCAATGCGGCGGTACTGCGCTTCGCTGATCTCCATAGTTTTCCATAATAACAGAAAATTATGGATTAGTGTTAACACGCCCTAGCTAAGTTCAACACCAGCAAAAAAATAACCAATTTCGAAGGCGGCAGTTTCGGGGGCGTCGGAACCGTGGACGGCATTCCTTTCGATGCTCGCGGCGTAGAGCTTGCGGATTGTTCCGGCAGCAGCTTTGGCAGGGTCGGTCGCTCCCATGACTTCGCGCAAGCGGGCGATGGCGTTTTCGCCCTCGAGCACCATCGGCAACGAAGGGCCTGAACTCATAAAGTCCGTGAGGCTGGCGAAAAAAGGCCGCTGGCGGTGGACGGCGTAAAACCCTTCCGCCTCTCTTTTGGTCAGGTTAGCAAGCCGCACGGCCACAATGCGAAACCGGTTCGCCTCGAAAATATGGATAATGTCCCCTACATGCCCGGTTTCAACTGCGTCGGGCTTAATGATAGTTAAAGTCCGTTCAATCGCCATAAAACTCCGGTTTAGAAAGAACTATTGTAGCGGCGGCCTCTGGCCGTCGGCTTTTAGAAATAACGGCCGGCGCTCAGAGAGCGCCGCTACAAAAAATGCTTAACGTGCCGCGGTTTTACCGAGCGCGGCAGCCATCGTCTCGCCAATCAGCGCCGGGCTTGCAGCCATGCGGATGCCGGCCGCTTCAAGCGCGGCAATCTTATCCGCCGCTGTGCCTTTGCCCCCGGAAATAATCGCGCCCGCATGACCCATACGGCGTCCGGGTGGCGCGGTGCGGCCTGCGATAAACCCCACGACAGGCTTTTTCACGCTGGACTTGATAAACGCCGCCGCTTCTTCTTCCGCGCTGCCGCCGATCTCGCCAATCATCACGATGCCGTGCGTATCCGGGTCGGCAGCCATCAGTCGGAGCGCGTCGATAAACTGCGTCCCGATGATGGGGTCGCCGCCGATGCCTACGCAGGTGGATTGCCCAATGCCGAGCGCCGTCAATTGGCCCACAGCTTCATACGTCAACGTGCCGCTGCGCGAGATGACTCCGATGTGCCCCTGCTTGTGAATGCGGCCCGGCATAATTCCAATTTTGCATTTGCCGGGCGAAATGACGCCCGGACAATTGGGGCCGACTAGTCGCGTAGCCTTGCCGTCCAAAAACTGCTTGACGCGCATCATATCCATCACCGGAATGCCTTCGGTGATGCAGATGACCAGCGGCAGGCCCGCGTCTGCCGCCTCCATGATTGCGTCGGCCGCAAACGGCGGCGGAACGAAAATAACCGAGGCATTCGCGCCAGTTTTTTCCTTCGCCTCGGCAACGGTGTTGAAGACGGGAATGCCGTCAACGTTTGACCCGCCCTTGCCGGGCGTCACGCCCGCGACAACTTTTGTGCCGTACTCCACCGCCTGCCGCGTATGAAACGTCCCTTCGCGGCCGGTAATGCCCTGAACGAGAAGGTTTGTGTTTTCGTCAACGAGTATCGCCATATGTAACTTTCAGAAGACGGTAGCCACGGCACGGTGTTTGTGCCGTGGGCTTTTCTTTTGTCAGACCAAGAACCCACGGCACAAACACCGTGCCGTGGCTACCAGTTAACGTGCAGCGGCTACGGCTTTTTCCGCCGCATCTTTCATGTTCGCGGCCACGGTGAAGTTCAGCCTCGACTCGCGCAGAATCTTCTGGCCGAGATCAACATTGGTGCCTTCGAGTCTCACCACCACAGGGACCTTAATCCCAAGCGTCTTGGCTGCCGCCACGACGCCGTTGGCCACAATATCGCAGCGCATGATGCCCCCGAAAATGTTAATGAGCACGGCGCGCACATTGGGATCGCTCAGGATAATCTCAAAGCCGTGGCGCACCTGCTCTTCGTTCGCGCCGCCGCCCACGTCGAGGAAATTAGCGGGGCTGCCACCCGCGTACTGTATGATGTCCATCGTAGCCATGGCCAGGCCCGCGCCATTCACCATGCAGCCCACGTTCCCATCCAGGCGGACGTAATTTAATTTGTAGTCCGAGGCGTTCACTTCCAATGGATCTTCTTCGTTGAGGTCGCGCAATTCCTGAATTTCCGGGTGGCGGTAGAGCGCGCTGTCGTCGAAATTCATCTTGGCGTCGAGCGCAAGCAACCGCCCATCCTTGGTGACAATGAACGGATTGATTTCAGCGAGCGATGCGTCAGTCCACTCGAAAGCTTTGTACAAACTGGTGATGAACTTGTAGGCCTGCGGTATCTGCGCAGCCTCGATGCCAAGGGCAAATGCCAGCGTTCTCACTTGAAACGCCTGCAGACCCAGAGCGGGGTGGATGGCTTTTTTGAGGATTTTTTCCGGATGCTCCGCCGCAACCACTTCGATTTCTACGCCGCCTTCGCTTGACGCCATCAGGACTGGCCGCCCGCTGGCGCGGTCCATCACCAAGCCCAGGTAAAGCTCACGCGCAATCTCGACTCCTTCCTCAATGAGCACACGGCGCACCACGCGACCTTCGGGACCGGTCTGATGCGTCACCAGCGTCATGCCGAGCATCTTGCCAGCAAGCTCTTCGGCTTCTTTGGGGCTGCGCGCCAGCTTCACGCCGCCGCCTTTGCCGCGTCCGCCGGCGTGAATTTGCGCCTTCACCACCACTGTTCCGCCAAGCTTTTCCGCAATGGCAGCCGCTTGTTCGGCCCGTTCGATGACTTCGCCTCGCGGCACGGCCACACCGTAGCGCGCAAGGATTTGTTTGGCTTGATATTCGTGAATTTTCATGATGGTTGCGGATTCAGCGGCCTGCCAAACCAGACTTTTTGGTGAAAAGGCGGGCGGATTACGTTGACATCCAAGTGGGATGCACGGAATTCAAGGTACAATGAAGAATTCCAGGCTGGCCCGATGTCCCAGTATAGGCAAAGCGCGCTCAAAATGCAATAAATGCGCTAGAGCGTCGCCATCCTTTGCGTGGTCTTGGCAAGCGCCGAGACAGGTAAAAAGCCGGCAAGATGCTGGCGCTACGTCATGCAAATTCGAGACGCAATCAAAAAGATCGCAACTGGCGAAAGCCTGAGCCGCGCCGAAGCTCGCTCCGTCATGCAGGAGATTTTTTCCGGCGGCGTTCCTGAGGAAGACATCAAGTCTCTTCTGATTGGCTTGCGCGACAAAGGCGAAACAGTGGATGAACTCGCGGGATTCGCCGAAGTGATGCGCGCACGAGCCGCTGAAGTGCTCCGAGAGGCCGGTGTGGATACGAAAAGCCTCGCTCGCAACGGACATCTTCTCGACACCTGTGGCACCGGTGGCGATGGCAAAGGAACGTTTAACGTCTCGACCGCTGTGGCGCTGGTCGTCGCGGGCGCGGGCGCGCGCGTGGCCAAGCACGGCAACCGGTCGATTTCAAGCCGCTGCGGCAGCGCGGACGTGCTGGAAGCTCTTGGGGTGGCGGTGGAAATGCCGCTTGCGCGCATCCCGGAGTGCTTGGAAACCACAGGGATGGTTTTTCTCTATGCGCCGCATCTTCATCTCTCGATGAAGCACGTCATGGGAGCGCGCCAGAGCCTGAAAACCAAAACGGTGTTTAACCTTCTTGGCCCGCTCACCAACCCGCTCAACGCTTCCGTCCAGCTTGCCGGAGTTTATGACCTCGGCCGCACCGAAATGATGGCGCGGGCGCTTGCCATCGTGGGCGCGGAGCGCGCGTTCGTGGTAGCGAGCGAAGATGGAATGGATGAAATCTCGCTCTCGCATCACACACAGCTATCTGAAGCCCGGAATGGAAGCGTCACCACGCGACAGATTTTGCCCGAAGAGTTTGGATTGGACCTACACGCCCCAGAGGCTCTGAGGCAAGCGATTGCGGGCGGCGACGCCGAAACGAACGCGCGCATCATTGTGCGCATCCTCAATGGGGAACGCGGACCTCACCGCGACATCGTGCTTGCAAATGCTTCGGCGGTGCTGGTGGTGGCGGGGCTGGCGACGAGTTTTCGTGACGGAGTGGGCATAGCGGAAGAATCCATTGCATCTGGCCGGGCGAAAAAGACACTCGAAGCATTGCGCGAGTTCACCCGCCGTTTTGCCTGAAGCAGCCGCTTGAAGTCTTTGTGAAAAGGCCGGGAAAGTTTCTGTAGCGGCGGCGAGACGCCGCCGCTACAGCCTATTGAGGATTACAAATTATAGTGACAATTTTTTCTGTAGCGGCGCTCTCTGAACGCCGAAAAACCGGCGGCCAGAGGCCGCCGCTACAACATTTGTCGTCACTATAATTTGTAATCCTCAATAGTTACCAGAGATCAATACTTGGGGACGGTGGGGTCTACCTGATCTGACCAAGCCAGAATGCCGCCCTTCAGATTCTTGATCTTGCGGAAGCCCGAGTTCATCAAGAAGCCCACCGCCTTGGCGCTGCGCACTCCTGAGCGGCAATGCACAACAATATCGTCCGCCGTATTGAGTTCATTCATGCGCGCCGGGACATCCCCAAGCGGGATGAGCACCGAGCCGGGAATGCGGCAGATTTGGAACTCGTGCGGCTCGCGCACATCCAGAATTACCGGGGACTCGCCCGAATCGATCAATTGCTTCAGCTCAACGGGCGTAATCTCAGGAACGTTGGTTTCCACGTGGTGCTCCTCTCCGCGAATGCCGCAGAACTGCTCGTAATCAATTAACTTCGTGATTGACGGATGCGCGCCGCAGACGGGGCACTCCGGATTTTTGCGCAGCTTCAGCTCGCGCCACTTCATGCCAAGCGCGTCGAAGAGCAGCAGCCTGCCAATCAGCGAATCGCCTTTGCCCAGAATCAGCTTGATGACCTCAAGCGCCTGCACGCAGCCCATAATGCCTGGCAGCACGCCCAGCACGCCACCCTCAGCGCAACTCGGCACCAATCCCGGCGGAGGCGGCTCCGGGTAGAGGCAGCGGTAGCACGGTCCCTCTTGCGCGTAAAACACCGACGCCTGCCCCTCAAAGCGGAAGATGCTGGCGTAAACGTTGGGTTTTCCAAGCAGCACGCAAGCATCATTCACAAGGTATCGTGTGGGGAAATTATCCGTTCCGTCGGCCACGATATCAAAATCCTTGAAAATCTCCAGCGCGTTTTCTGAATTCAGACGGGTTTCAAAGCCCGCCACTTCGACGTTCGGGTTGATATCCAGAATGGTGTCGCGGGCCGACTCAAGCTTGGTGCGGCCCACATCATTCGTATCGTGGATCACCTGGCGCTGGAGGTTTGAAAAGTCCACCACGTCAAAGTCCACGATGCCGAGCGTGCCCACGCCAGCCGCAGCCAGGTAAAGCGCCATCGGGGCGCCCAGGCCACCGGCTCCAATGCAGAGCACCTTTGCCTTCTTCAGCTTAAGCTGACCTTCCATGCCTACTTCCGGCATGATCAGATGACGGCTATAGCGCAGGATTTCGTCTTTGTCGAGTTGCGGAGTCTTCGTGCTTGTGTTCATCATCAGTGTAGCCATTTGTTATCCCTCAAAAAATCCCTGTCCTCCGATTTACGGCTCCCGCTTCTCCCGAGGAAGAGGGCTTCGATCTATCTTTCTTTTTCCTTGCCCAACCCTCTCCCGTGAGACGAGGACGGCGAACTTAGCGAGCCGGGTGAGGCGCGTGCTTCAATTTTTTACGATGCAAAAGTGGAATTAAGTTCGATGTAGGACGCCCGGACGCCGGCTCACCGGCCCCAGGCTAATTACAGATGCAGAGGGGGCTGCCGCCGGCGATGGAGGGCACAATGCTGATCACGTCGTTTGGGTTGACCGGAGTTTTGTCCTTTTGCAGGTATCGGATGTCTTCGTCGTTCAAATAGATGTTCACAAAACTGCGCAGTTTGCCTTCGTCGTTGTAGAGGTGCTTGCGCAGCCCGTTGAACTGCGCCGTCAGCCGCTGCAAGGCGTCGGCCACGCTTGAAGCTTCGATTTCAACCGCTTCCTTCCGCTCCGTATACTGCCGCAGGGGAGTAGGAATCATCACTTTTACCGCCATCAGGTCTCCTTTGAACGTATAAAACCGCGCACCGCTGGCGCGCTATTCAATAATCTCCAGTGGCTCCTCATCAAACTGTGCTCGATCATCCTGCAGAACCCAGGAGGTGTAGCGGCCCGGCTTACCCGCTTCAACTGCAATAATAACATAAGAATACCAAGGAAAAGCGTGGTCCCTGTCATATCCCGATGGGCGCGCCGGGTGATCAGGATGAGAATGGTAGAACCCAACCGTATCTAGCCCTCGCTCGCGAGCCTTTTTTTCCACGCGCCGCAAATCCTCGGGATCAATCAGGAACCTATTCCGCTCAGATTCGCTCGCGGCGGTCAGAGGCAGCAATTCTTCCGCGCGCTCTGACTTGCCGCGCAAATTGGGCAGCGGTTGTACTTCGCGCACTTCTTTCAGCCCGTCGCGCCCCACGCCAAGCAATACGCCGCAGCATTCATTGGGATATCCTTCAGCGGCGCTCCGGCGGATCGCATCCACATGCTTGTTCGTAAGTTGCAATGCCATAACGTTCAACCGTTGGATGAAAGCAGTCTCACCTTGGTTCCAGGCGCCAATCCCGCCGAATCTTAACCCTTTCGCCCTTCGGTCCAAAACCGCTCGCTCAGATACTTATCGCCGCTGTCGCTAAAAATAGTCACCACCACGCCTTCGCGCAGTCCCTCCGCGACTTTCAGAGCGGCAACCATAGCAGCGCCGGCAGAGACGCCCACCAGCAGGCCTTCCTCCCGCGCCAGGCGCAACGTCATCGAGTAGGCTTCTTCAGTCGAGACCGTCACATCCTCATCCGCAAGATTCTCATCATAAATGCCGGGAAGGATCGATGTGGGCATATGCTTCAGTCCTTCGAGGCCATGAAAGGGCGAGTCGGGCTGCATCGAGATGCAGCGGATAACGGGATTTAATTCCTTCAGTTTCCGTGTCGTGCCCATGAAGGTGCCGCTCGTTCCAAGCCCTGCCACGAAATGAGTCACGCGGCCGCCGGTTTGCTCAAAAATTTCCGGAGCTGTGGTTTCGTAGTGGGCGCGCCAGTTCGACGGATTGTCATATTGATTCGCGTAAAAATAAAGATCGGGATGCGCCGCTGCCAGCTCGCGCACCTTGCGGATGGCGCCATCCGATCCCTCCATGGGGTCGGTATAAATAATTTCAGCCCCGTAAGCCGAAAGGATTTGCTTGCGCTCGGCAGACACATTCGAAGGCATGAAAATTTTCAGCCTGTATCCTCGCGCTGCCGAGATCATCGCGTAGGCGATGCCCGTGTTTCCAGAAGTCGAGTCGATCAGGATTTTCTCCTGATTCATCAGCCCGGCACGCTCCGCTTCAAGAATGATATTTTTTGCCGCGCGGTCCTTCACCGACCCGCCGGGATTCTCCCACTCGGCTTTGGCGTATACCTCTACCCCGGAAAGATGCCGGGTGATGCGGTTAAATCGCAGCAAGGGCGTGTTGCCAATTAGCGAGAGAACGTCCTGCGGACCGTTGAACCGCGAGCGGTCCCTTTCCACCATCGCTCTTGCATTGATTGCCATTCGTCCACTACATTCGCATTACCGGCGCTGATGTGTCAACTTTCGGAGCAACGTAATGGGTTCTGCTTATGACCGATAACGAACACAGCAGACTGGGATGGATCGATCTGCTCTGGCTGATTTTCCTGGCCGGTCTCGCAGTTTTGCCCCCTCTGGCCGAAACCCACAAGCAGATGATTCTTGCCGGCATCGGCCTGTTCCAGATTTTCGAGAGCAGAATTCTGAGGTCCGTTTCACCCTCGCGCCGCAATTTTGTAAGCATCCTTGTCAAGGTTTTGCTGGCCACGCTGCTTGTTTGGCACACCGGAGGCATTAACAGCAATTATTATCCCATCTATTATCTGCCGGTCGTTTCCGCCGCCATGCTTTACGACGGCTGGGGGACGATGTTCTGGACGCTGGCCTCATGCGCGGCCTTCAGCGCGTTTCTGATTCCTGCCTTGCGCTACTTTCGCCTCACTGAAGGCGGTATTGCCGAATTGGCTCTGCGCTACCTTTTCTTTTTCCTCGTGGCCGTGGTTGTAAATCGCTTTGTCTCTGAGAACCGCCGCCAGGCGTTTCGTTACCGTGAACTTGCAGAAGAGCTTATTGAGACCAATCGCCGTCTGCAACAGGCCCAAGCCGACGCCAGACGCTCCGAGCGCCTGGCTGCGCTGGGGCAACTCTCTGCTGGCCTTGCCCATGAGATTCGCAATCCGCTTGGCGTCATCCGCGGCTCGGCGGAGATGCTGAACGAGAGACTCCACGCCTCCGACGCGCTCACGGCCGAGCTTGCAACCTACATTTCGAGCGAAGTCGAACGGCTCAACAGCCTTGTGGGCCGCTTTCTGGATTTCGCGCGCCCCCTCAAACTTAAATTAGAAAGGCAGGATATAGCTCCAATCATCGATCGTACTTTGCAATGGGTTAAGGATCGCCATTCCACGGCTAAGGTTGAGATTGACCGCCAGTACAGCAACGGCTTACCCCTTTTATTTTTGGACGGAGAGTTAGCAGAGCGCGTCTTTACCAACCTGTTTGATAACGCCTTTGAAGCGATGCCGGAGGGAGGCACATTGCGCATCACCACAGGCCGCGCGCAATCCAACGGACACGAGGGCGTCGAAATTGCTATCGAAGACACCGGCCCTGGCGTGCCCGACGAACAGCGCGAGCAGATTTTCAACCCATTTTTTACCACGAAGAAAACGGGAGTCGGATTGGGCCTCTCCATTGTTTCTAAAATCGTGGATGACCACCACGGATGGATTGAACTCGATGGCTCACGCAATGGCGGCGCCTGCTTTAGGTTGTTTTTTCCTGCCTAATGATTGCGACGGCGACGCCACTATCGATGGCGCACTTATTCCTCCTCGCGTCTGATATGATTAAAAATGCTTGATTCCGCCCAACCGCATCCAGGTTCCCGCATGGCTGAAACACATCCGTCGATTGCCAAACACGATGTCGCGCGCCGCGCCAAGATTGTGTGCACGCTTGGTCCCGCTTCCGCTTCTCCCGAAAAGCTCGCTTCGCTGATTGAAGCGGGGATGGACGTGGCCCGCCTGAATTTCT
>DASZAE010000190.1:0-14453 GCA_035945515.1 Terriglobia bacterium
ACTTTCCATCAAGATAGACTTTGAAGATCTCATGACCTTCGCAGCGGAAACAACGGTGATTGTTAACCCCAAAAGTGTAGTCTCCGGCGCCGGGTGGTGTAATTGTTCCCGTCCAGCGCACGGAGAATGCCTTCATGGGGATGCTGGGTGCGGGGGACGCGGCATTCCAATCGAACTGAATTTCCGGGTCGGTCCGAAGCAGCGCCGGGCTGCCAGAGAAGTTGTCATTGGCGAAGTATTCAGCCTTGAGACCCTCAACCTTAGAATCGACGGCAGGGTGAAACGCCGTCCGCGGAACGGCCAAAGGTAATTCGGTGACGTAAGGCGACCCCTGCGCATAGACCACCCGCGCTTTTCCCGCAAACTGCTGAATGAGTCCGTCGACCGGCAAAACCGGATGGGAAGGCGTCCCGTTGTAATTGCCTTCAAGAGATGGGAGCGAGGCGGCATTAGGCCCGATCACCGCAATAGTCTTGACGTCCGATTTCAAGGGAAGGATGCCGTTATTTTTCAGCAACACCATGGATTCTCGCGCCGCGCGCAAAGCAAGCTCCCGGCGCGCGGGCGAATCATCCTGCGACATGGGAATTTTGTTGAAGGGCACTTGATTCGCCGGATCAAACATGCCCAGGCGGAAGCGCGCGGTGAACAGCCGCTTCACCGCGGCATCAATCTCGCTCTCCTTGATAAGGCCATCGTGCACCGCCTTCACCAGCGTGACATATTCGTTGCCGCAGGTGGTGTCGGTACCGGCCTTCACCGCCACAGCGGAGCCGTGTTCGTTGTCCGGCGTGTAGTGGTGGCCAAAAGTGATGTCGGCGATGGCGCCGCAATCGGAGGTTACGTAGCCGTTAAAGCCCCAAGCGTCGCGCAGCGTCTTTTGCAGCAGGTAGGTATTGGCGCAAGCCGGAACGCCGTCAATGGCGTTGTAGGCGCACATAATGGAATCCGCATGGCCCTCGGTCACGGTTGCGCGAAAAGCGGGAAGATACGTGGCTTCAAGATCAAGCGGCCGCACGTTCACATTAAACCCGTGACGCAGTGGTTCGGGGCCGCTGTGCACGTCGAAGTGCTTGGGTGTGGCCACGACTTCCAGGTATTTAGGATTGTTCCCCTGCATTCCTTCGACAAAATTCACCGCGAGTTGCGAAGTCAAGAAGGGATCTTCTCCCAGTGTTTCCTGTCCACGCCCCCAGCGCGGATCGCGGAATATATTGATGTTGGGCGCCCAGAAGGTAAGCCCAAAGTAGATGCTGTGATTGCCCTCGCGCTGCGCCTGATTGTATTTGGCTCTGGCTTCGACGGCGATCACGCGCCCTTCCTGATGGATCAGATTTGCGTCCCAAGTGGCGGCCATGCCAATCGCCTGCGGGAAAACCGTGGCGACGCCCGACCGCGCGACGCCGTGCAGCGCTTCATTCCACCAATCGTAGGAAGGCACTCCCAGCCGCGGGATGGCCGGAGCCGTGTGCTGCATCTGCAGCACCTTCTCCTGAAGCGTCATGCGGGAAACAAGGTCGTTCACCCGCTGTTCGATGGGCAACAACGGGTTCAAATACAGGGGTTCCGCTTTTGCAGATTTGCTTTGTCCATTGCTCGCCGCCCTGATTGACCCAATACAGACCAGCAAACAACCACCTGCCGCCGCAATCATACAAGCCAGCAGGAATCTATTTCTTCTTAAATCTTTCGTCGTCACAATACCCTCCATCGGGTTCGTCTCGAGATGATACCCCTCGGCATAACATGCTCGAACAATGCAGATAGTCCATTCGCCGGTCGATTTGTTCGAAGGGCGAACTATAGCGACGTGTGTGATTCATGTCAAGAAAAAAGCTCTGTAAAGCCCTAATGACCCTCTCGCTAAGGCAAAAAGACGCAAAGAAATAGAAGGGAAGCTGCATAATATTTGCGTCAAGAAACTCGCGAAGCGGCGGAATGTGATTAGCCCCGGGCGAAAGCCCAGGTCACAGACCCTCACGTGTGCTTCAGATGCCCCTCACCCAGCTCGCGGAGTTTACCCTGAGCGAAGCCGGAGGGCTCGCAACCCTTTCCCCGGCGGGGAGAGGGTGCCCGACGTAGGAGGGCGGGTGAGGGGCGCCGCCGCTCCGAAGGAGCGACACCATGGTAGCCCCCGGCTTCGCACGGGCCTATTCATATTCAGCCGCTTCGCGGCTGCCGGGTTTGACCGTGGGCTTGCGCTCGCGTGGGAAAGGCCCACGGTCAGGAAAGCACTGACCGTGGCTACCCGACACCCATAAGCCGCAGGGTTATCATACGAACTCCGCACTTCGAACCGGAAAAACCCCGTTTTTTGGCCCCCAAGAAGCCGTTACAAACCGGAAACAAACCGGACCTCTCTTGCATCTCCTTTGTTTTGTTGCAAATGCTCCGGTTTGTTCTGAAAATCATTGTAATTCCTTTGCCTTCAATCTATTACATCGATTTTGCCCGTTTTTCCGTCCGGTTTGCTCCGCTTTGCTCTTCTAATCTTCCTTTAGTTTCTATAGCTTGAAAAAATTAAAACAATCCTTTTTTGGTGTTTTCGCTCTCTTTTCGCCTTTAACCGATTTTGGTTCAATGGCTTACGGCAATAATTCATGTGCATTAACGAGCCATTTCGATTTGGATCGAGCATGGTTCGTAAGTTCTCCCGTTGGCGCAGCCAGCGAGTTTTGTAGCGGCGGCCTCTGGCCGCCGGATTTTATTTGTAAAAACCGGCGGCCTGAGGCCGCCGCTACAGCGCAAGCTGCATAGGCAGACCGCCGCCTTTGAGGTCTGCGGCCTTTGAATGCACAAAAACCCGCAGACCCTCAAACACGGAGGTCTGCGCTACAAAAAGCCTAACACCTCACTTTGAGATTTTTGAGACATATGGGATAAACGAGACGGTTTTTTCAGAGGGGGCCTTCTCTATCGGGAAGCGATCCCTTCGGCTTCGCTCAGGGTAAACTCCGCAAGCCGGGCAAGGGGCATTTCAGGTCTCACTCCCGGAACTGTCAAACTTCTACTGCCTCCCCGGCAGAGCCGGGGGAACTCATGATGGATTAAATCTTGCGGGCGACATAGGTGCTGGTGCCGTAGGTCTTGCGCAGCATCTGAACGCGCTCCGCAGCGGGCCGCAAGGCCCAGTCTAGCGTTCGGAGTGGATAGGCGAAGGCGTATTTTAATGAGGAACGGAGACCTGGCCGAAATCCTTTGGCCTGGAAATATTGAGGCCGTGAAGGGGGCAAATCCCGCCAGGAAAAACCTTTTTTCAGCATTCGCGTCTTGAGAAAAAACAATAAAAAGTTTTCCGGAGGCATGGAGAAAATTTCATCGCAGTTATCCTCGCGCTCCAGGCGAAGGCCGGTGCTCTCCACGTATTGCCTGACAGTTTCGCGAGTATAGAAGTAGAGGTGGCGCGGCACGTCCTCCCGAAAAAGATAGCGGGAGGCCATGCTGACAAAGTTGGGAACCAAAAAAACAAAAAGACCGCCCGGCTTGAGGACCCTGGAAGCCTTTTTAAAATAGGCCATTGGGTTGTGAACGTGTTCGAGCACTGCCCACGCAGTTACGGCGTCGTATGTTGGGGTGTCGAGCGGGATTTCGGGAAACGGTTGCGGGTAAACCAAAAAGTCATGAATGGGCACGGTTGACGCGGAAACTTCTACACCTTCGACTTTCCAGCCGCGCGCCGCCATAAACCGTGGAAAGTCGCCGTTGGCGCAGCCAACATCGAGCAGGCGGCGCGATCCTCCGCGCTCCTCAAACTCGCGCAGATAGCGGGCTTCGCGCGCATAACGCGCTTGATGGTATTTCAGATTGCTGGCGAACTCCTCTTCGTAATAAGCCGGAGGATAGTATTTCCCCATCTCCTCGAAAGTGGGTCTCGGGTTCAAAAAGCCCAATCCGCACTCATCGCACTGGACCACAGTAAAAATTTCTCCTAGGAAGTAACGGCGGTCCGGCGACTGATAAACCGTGGTCTGGCGCGTGGAACCACAAAGGTCGCAGGCTATCGTTTCCAAACGCAATCTCCAAAAGCGAAGAGTATATCTGATTTTGTAGCGGCGGCCTCTGGCCGCCGGGCTTTACTATTAAAATCCGGCGGCCCCTTACAGGCTTTGCCCGCCGCTACAGCCGATGACCGGCGCTGGCTTATGGCGTTCTGTATATCCGCGCTAAGGTTTTAATCTGAAATGCAGGATACCAGAAAGAGAAGCGAATCCGCGCACTGGTAAACGTCTGGAGCGCGGCAACGGACTGCCGTGTTTCATTAATTGAGGATTATAAATTATAGTGACAATTTTCTCTGTAGCGGCACTCTCCGAGCGCCGCCGTTTTAAGTACCGGCCGGCGGCCAGACGCCGCCGCTACAGCATTTGCCGTCACTATAATTTGCAATCCTCAATAAATACGCGGGAGAGACGATGGATGTTATACACTTGTATGAGTATGGTTCGTGGAAAGGATTCTTCTTGCTCGCGCTACCAGATGGGAACGAAATTTCGGTGAATGCAGGCGGAGTCGAGGTCACGGCGATGGAGCAAAACAAAATGACGGTAGCGGAAAACGCCGCCTCTCGGACGACCGCTGAGCTTTCGTTCCAGGTGATGATCGAGAGCATTAACGAAGGCGCGCTCACGCTTGCCATGGACGGCCGGGTGCTCTACGCCAATCGCCGGTTCGCGGCGATGGTTGCGATGCCGCTTGAGAAAGTTATTGGGGGCCGGCTCGGTGATTTCGTGCAAACGCTCAATTGTCCCAGCATCGAAGATCTGCTGGAGCGCGCCACTCAGGCCCACCAAAGTGAGGAGTGCACTTTACTGACGGAAAGCGGGAAGCGCCTTCCCGTATTCCTCTCGCTCAGCCCTCTCAATGCGGGAGATTTAAAGGGGATTTGCGTGATTGTCGCTGACTTGACCGAACAGAAGCATAAGGAAAAGGAGCTTGCTCAGCTTTCCGCGCGCCTTCTGAGGCTGCAAGACGAAGAGCGGCGGCGGATTGCGCGGGACTTGCACGATAGCACCTCGCAAACTCTTTCCGCGCTTGCGATCAATTTGGCCATCCTTGAACAACGGGCTGTTGAATTAAATCCGGCGCTGACGAAACCGTTTGAAGATTGTCATTCACTGGCCACGCAAGCGTCAGCAGAAGTTCGCAATCTTTCTCATCTTTTGCATCCTCCTGATCTCGACGCCATCGGCTTGGCTGCCGCTCTCCGCTGGTACACTGTCAGACTCTCCGAGCATGGCGGCCTCAAGGTTAACTTGCAATTGCAAAATGATTTTGGCCGGCTCGATTCAGATCTCGAAATTGCGCTTTTTCGCGTCGTGCAGGAAAGCCTCTCCAACGTTCAGCGTCATTCCGGCAGCACTTCCGCCACCATCCGTCTTTCCCAGCACGACGGACACGCCGTCGTCGAAATTGAAGACCAGGGGCGGGGCATTTCACCGGAATTGTTGCGCATGGATCAGGGTGAAAGCGTCGTCCAGCAGCTTGGAGTTGGAGTTGCCGGAATGCGTGAGCGGCTGCGCCAGCTTCGCGGCCGTCTGGAAATCGCCTCGGGTCAGCATGGGACCACCGTCAAAGCTACAGTCCCGCTGGAGCGAACGGATGCGTGATTCCAATGCGGGCAGCGATAGTCCGCTTTTATACGTAACGCCCTAAGTCGGCGGCGCCTGATACTGTAGCGGCAGCCTCTGGCTGCCGGTTTTTACACTTAAAATCCGGCGGCCAGAGGCCGCCGCTACAAACCGCTTATTTCTTGCGCGGCGGTTGCGAGGGCCGCATCTCGATCCGGCTCGCCAGCGCGGTGCCCGGAAACTGGTAGAGATCGATCACGGCCTTGGCGATATCCTCGCCCGTTAGTTTCCAGCTTTCGCGCGGCTTCGATCCCGGCGCGGCGGCGAAATCCGTATCCACGCTGCCCGGCATGATATAGCTCACACGGATGCCGTCGTAGCGGATTTCCTGCATCATCGCCTCGCTGAAGCCGTTCAACCCAAACTTGGAAGCGTTATAGGCGCTGCCTCCGGGAAAAGGGTTGATGCCCGCCAGGCTTGAGATATTGAAAATGTATCCGCCGCCGCGCTTCCGCATCAGGGGAATCGCCTCGTGGCAGCAATAAAAGACGCCGGAAAGATTGGTGTGAATTATCGTATCCCAATCCTCCGGCTTTAATTGTTCCACCGGGCTGAAGATGCCGAGTCCGGCATTGTTCACCAGAATGTCGAGGCCGCCAAAGCGTTCCGCGGCTCCATGAATCAACTTGCGGCAATGAGCATAGGTCTGGACGTCCGCCTCCATTCCGTCCACACGGTCTGTCGAACTTTCTGGGGCAAGCGCCGCAACGGACTTCTTTACTTCCGCGCTTTTTCTGCCGCAGATGAAAACCTGGGCGCCTTCTTTTAAGAGCCCTTCTGCCACACTATATCCAATCCCGCGCGTCCCGCCTGTAACCACCGCAACTTTGTCTTTAAGTGACTGCATCGGTCTCTCCTTTTTTAACCTTAATTTTCGTACTCATTTTAGATGTTGCGCTGGGTCCGAAGTCGTTTGGGAACGCCGTGTGGCACAGCGCGGCAAAGCCGTAATCAAAGGGGAAAAGCAGATGCTTCGCTTTGCTCAGCATGACAGGCGCAAAAATCTTGCTAAAAACAAGAATTACGAGCTTGCAATGCAGAGTTTTCGTTTTCAAAACTCTGCGGCCTTTAGCTGTAGCGGCGGCGTCCTCGCCGCCGATCTTAATGAGTAAACCTGACGGCCGAAGCTTGAACGGGGCCGGCGGCTTCAAAATCGCCGCTACCATTCCGGGAACTCGATGCGTGCCTGGTTGAAATAATCCTCGACCGCGCGCAAATCGTCTTCCGTATCCACGCCAATAGTGTCCTTCCGGGTTTCGAGCACGGTGATGCCAATCCCATTCTCAAGAAAGCGAAGCTGCTCGAGTTTCTCGGCCTGCTCGAGCGGACCAGGGCGCAACGAGCGGAATTTCTCCAGCGCGGATGCCGAGTAGGCGTAAAGACCGAGATGCTTGTAGTAGGCAACGCTTCCTTGTGCGTCGCGGTTGCAGGGGATCGGGCTGCGCGAAAAGTAGAGCGCCCGGCCGTTTCGGTCCGCCACCACCTTCACTTTATTTGGGTCGGTGGCGTCTTGCGGAGGCATTGCCACCTTGAGTGTGGACACCTCCGTTTTCGGGTTGTCGTTGAAGGCCTGCAAAAGCAGACGGATGTGCGCTGTTTCAATGGCGGGTTCATCGCCCTGGATATTCACGTAAATGTCCGCCTGTTCGCCAAGGCGGCGGTGCATGGTCATCACTTCTAGAATGCGATCGGTGCCCGATCGGTGGCTGGGCGACGTGATCATGGCGGGAATACGAAGCGAGCGGCACCATTCGACGATTTCATCCGAGTCCGTTGCCACCAGAAGATCGGAAAGCTCAGCGGTGGCCCGCGCCCTTCCGTAAACCCAGGCTACCATGGGATGGCCACAGATATTGAGCAGCGGCTTACGCGGAAGGCGCGTGGATTCAAGCCGCGCGGGAATGACGCCCGTAATTCGTTTATGGCTCGTTCGTTTGGAGTTGAACACGGCGTTAGAAGCGGCTGAAGGACCTAGACTATCTCATGCTGAGTTCGGCGCTATTTCCTGAGCGCAGACGCCATGGGCCTCCGCCCGGCACTCTACATGAAATGGCCCCTCACCCGCCCTCCTACGTCGGGCACCCTCTCCCCGCTCGCGGAGAGAGGGTGGAGAGCGGGGCGAGCCGGATGAGGAGCGCGATCCCGGAATTTACACAACAGCGAAAAGTCTTACTAAATCTCCGAGTAGGGCGTGGGTCCGACGATCAAGTTGGTCACGTTGGTGACAATCGATTCGTAATTGTAACGCGGCGAACCTGTCAGCTTCTTCCACGCCGGGGCATTTTGAAAAGCGTCCCAGAGGCGATTGCGCTCGTCAAGGCTGTCGAAGGCCAGCATATAAGTCAGGTTCGGCATTCGCGCTCCGATCAGGGTATCGCCGTAAAAAACAGGATAAAAACCAGCCGCGCGGAAAATGTCAAACTCGCCGTGATGAAACATTTCCACCTTGCGGATGTGATCGCGGTCGCTCGGACTCTCGTAGGTCCGCAGCTCGAAGACGCGCGGGCTGCGGCCCGCCGTCTGCGGTGGCAGCGTGAGCCGGGGCCGCCCTTCGAACGCGATCATCAGCTTGCTTTCCATGCGGACGAACGCGGGGGATTCGGCGGGCGCGCTGAGGAACGCTTTGCCGGCCTCCTGGTAGGCGGAATCCTGCGCCAGGCTTGCTTCAACCGTGACCAACGTTTTCAAAGAAGAACTGGGCATGAGCACATAGATTGACGGATTTTCAGGACCAATAAGCTGGTTAAAGACGCCTACCGGCCCGATGCCCAGGCGGCCAAGCGCGGGCAGGAGAGCGTTCCGCAGAAAATTGCCGGTCAGCCGCGCCTGCGGTCCCGACCGCAGGCGATACTGCCTCAGCTCGTAGTATTCCCTTCCACTTTCCCCCGCTGCATCACTTCCCGTCGCGTTGCCTAGCACTGAGGCGCCCGCCGCCAGCGTTGAAGCTGCAATTGATGAAGCCAGAAAATGTCGCCGCTGCATACGAAATTCCTTTCCGCCTTATGGAAGATGAATTGTAGCGCCGGCATCTTGCCGGCATTTTTGCCAAGGAGTCCGTAAGTTATTAGACGCACGAGTCGCTGAAACCCGCAGTGTATCAGGGCATGACTTTAGTCGTGCCGAGAACACGGCTCAATATTATTGGGCTTCAGCCCCTGCAACAGCGGCTAAAGCCGCCTTAAGACGAATGGCGGTTATGGCCCGGCTGAAGCCGTGCCCTGATACACTACTCAAATTTCAGTCCGCAAGTCGTCTACACATTTCCGGCTTCCTTGGTAAACATGCCGCCGGGACGGCGGCGCTACACAAGCCGCAAAACGAACCACCATTATTACACTACATTTGGGCAGGTTTGAAGATGATTTGCGCGCGAAACTGCTAAACATTGGGGGCGGTGCGGAAAAACGGCTGCCACTTTTCGGTGGGGGGCGGCGCGGTGAGCCAGCTCACTACAAAAAGCGCCGCGAGCGAAGCGGCAAGCGCAGGGAAAATCATGGGGAAGTGGTAGCCTTCCACTTTCCAGAGCAAGGCTACAAAGGTCCCGGCGCAGATGGAGCTCAAGCCACCCGCCGCCGTCGCGCGCTTCCAGAAGAACGCCGCGATTACGGCCGGCGTGATGCCCGCGCCGTAAACGTCGTAAGCGTAGACCGCCTCTTTCAGGATCGACGGCTGGAACGCCTGCGCAAGCGCAATCAGGCCGAGCGCCACGACTACAATCCGTGAAAGCAGCAGCAGCGCACGGTCGCTCGACTTCTTCATCAGAAAACGCTGGAAGAGGTCGTGCACCACGCTAGTGGCGGGTGAAAAAAGGAAGTTATTCCCGGTGGAGATGACCTTGGCAAAAATTGCGCCGAGGAAAATAGCGCCCGCCCAGGGAACGAGACCGTGGCGCGCCGTATAGGGCACAATGCCCCAGGCTGGAAGCTTGCCCGAAGCAATTACGGGAAGGAAGAGGACGCCGCCCACCATTGCCAGTAGCACGATCACTGTTTCGAGCACAACCGTGCCAGAGACCCATCCGAGCACGGAAAGGCGCGCATCGCGCTCGCTGCGGGCGGAGAAAAATTTCTGATAAGTGCTCTGGTTGCCGATCATTAACATGAGCGTAGGAAAGAAATAGCCGAGAATGTCGGCCCACGAGAGCGTGCCGCGCAGCGTAAAATGGTCCGCCGGGAGCGCCGCGCGCACCGCTCGCCAGCCGCCTACGTGCACGACCAAAACGGGCAGCGCGAGCAGACATCCCACAGTCACAATAATGCCAATCACCAGGTCCGAATAAGCTATCGACGACATGCCCGCGAGCGCGGTAAAGAGAATCACGAAAACCGCGAGGATGACGGTGCCCTTTGTCTGGCTGACGCCAAATGCGAGATTTAGAACGCGACCGCCGCCCTGGAATTGGTAGCTCACGATGGCGGTATACGAAATGATGATGCAGATCGTGCCCAGCACTCGCGCCACCGCGCTGTAACGGACCTCAAGCAGGTCAGGCACGGTGTATTGAGCGAAGGTGCGGGCTTTTCCGGCGATGAAATAAATCAGGATCAGGCCAGCCCAGCCGCCCGCCGGCAACCAAAGCGCAGCCAAACCCTGATGCACGGCGAATTCGGCGCCCGCAAACAGACTGCCCGCGCCGATCCACGAGCAGAGCAGCGTAAAGACCAGCACCACGGCGGAAAGGCCGCGGTCCGCCACCATAAAGTCGTCGTGTGTTTTCAGTTTGAGCGAGCGGAGAATGGAGGTGAGCAGCAACGCGGCGACGACGAGAACCAAAACAACGGCAAAGATCATAGAAAAGTTTCGAAATGGCAGCCACGGTCAGAGTTTTACTGACCGTGGCTGCGAGCTAACGGAGTTTAAATATTTGGCCACAGACCGGTTTCAACAGGCAAATTGGCGCGCGTGAAAAGATCCTTGAAGAATAGTTCGATTTCTCTGGCGAACCGTTTACAGGAAAGTATGGAAATATCAAGCTCAGGGTCTGGCCTAATTGTATATGGATTTTCATTCAATGAGACTCCTTGGTACAATCTACACATTTCCTCAAGTCGATGCCTCTTGTTGTTATCGGGCTTTCCTGCTCGATGTACGATGATGTTTCGAAGGTTTTGCAAATCTTTCAGAACCTTCCAACGTGCATTGTTATTTAAGTCCAAACCCGAAACCCTTTTGATGTACATCCGGCTTTTGTCAAGGGAGCCATTCAAATCATTTGGGTTGGAAGACGACTCTTTTTGTTTGCCTACCTTTCTTGCATAAGCGAGCAATTGGGTTTCAACAGTTGAGCTAAGCAAAATTATGATGGAATATGCTGCTGACCTCGGAAGCGAGTATTTGAACTTAACATCTAGGAATTGATTCTCTACACTAAAATCTCCAAAGTCCCAGTTTTCGTGTTCAGCCAATTGCTTGAGAGCATCGCGTTCCCGCAGCTCAACATCAGGAATAGCCTCATAGATTAATTCGATAAGCGCACTAAGTCCATATAACCGTTGAGATGTTTCTGTCACAAGAGGGTCAAAACGGATTTTCACCATGTAGTAATCCCTCAATCAGAGAGCTGTTGCTCAAAGAAAAAGAATTTGTACCCGGTCAATGTTTTTCTGACCGTGCTATCCTCTCGCCCCGAAAATCGCCGTGCCTACGCGGATCATAGTGGCGCCTTCTTCGATGGCGACTTCAAAATCGTGGCTCATGCCCATCGAAAGCTCCGTCATGTTGCCTGCTCCCGGACCGCGGAGCTTCTGTGCAAGCTCACGCAGACGGCGAAAATAGGGCCGCGTCTGCTCAGGATATTCAAAGAACGGAGGGATTGTCATCAGGCCGCGCAGATCAAGGTTTGAATACTTATGAAGGGCCGCAGCTACGGAAGCCGCTTCTTCCTCCGCCACGCCGGATTTGCTCGCTTCGCCGCCCAAGTTCACTTCCAGCAGAATGGGAAGCCGCTTCCCAGTAGTCGCAGCAGCGCGGTCTAGTTTCGCTGCTAGACCAGCGGAATCGACTGAATGAATCCAATCGAATAGTTCCAGGGCGCGGGTGGCCTTATTGCTTTGCAAATGCCCGATCAAATGCCAAGTGATGCCGAGGTCCTGAAGCGCAAGCCGCTTAGTGGCGGCTTCCTGCACGCGATTCTCTCCGAAATCGCGCAGGCCCGCTACGTAGGCCGCGTGGATTTGCTCCGCAGGGAACATTTTCGAGACGGCAATCAGCCGGACGTCGTCCTGTTGCCGCCCGGAGCGCGCGCAAGCGGCAGCCATACGTTCCCGCACCCGGTCAACATTTTCCTGAATGTTCATGAGGCCGTTCGCCTGCTTTTCCAAAGCTTCCAGAGGAAATAAGCGGGAATGCCGCTGCCAATCAACGCGAAGCACCAGATCACGTCCGTCCGGCTGGTGAAGAACGTGCTCAGAAGCAACAATACCGCAAGAATAATGAAGACGGCAGGCACCGCCGGATAGCCCCACGTGCGATATGGACGATCGAGCGAAGGCTCGCGCCGCCGCAGGACGAAGAGTGCGCCCGTTGTGAGCGCGTAGAACACCCATTCCGAATAGATGGCCTTGGTGTAGAGCGTTTCATAGCTTCCGCTTAAGGCGAAGATTCCGGCAATAACGGCCTGCGCCAGAATGGCAATCGCGGGCGTGCGAAACCGGCGGTGGACGCTGGCGAGCGCCTCGGGAAACAGGCCGTCCCGCGCCTGCGCATAAGGAATGCGGGAACCCGAGAGGATGGAGCCGTTGAGCGTGGCAAAGGTAGAGATGAGCACGCCCACGGCGACAAAAGTCCCACCGACGCCTCCTAGGAAGTGGCGCGCCGCCATGGCTGCAATTGCGCTGGTGGCCACAGCTTCGGAAGGCGTGAGCACGAAGAAGTAGGCGACATTCACCAGAAGATAGACGGCAAGGGTGAGCAGCGTGCCGCCGATGAGCGCGGCGGGAATGTTGCGCTGCGGGTTGCGAACTTCGCCCGCCACCATGCTGAGATTGTTCCACCCGTCGTAACCCCACAAAGCGGAGACCATTGCCAAACCAAATCCGCCTGCGGCGGTCTTCACCGCGCCGCCCGCTCCGAGCGCAGTGGTAAGGTTCGACCACGAGCCGTGGCCTATCGTTAGACCAAGCACGATAAGCGCCGCCAGCACGGCGAGTTTGGCGGCGGTGAACACCGTTTGCAGCGCGCCGCTGCCCTGCACGCCGAAAACGTTAATGATAGAGAGCGCCGCGATCATGCCCGCCGCTGCCACCTGAAGGCCTGTTAGTCCGAGCACGACGTGGTGCCCGGCGATGGCAACGGGGATGCGCCAGAGCGTGCCCGCCAAGCCGGGAAAGAAATAGGCAAGATACAGCACGAATCCGGTCGCAATGGCGGCAATTGAGGCTGTTTTGGCAACCACAAACTGGGTCCAGCCGTAAAGAAAACCAATGCCCGGCCCATACGCGCGGTGAAGATAGACGTATTCGCCTCCAGCCTCGGGAAGCGCGGCCCCAAGCTCCGCATAGCCGAGCGCGCCGAAAAGGCTCAGAACCCCGGCCATTGCCCACACCTCAAGCACATGGCCCGGGGAACCCACTTGGCGAAGCATCATCGAGGGAACCACGAAAATTGCGGTTCCGATCATCGTCCCTGCAACAACTGATGCCGCGCCATAAAGGCCAAGTCCCTGTCGAAGCACATTTTGTTGGGGCATAAATTTGGCGCGCCAGCCACAGTTGCCGGTCGTCATTTCTCCGGAAGGGGCCAGCAAGCACAGTAGGCTATTTTCTTCGAAAAATATTTGTCTGAACTCTAGGCGCCACGCTTTGGCAAACGCAAGTATAAGGTACTTCGCGGCGTCAAAGATACCGTTATTTAGTGGGTAAACATCTGTGTGAACAGAAGTTATGCAATTATTAAAAATATCCCAGCGTTTTCTTCGGAGTGGAAAGAACTTTCCACTTGTGGCGAGGATTTCCCCCAAAAGGAACCCGTGGATTTTGACGTTGAGGCATTACCCTCCGGGTAACAGAAGACAATAACTAAAGCTTTTTAAGTGAGATACATACTTTTTGAGGCGCGCCCTCAACTGGAATTAAAATTGCCTAAGTATTCATGGCTACCTTTTTAAATTATTTCGTGAAGGAGAGAGATGTTGGTGGCCTTTTGAGGAGGGGAAAGCACTCGTTTTCCTCTTTTATAGCTAAATCCAGGCTCTGCTGCGGGCGGGTGTCGAACTCGCGCGAGGGGACAATGCCAAGAGCCAACCAACAATGGTGATACTGGCGTGCCGCAAGCCGCTGGGGGGAATGATCAATCTAAGGAGGAGTTATTATGGTAAGGAGCTTTAAGCTTCTGAGTCTCATTGCCGCTGTTGCGGTAGTGATGATGGCGGCTTCAGTGACGTCTAAGGCTGATAGCATCCAGATCGCGGGACTCATCAGTTTTACCCCGATTGCATCCAGTAGTTGCACAAGTTCGTCTTCGGGTTGCCAGGACGTGACCTTTAGCAACTTGAGCGTCCTAGCGACAGATCCATCCGAAGCGGTCAACAGCAGCACCTCACCGGTGAGCTTCCCGACTTTCAACCTCGGCTGGTCAGGGTCGGCAGCGACTTTCAATCCCACATCAGGTCCTTTGTCCATTACTATTAATGGCAGCAATGTACTCACGGGCGATGTGGCTTGGGAGGGCTTAATGGCCACCGGATCCGGGGGTTTTCAACTTGACGTGGGTCTAAACGGTCTCACCGGAGGCGGAAGCGACTCAGTTCTTCAATCCTTCGCGCTCAACGGCCAGGGAAGCGGAATTCTGACCTTCCAATTCACGGCGGCGAATTTGTCTTCCATCATG
>DASZAE010000191.1:0-9466 GCA_035945515.1 Terriglobia bacterium
GATCAGATGGTCGCATGACCGCGCGCAAAGCGCCATGATGGTCAGAGTCGGATTCTGGCAGGCGCTCGAAGGGAATCCCGACCCGTCCATGACAAAAAGATTTTTCACATCGTGCGTCTGCTCAAACTCATTCAAAACCGACGTTTTCGGATTGCCGCCCATGCGCGCAATGCCCACCTCGTGAATGGCCGATCCGGGCGGCTTGGGAATGGGTTGCGAGTGTATGTTCTTCACTCCGGCGGCCTCTAAAATTTCGCTGCCCGATTCCACGATGTCCTTGGCCATGGCGAGGTCGTTTGCGCCGTGATCCATGTGAATGCGAAGCGCCGGAATGCCGAACGTGTCGTTCACGCCCGGATCGATCTCCACATAATTTTCCCAGCGCGCCAGGCACTCGCCGAAGCCACCCAGATTGACCGACGTCACCGGGTCGAGCGCACCTTTCTTGTAAATCTCTCCAAACCCGTAGCCATTGAAATTGAAGTGCGGCCCCGCGCCACCCTGATATCCGTAACCGCGAAGAAAGTCCTTTGACTTGGGACTCTCGCGTGTATTGCGAAAGCGGATAATGTAAATCCCATCTGGGCGGTGAGGACCGTTGATGTTCGCCCGGCCCGGGAAATCAGAGAGTTCGCCACTGACCCCGACGCCGAATACATGATCCATCAGGTAATGGCCCAGCACACCGCTGCTATTGGCAAGCCCCTTGGGATATTCGCGGGTAGAGGAATTGAGAAGAATGCGAACGGATTCCAGCGCCTGCGCGCACAAGATTACCACCTTGCCGCGCACTTCGTTCACCGAGCGTGTCTTGCGGTTCACGTAGAGTACGCCGTTCGCCCGGTTGCTGGCTGAATCCATCAGCACTTTCCAGGCCATAGCGTTTGGAATGTGCGTGCATCTGCCCGTCTTGAGGGCGTCGGCGACGGTGGTGAACCCAGAATTGAAATAGGAGTGGGTTACGCATCCGCGATAGCAGGGTCCGCAGTAATGGCACGGGGCGCGGCCGTTGATCCCGCGCGTTATGTTCGCGGACCGGCCAAGCGTGACGTGCCAGCCAAGCTTTTGCTTCACCCGCCCACGCAGAAAGGTTTCGGCGCAAGTCATGCCCATGGGAGGCTGGAAGCGCCCATCCGGCAACTGGGGAATCCCTTCCGCCATCCCGGTAATCCCGACGTATTCCTCCACGCGGTCGTAATAAGGCGAAAGGTCTGCATAGCTGAGAGGCCAATCCGCGCCGTACCCATCAAAGGATGCGGCCTTGAAATCGAGATCGCTAAAGCGGTAGCTTTGCCGGCCCCAAGCCACTGTGCGGCCGCCGGTGACGCGCAGACGGCCCTTCCAGAGAAACGGCATGTTAGGAGGCGTGGTGTAAGGTTCGTCGATATCGTTGCAAAACCACGAATAGGTGTATTCGTCGCACGCGGGCGTGTTGCGCTGCACGAAGCGCGTCTTGGCCACAACTTCGGGCGCCCGGTTGCGGTAAGTGAGTTCAAAGGCCGGCTTATGCTCCATGAATTCGCTGTCAGGAAGCGGCCGTCCGGCGTCCACCAGGGCGACTTTCATCCCCGCTTCGGTCAGGAGCTTTGACGCCCAGCCGCCGGAGGCTCCGGAGCCTACCACAATCGCGTCATAAACCACTTTGGGTGAGACTTCCATGACGATCCTTATGTAGCACCGCGCAAACACCAAGCTTGCGCGCTTGCAAGGCAATCATTCACGCTGCGAATATGCGCGTGGCCCTTGTCATCAATCCACCGGGTAAGCGCATCCCGTCCTTCTCGAGCATACACCCTGGCGCCGTCTTGCCAAATGGCGCGGCCACAAAGAACGCCCGAATAGGGCACGCCGGCTTCGGTGGCCAGCGCCAGACCTTCAACAAACTCAGCATGGCTGACACCTGCGCTGAGATAAATAAACGGCTTCGACGTTGCTCCGGCTGCCTGCCGGAAACATTCTACCGCTTCCTGGCGCGAATAGGCCGCTTGCTTTGCCCCCCCCGTGTCCGCCGCATTCATGGACTGCGTTCCGTCGACATACTTCATGTTTACCGGCATCTCAATCTTAAGCACATCCACTGCATAATCAGGGCGAGAAAATTCAGCCATGTTGAAGGCGACCATTTCCGGCTTGCGGCGGGCGTAATCGAGGCCCTTCTCATCTCCGCCCTGAGCATCGTATCCTAAGACTTCGAGAAGCAATGGAATATCCTCCGCGGCGCACTCCGCGCCCACTTTTTCAACCAAGCTGCGTTTGGCGCGGTTGATCTCCTCCGGCGCCTGCGGACTGTAGTGGATGAGCAGCTTCACGCAATCCGCGCCTGCCTCTTTAAGAAGCTTAACTGAAAGCCCCGAAATTAACTCCGGCATCCGGTGAAGCGTGCGATTAACGTAGGCGTCCCTTTCGTAGGTGAGGATTAAGCCCGCGCCGGGCGCGCGGAGTTTGGCCGCCTCGCTGCCGAGTTCGAGATCGAGCAGAATGGCGCTGGCTTCAGGCGTGAGGGACTGCGTAATGGACGATTTGAATTCGCGCAGCATCGCGGGGTTGGGGTCGCGCCCGGAAGCCCCCGTCATGAGGGCGGCGAGGCTGCCCCGTTGGTCAAGCGCCAGGGCGTCGATCACGCCTTTCGCGGTGGAAACAGCCTGAAGGCCGCGCAGCTTGCCGGGAGTCATGACGGGCATTTTGATTTGAACGGCGGACACGTGACGCTGGCCATCCTTAAAACCAGAAATTAGAAATCAGAAAGCGGAAAATCCGCTTCATGCGCTGCGGTAAAGTTTAGTCATTACAAATTCACGATGGCCCAGAGTCTCAGAGGCCGTCATCCTGCCGTTGCACGTCCGCATCGTCATCTCGTGCAGCTTGTCGCCCGCCTGCTCTAGGTTCATTTCTCCTGAAAGGATGCCAGACACATTAAGATCAATATGCTCGCTCATGGTGGCGCACGTCAGCGGATTGCCGGAAAGTTTGATCACCGGCAGGATCGGGTTCCCAATAATGTTGCCTTGTCCGGTCGGGAACAGGTGGACCACGGCGCCCGACGCGGCCCACAGCGTGAGAGCCTCCGCAGCCGCAGAGGACGTATCCATAAACCACAAGCCCTTTCCCGATGGAGCCTCCGCAGGTTTCAGCACGCCCACAAACTTCGCCCGCTTGCCCAGCTTCTCGATGTTTCCCAGGGCTTTTTCTTCGATCGTGGTCAAGCCTCCGCGAATGTTGCCCTTGGTAGGCTGCGATTCCGAGAGGTCGCTGGTCTTGTAAGTGTTGATCATCTCACTGTATTCGCCCCAGACGCGCATGAACGCTTCGCCTACTTCAGGCGTGGCGGCGCGCTTTTTCACGATGTGCTCGGCGCCGGTCAGCTCCGAAGTCTCGCCGAAGGAGGCAGTGCCGTTGATATCCATGTGACGGTCGATCACCTCGCCCACCGTGGGACAGGAGGCAAGGCCAGTGGTGGTGTCCGATTCTCCGCACTTTACGGAGATGTAAACCTCGTCCAAGGGGCATTCCACCCGGCTGAGTTCCGAAGCCCATTGAACATATTCCATGGCTTTGCGCGACGCTTCGGCAATTGTTTTGAGGTCCCCGCTGCGCTCGATGGAAAATCCGGTTACGGGCTTGCCCGTTTTGGCGATGCCTTGGACCACGCGTTCCGTCCAGCCGGGCTCAATGCCAATCACGACCGCCGCCGCAACATTGGGGTTAGACCCTGTTCCGATCAGCGTGCGGAAAAACAGCTCGAGGTCTTCGCCAAATTGCAACCTTCCATAGGCGTGCGGCAGCGCGAGCGTACCTTGAATTAGCTTGCCGACCGCCTCGCAGGCCGCGTTGGAAATGTCATCCACCGGAAGAATAATCACGTGATTTCTGATGCCCACGCGGCCATTTTCCCGGCGGTATCCTTGAAATCGAGGAACCCTCATGCTTACCACCTTTTCGTTTTTAGATTATGGACGTGAACGTGCTCGCCAGCCCGGATGCTTGCGACCACCCGCCCGATATCCTCGCCATACTTGACGACCGTATCGCCCGTGCTAAAACTCTTGAGAGCAATCTTGTGGCCGAGCGGCACATCTTCGAGCGCGGCAATTTCCCGCTTGGTTGCGCCGTCCAGCGAAGCGCCGGTAACGGTCTCGCCCGCCTTGATATCGACCACCGCGACGCCCACATTGTCGCGGCTGTCGTGCATCAGAAAGTGCCTCATTCCTGCCTCCAGATTATAATCAATAGCCGCCACTTCCCCGGCTCGCCGGGGAAAGAAGTGTAATATATCAGATGTCAGATTCCTGTCAAGATCAAATGCGCGAGAAGGACCATTCTGGAGAAGGATCAAAATGGCAATTGTAATGGGCAATGCGGTTGTAAGTCATGGCGGCGGGCCGACGGCGGTCCTCAATTCAAGCCTTCTTGGTCTTATCGATGGCGTCCGTGGAAGTGGGGTGAAACGATTTTGGGCGTCTATCGGCGGCTTGGCCGGCATGGCTCAGGTCCGCTGCGTGGACATGCTGAAAATACCTCACAGCACACTGATCCGCGCGGCCCAGCAGCCCGGCTCTTACATTAGGAGCTTCCGCGGAATTATTACTGAGGAGGATATCGAACAGTTCATTCATTTTTGCAGCAGGCGGGAGATCCGATATTGTTTCTACGCGGGCGGAAACGGATCCATGGGCACGGCTCTGCGAATTGCGGATGTCGCAAGGAAACACCGCTACGATCTCATCATCGTGGGCGTTCCCAAAACAGTGGACAATGACATCTGCGAAACCGACCACTGCCCGGGCTTCGGCAGCGCCGCGCGTTTTGTGGTCCAAGCGGTGCGTGATATTGGCCTGGACCAGCGATCCCTGCCTTCCCCCGTTTCGATTATCGAAGTGATGGGCCGGAACACGGGCTGGCTGGCAGCGGCTTCAATGCTTGCACGGTATAGGAAGGACGCGCCGCCGCACTTTGTCTATGTCCCGGAAATCATCTTTGACCCGCAGGAATTTCTGGGACGTGTTGACCGGCTGCTGACAGCGCAAGGCTGGGCCGTGGGTGTGGTGGCGGAGGGGCTGCGCGATAAATCGGGCCGCATGATCGGAGCTTCGGGCGGCAGCGCCCGCGACGCCAAGGGACGAGTGCTGGCGGGAAATTGTTCCATTTCCCTCGCGGCGCTCATCACGCGAAATCTTAAAGTGCGGGCGCGCAGCGAGAAGCCCGGCTTGCTGTGCCGCGCCCTCACCGCCTGCCGATCCGAAACCGACTGGATGGAAGCTTACGAGGCCGGGCAAGCAGCCGCGCGCACGGCGCTCGCAGAGCAATCGGCTGTGATGGTCATGCTCGACCGGCCCCGGTCCGGTCCCTACAAATGCAGTTACCGCCTGATTCCGTTAAGCTCAGTGGCCAACCGGGAAAGAAAGCTTGATTCGCAGTATCTCAAGCGCAGCCTTGTTGATCAGAGCTATGTCCGGTATGCTCTGCCTTTGGTGGGTGAGATGCCTGATGCTCCTGTGATGCTATAAGGAGCGCCATCAGTCAGCGACGGCAATTTGCAATAGCAGCCGACTCTGCGTTTAGCGAGGCGTAATTAGGCCACGTGTATACGTAATCCACTGCCGCAAGACCCCCTCTGGATCATCGATGACTCTGGGATAGGCGAAGTCCTCTTCGGCTTCGAGCCAGCCGCTCCAGCCGCTATGAATCAGGGGAGCCACCATCCCCTTCAGGTTAACCTGCCCAGCGCCCATCGCGGTCTCGACGACCTTCCCGTCCGCGCCGTGCTTCATATCTTTGAAATGATAGATGGCAATGCGACGGAAGTGCTTGGCGGAAAATGCGGCCACGCTGGGGATCAGGCCATAAGCGTGGCCATCGTCAAAATTGAGCCAGACGAGCTCGGGGTCTGTGCCACGGAAGAAGAAGCTCATTTGCGAAGGATGGTCCAGGAATTCCTGAGAGTGATTGTGGTAGCAGAGTTTCAACCCTTCTTGCTTCACAACTCGGCCAAGCTGGTTTAAAGAATCCGTCCACACGCCGACGGCATCTCGATCAAGTTTGCCTGCGGAGTGTGGCAATCTCCGGCCGCTAACGATGAAGTAAATCGCTCCCATCTGGGCGCTAATGGCGGCCGCGCGGCGAAAGCCCTCAATTTCGGCGGCTGCTGTATTCTTATCGTAAAGGGTTGAACCGTTGTGGGGCGCTACAAAGCGGATGTGGCGGGACTCGAACGCGCGTCTAAGGTCCGTCGCGCGCTCGGCAAACGGGGCAACGGTTTTGAAGTTGGTCTCAAAGCCCTGATAGCCGAGCTGCGCCAGAACATCCAAGATGTGACACAAGTGATCGTAGCCGGTAATAGGCACGCCCCAGGCATTGGTCTGCGATCCAAGGTGTATCCGCGCGGCGGGATCCGAAGCGCCAGGCAGCGAACCGGCCGCCGATAGGGAAGCGGCTGCCAGCGCCGCTGCGCGCCCCAGGAATTCTCTTCGTGTGGTGGACATCTTCACCTCTGCGTGATATATAGAATATCAATCTAGTGGCGATGTCAACGCCAAATATTGGCGTCCCATCGGAACGGTTTAACGCTGCCATTTACTGGGATATACTCGCTGTTGCAATACTTGAAACCCATCATGGATTCACCCCGAAAAAAGCTGGAGCTTCCCCGATGAACCTTCAGGAACTTCTGTCTCTTCCGACCTCGGAGATGCTGCACGTTGGCAAGCTCAAGTGCCGGCTTTATCCAGACGTTCCTTCCATGATCTATTCCATGGCGCGCGACATGGCGGACGAAATCCAGCTCCGCAACGAGCGAAATGAAGCCGTTCGCTGGATTCTTCCCGTCGGTCCAGTGGCGCAATATCGCGAGCTCGTTACAATCTGTAATCGCGAGCAAATAAGCTGGCGGAATGTGTTCACCTTCCAGATGGATGAATTTCTGGACTGGCAAGGGCGGCCGCTGCCGCTGGATCACCCTTTCAGCTTCGAGGGGTTCATGCGCTCGCAGGTGTTTGGCAAGCTGGCCCCGGACCTAAGGCCGCTTCCAGATCACACTTGTTTTCCGAGTCCATTCGCGCCGGACGCGATTAGTGAAAAAATCAAAGAAGTGGGGGGTGTTGATACGTGCTTTGGAGGCATCGGCTACCACGGTCACGTCGCATTTAACGAGCCGCCCATCTCGAGATGGTTCCGCGTGACGCTCGACCAACTCAGGAACTCCAGCACTCGGGTTGTGGCTTTGGGGGATGACTCGATTATTGCACAGAGCTTGCAATGCGCGGGGGGCAGTTGCGCCTCGGTCCCGCCAATGGCGGTCACACTCGGCATGAGCGATATTTTGTCTTCCCGGCGCATCCGTCTATATCTGGCTGGGGGCGAGCGCCATCGCACGGTGCTGCGCATTGCTATGCTTCAGGATCCCACCACGGATTATCCCTGCACCCTTTTGCAGGGGCACCCGGATTGCATCCTTCATACCGATGAGGCTACCGCGCGTCCGATTCGCCCATCTCTTTACGCTGCCGCTGGTGAAGAGGACTTTCCGGCATAATCCTGCGCCGCGCCTTCATTGGATTAATATGAGCCATTTACAATTACGTTATGGGCGGTCATCCCGTTCGCTGGTTATTCCAGACGGAATGCATTTCGACACGCTGGAGCCTAATCGTGTGCCGCCCCTCACTCAGCCGCAAGCCGCAATCCTGGCGGCGTTGCGGAATCCTGTTGGAACGCAGCCGCTGCGGGTCATTGTCCGCGCCGGGGATCGGGTGGCCGTGCTGGTCAATGACGTTACGCGCCTCGTTCACAGCGACCTGTTTCTTCCTGTTCTGATTGATGAGCTGAACGATGCGGGAATCCAAGACCAAGACATTTTCATCGTCTTTGCGCTGGGCATTCACCGCCGTCAAACGCCTGAAGAGCAGCGCGCGATTGTGGGCGATGAGATTGCGCGGCGCATTCAGATGTTTGATCATGATTGCTTCGACCGCAACCAACTTGTGCACATCGGGCAGACGAGCCGCGGAAACGAAGTCTGGGTTAACCGGCGCGTCTATGAAGCGGACAAAGTGATCCTCACCGGCGAAATCATCTATCATCTCATTGCCGGATATAGCGGGGGCCGCAAAAGTTTGATTCCAGGCGTTGCGGGCGCCGAAACGACCACATTTAATCACAAATACATTCTCGATCCTCGCAGCCGCTCTGGCCTGCTCGACGGCAACCCCGCGCATGAAGATCTGCTTGAGGCCTGCCGGATGTTCGACCCGGATTTTCTCCTGAACGTCGTGCTCAATCCGCAGGGCGAACTGGTGGAGGTGTTTGCGGGTCACTACGACTTGGCGCATCGAGCCGGGTGCGAAATGGTAGACCGGGTCTACGGGGTAAATCTAGACAAACCCTATGACGTCGTTGTTGCCGCCGCCGGGGGCTTCCCGGTGGATATCGATCTGCGCCAAGCGCACAAGGGCCTGGAAAACGCCGTTCGCGCCCTGCGCCCGGGAGGAACGCTGATTTACTTCGCCGAATGTCCCGATGGAGCGGGCATCCGGGCATTCGAAGAATGGGTGGCAAGATATCCGTCTTCAGCAGAGATGGCGGCAGAGCTGCACTCAAATTTTGTGGTGGGCGGCCACAAAGCATATTGGGTTGCCCGGCTGGGTGAGCAGTTCCGCATTTTTCTGGTTTCGAGCTTGCCTGAACCGTTCGTCCGCAGATGCCACCTCATCCCCACAGCGGACCCGGAATCCGTCCTGCGCAGCGCCGTTGCCGACGCCAGCAGAAAACTGCGGCTGGCTTACATGCCCTATGCCAACTTTACCCTGCCGGCGGAATGCAAAACCTTGGATCAGACAAGCAACCAGGACAACTTGCCCAGATAATGGCCTTGGCTCCTATTGAGTGAGCGCCTTTTCAATCCGGCGGTCGGGTACCAGCCAGATAAGGGCCACCAAGATGTAGCAAGCGCACGCGGCCCAGATTTGCGCGAATGCCAACGGAATCGCTGCCACGTATATGATGAAAGAAATCTTGCCTTTCACGTCTTTGCCAATGGATGTTGCCAACGTTGAGTCTTTCCCATGGAGAGCAATGAGCGCCTTGGTGAGAATGATATAAGCCGTTCCCGCCATGAGCAGGATGATCCCGTATAGCGCGACCGGCCAGGGGCTGAAGTGGTTCTCACCCATCCAGGCGGTTGCGAATGGAACGAGCGACAGCCAGAACAACAGATGCAGGTTGGCCCACAGAGTTGAGCCATTGACGCGCTGGGTTGCGTGCAGCAGGTGATGATGGTTGTTCCAGTAGATACCAATATAAACGAAGCTCAGAACATAACTCAGGAAAACTGGAATCACTGGCCGCAGGGCCGCTAGGCTGACTCCATGCGGGGATTTCATTTCCAGCACCATGACCGTGATGATGACGGCGATCACGCCATCGCTAAAAGCTTCCATGCGGCCTTTGGTCATTTTCTATCCTCGTTCCAGCG
>DASZAE010000192.1:0-3792 GCA_035945515.1 Terriglobia bacterium
ACGATCAGCGGGATCAGCATCACGCCCGCGCAGAGGCCGCCTGAAAACATCAGATAATGGTTGGAAGACCGGAGCAGGATAAACGCCTCGTAGAGCGCGTCCACCGAATAGTGCCAGATCAGCGTGGCGAGGATTCCAAAGCGCAACATCACGACGCCGATGATGATGCCGCCCACGCCCACTTCCACGCCGCGAATAAAAAACGGCTGGTTCGGATACGCGGCGTGGAGGAAGCCCCAGTTGAAGGCGGCCAGCACAATTGCCGCCGGCCACCACTTGGTGATCTTTTTCAAAAACGGGATGGCGAAGGCGCGGAACTGCATCTCCTCGGTGATGGCGGGAAAAAATCCGGTGAAGAGCACCGCCACCCAGGGAATCACGGTGTTGAGTTGGTTGGAGAAAGGAATATCCGACGGCGCCCACGCGCCCAGATGATTGGCCGCCAGATAAAAAACCGTCTGATAAGCAAAAAAGAAAAAGGTGAGCGTAATACCCACAATGTTGGCCATCAGAAAAGAACGGGTGCGCAGCCCATTCCAACTGAAGATGCGGCGGAAAGAAAGCAGCCCCGGAAAAGACTCACGGTAAACCGGCTCGGCGGACGCCACCACCAGAAAAATCACCGCGCCGATGCCCAGCGCGCCGAGAACGGCGGTGAGGAAATAGGTCGTGAGAAAGTTGGGGAACGAATCCGTTGTGCGGTAATAGAACTCTTCGAGCGGAAAATTATTCAGCCGGCTGAGCAGCTCAAGCGCCACAGCCACCAGGCCCAACACCAGCGAAATGCGCAGCGGAACGTCGCGGTCGCGCAGGCGCCGCACCAGGATCACCAGCATGGCGAGGATCAGAAGGAACCAGAAAACCTGGTCAATTTCCTGCGCGGCGTCGTTGTGCGAGCGGATCTTTTCATATCCGCGAGTCCAACCTTCAGGAATTTTGACGAACTGGGTCAGCCCGGCCACCTGGTTGCCATCGATCCCGACCGCGACGCGCAAGCTGCCTGCTCCCAGATTGACGCTCTTCTGTTTCCAGGTGAACGAGTAGTCGGTGCGCGCGGGCCGCTTGATGCGGCTGGCTTCGACAAAATCCAGGTCGTTCAGGTCGCGCTTCATGACCGAGGTCAAGAAGGACTCCGCCAGGGCGCGCGCCTGGTCCTGGCTGAGATTGGCGCCGGCGCCGGCTTCCGCGATCTCATGGCTGAAACCCACCACTTGTCCATCCGTGGTAACGTCCACCTCAAACTCTTCCTTCTGCTGAGGCTTGAACCAGCGATGCGTCCAGCGCCACAAATGCACCGGGCCGCTGGTGAGCTGGTTCATGCGCGTGAGGCCCTGCGTGCGCTCGAGGTAAAGTTTCGTCGTGTCGTCGTAATTGAAGAGCGCCGCGTGCCGGTATCCCGCCAGGCTGAAACCGCGGCGGATAAGGAACTCGCGCGCGATGGTTTCGGATTGCCCGCGGTTGACGCGCAGGTGAAGCGTGGCTTCGGGAAAAGCGCGCGAAAAATACTTCAGCGCGACCGTGAGCGAAGCGGCAGCCACGGCCACCGCAACGGCAATGGTGATGTATTGCCTCTTGGTCAGCTTGATTGGCATCGATTCCTCATTCGATCCGCTTGGTCATCACCCACGCGGATGCGCCGTTCTCGTAATAGTTTTCGACGATGTCCGTCTTCTCATACCCGCGCTTGCGGTAAAACGCCTGGGCAGCGTGGTTGTCTTCGGCGGTTTCAAGCGAGACAGCCCGGCAGCCCTGAGATCGCGCCCAATCCTCAGCGGCGTCCATGAGCGCGCCGCCCACGCCGCGACGGCGCGCCCGCTCGATGACATCGAGGGTGACAATGTGCGCCTCGGCCAGCTTCACCAGCTTCTCCACACTCGCCGTCTTGTGCGCCACCAGAAAGCCCAATACTTCCCCGTTCTCCTCCGCAACCCAGGTTTTTGCCGTTCGAGTGGTAATAAATGATCGAAGCTCTTCGAGTGTATACGATATGCCGGGCGGAAAACAGGCGGTGTCGATGGCGTGCAGGCTCTTGAGATCAGACGGTTTGTAGTCTCGCAAGAGCATGGAGCCCCGAAAGATTCCATCATATACCCGCAGTGGATCAAAAAAATCGTCTCGCATATCCCATTTGTCTCAAAAATATCAAAGTGAAATGCTAGGTTGGATTTGTAACGTGGACCTCCATTATTCTGGCGCGGCAGGTAGCCACGGCATGATTTTTATGCCGTGGGTTCGTAACGTCCTCGGGAAAAAACCCACGGCACACAAACCGTGCCGTGGCTACCCGCTTCAAAACCGCCAGCGAAATAGCGCGCTTTTTCCCGCGCCGGCCTAAGCCACGCCCATAAGAAGTAGCGCCGGCATCTTGCCGGCTGTTACACAAGAGGGTAGCCACGGTCAGTGTCGTTCTGACCGTGGGTTTTTCCGTGGGTGGCGCACACATGCCGTTGTTTGGCATGTGTGCGATCTGAGCAAACTAACGGGTCGCACACATCGCAAACGGCGCGATGTATGCGCCACCCACGGTCTTTACACTTAAAATCCGGCGGCCCCTTATAGGCTTTACCCGCCGCTACAACTTCACCCAGCACCCATGCAAATTGCCCTCGTTCATTCATCAATCACCATTCTCCAATCACTCATCGAAAGGGGTTGTCATGCCAGAAAATGAAAATCATCGCAGTGATACCGGAACCCTCGATCGCCATTCAGAAATATCCGCGCACGCCGGCGCGAACGCCGAGGCTCAGACGAATATCCCGGCGCGCGCGGTCAGTGAGAAGCGCCGCGCCGCCAATCAGGCCTCGGCCTTGAAATCCACCGGACCCCAAACTCCCGAAGGCAAGCGCCGCGCCGCCTTCAACAGCTTTCAGCACGGCGCCTTTGCCAGCGAAGATCACATTCTCCACGAGGCGCTCGACCGCGCCGGCTACGACGCCCAAGCTTTCGACGCCCGCCGCCAGGAGCTGCTCGACGACTGGCAGCCCGGCGGCGCGCAGCAGCGGCAGGTGATCGGCGACCTCGCCTGGCTCTACTGGCTGCGCGACCGCGACCGCGTGGCCCTGCTCGAAATGCAGGCGCGAAGCGCGCCCCGCCTCGAGCTCGAGCGCGACTGGCGGCGCTTCAACACCCGCCACCGCCCGGTTTCTTTCGACCACAGCGACTATTATCCCGACGGCGGCGCCACGGCCGACGCCTCGCCCGACAAATTCAAAGTGATGGGGGAATTTCTCGACGACCTCGAATCCATGATCACCCGGCGCAAATGGAGCGACGAAGCGATGGGCCGCTGCGAATACAACGCTCACTCGCTGGCCAAATTCGTCTGGGGCCAGACGCCCAACACAGCGCGCGGGCGCGAGTTCCTCAGGCTCTATGATCAGTGCGCCGAGAAGCGGGCGAAGGCGGACGATCCGCGCGTGGCGCAGCTGCTGGCGTGGATCGCGGAGGAGCGCGCGGCGCTGGCCGAGGAGGAGGGTCTCGAGGCGCGGGAGCGGGCGATTGACGTCGAGCAGCCGGAGGAGATGAGCTGGCCGGAACTGCGTCCGCTGGGCGAGGCGTGGCAGGAGGCGGAGCGGCGGCTGCAGCAGATGGAGCGGCAGATTGACGCCAAGATCCGGCTGCTGCTGCGCCTGGAGAAGCGCGCCCAGAATGAGAGCAGTAAGCCTGGTGTGCCTAGTGAGTATAACGAGTTAAGTAAGTTAGGTGAGCATACTACGCCTTACAAGCCGGATGAGATTATAGCGCGGACCTCCGAGGCTGAGGTCCGCGGCTTGTCATCGGGAACTTGGG
>DASZAE010000193.1:0-16821 GCA_035945515.1 Terriglobia bacterium
GGCGTTCGATCTCGCGGCGGCGTGCTCTGGGTTCCTTTTCGCCATGACGGTGGCGGAGCAATTCGTCCGCAACGGCAAGGCGAAATACGTGCTGCTGGTCGGGGCGGAACTCCTCTCGCGCTTCCTCGATTACAAGGACCGCGCTACCTGCGTGCTTTTCGGGGACGGCGTGGCCGCGGGCATCATCGGGCCGGCCGCAGCACCCTCGGGAATACTGGCCACCGAGATGCACACCGACGGAAGCTTCGCCGAGCACTTATTCATTCCGGCGGGCGGCACCGCGAAACCCGCTTCGTGCGAAACGGTGAAAGCGCGCGAGCATTACATTAAGATGCGCGGCAACGAGCTGTTCAAAGTGGCTGTGCGCAGCCTGGAAGAGGTTTCGCGGCACGTCCTCGAACAAGCCGGCCTTGCGCCCGGCCAGCTTGATCTTTTCATTCCCCACCAGGCGAACCAGCGCATCACCGACGCTGTGAGGGATCGTCTCGGCGTGAGTCCCGAAAAAGTTTTCTCGAACATCAGCCGCATCGGTAACACCTCTTCGGCGTCCATCCCATTGTGTCTGGATGAGTGCGTGCGCAGCGGGCGCGTCAAGAAAGGCGACCTGATTCTGATGTCGGCGTTCGGGGCCGGAGTCACGTGGGGATCGGTGTTGATCCGGTGGTAAGCGCCGTGCGGCGGTGTCTTGGGTAGGGGTCGGATTTTCAGAGCCTGTGTGAAAACTCACGTTGCGTGTCATTCTGAGGAGCCGAAGGCGACGAAGAATCTCGTAAGGGTCCTAATTCAAAAGGAGTTCCCCTGGCTCTGCCGGGGAGGCAGTAAAAGTTTGACAGTTCCGGGAGTAGGCACAACATAATCCGTCGTGTTCGGAGAATTCGGATGATACCCCTCACCCGGCTCGCTATGCTCGCCACCCTCTCCCCGCGGGAGTCTGTGGGACAACTCGGAGGTCGAACCTACAATCAATAACTTACGGATGAAGCAGCCCTTGTAACTTATTGATTCTTCGTCGGCAACGTTAGTTGTCCCCCACACTCCGCGGGAGAGGGTAGGGGATCAACGATAGAATCACAGCCCTCTCCCGATGGGAGAGGGTGCGCGAGGTACGAGCGCGGGTGAGGGGTATTTCAGTCCACGACCGCAATCGAGTCGCAGGACCAGGCCCCTTTGAGGGGCCGCCCATTCTAAAGCCCCTGGCTCTGCCGGGGGATATTTACTTTCAAAGCGAGATTCCTCGCTTCGCTCGGAATGACACCGTTGGTGAGCAGTTTTCACACAGACTCTGAAGCTCCCCAGAAAACCGGCGGCCAAAGTCTGTAAGGGGCTGCCACAGCATGTAGGAGGCAACATGAAAATTGCGATTATAGGCGCGGGGAACGTAGGCGGGGCGTTAGGCAAATTGTGGGCTGCCAAGGGGCATCAGGTCATGTTTGGCGTTCCCGATCCCCAGGGAGCGAAAACGCAGGGGTTAATCAAATCCATTGGAAAGCAGGCGCAAGCCGGGAGCGTGAAGGATGCCGCTTCCTTCGGCGAGGTGATTGTTCTGGCTACTCCGTGGCCAGCCACGCAGGATGCCGTCCGGTCGGCGGGCGATCTTGCCGGAAAGGTAGTCATCGATTGCACGAACCCTCTCGCGGCGGACCTTTCAGGGCTGGTAGTGGGCACTACTAATTCTGCGGGGGAAGAGGTAGCGCGATGGGCAAAAGGCGCCAAAGTGGTCAAAGCTTTTAACACCATCGGCGCGGATAATTTCGGCAATCCGAAGTTTGGCTCTGAAGCCGCCAGCATGTTCATCTGCGGCGATGACGCGGCGGCGAAGTCGCTGGTCAGCGGGCTGGCGGCGGAATTGGGGTTTGACGTGGTGGACGCGGGGCCGCTGACCGCCGCAAGACTTCTCGAGCCGCTGGCCATGCTCTGGATTCACCTGGCTTACAAGCAGGGCTGGGGACCTACCGGCCACGCATTCAAAATGCTCCGCCGCTAGTGAGATTACAAATTATAGTGACAATTTTTGCTGTAGCGGCGCTCTCTGAGCGCCGAAAAACCGGCGGCCAGAGGCCGCCGCTACAGAATCAGGCGCCGCCGATTTATGGCGTCAGGTATAACGCTGCGGTTTTTCGCTGGGGCGAACCAAACGAAAAAAAACACGGTCAGGAAAGCACTGACTGTGGCTGCCTGACTTTATTAGCATTCGGCTGAGACAAAAACTCAATTGCTCAAAATTACCTTTCTATTTCCTGGCCAAGGCTCGCAGGTTCCCGGCATGGGCCGCGAGCTTTTTGAGAATTATGCGCGCGCCCGCGCTGTTTTTGAAGAGGCTGACCGTGCCTTGAGCTTTCCGCTCTCGAAGTTGTGCTTTGAGGGGCCTGCTGACGAGCTTCAGCTTACGGCGAATACACAACCGGCGATTCTTACGACTTCCGTCGCGGCGGCGGCAGTTCTGCGCGAGCGGGGCGCGCGGCCTGGTTTTGTTGCGGGGCACAGTTTAGGGGAATATTCGGCCTTGGTTGTGGCGCGCGCACTCACGCTCGGCGATGCCGTGCGTCTCGTGCGCAAGCGCGGCCAGTACATGCAGGAAGCCGTCCCCGTGGGGGTTGGCGCGATGGCGGCTTTGCTGGGAGGCGAGCCGGGAGCAGCCGAAGCGAGTTGCCGGGAGGCCGCGCAGGGGGAAGTTTGCGCGCCCGCCAATTTGAATTCACCCGGACAAGTCGTGATCGCGGGCAATGCCTCAGCAGTCGCGCGAGCTGCTGAACTTGCTCCAAAGCATGGCGTGCGCCGCGTGGTAATGCTCAACGTGAGCGCGCCCTTTCACTGCGCGCTCATGCGGCCTGCGGCGGAAAGGCTTGCGCGCGACCTTGCGGCAACGGAAATTCATGACGCTGAAATCCCTGTGATCCGCAATGTGGACGGGACCGCGGTCACGAGCGCCGTGGAAATCCGAGACGGGTTGGAGCGCCAAGTTGTTTCCCCGGTGCGGTGGGAAGAATCGATGCGGAATCTTTTGGGAGCTGGCGTGAATCTCATGATAGAAGCCGGCCCCGGAAAGGTGCTCTGCGGGCTGATGCGGCAGATTGACCGCCAAGCTAGTTGCTTGCACGTTGAGGATTCCGCGTCCCTTGAAGACACCTTAGCAAAAATTGAGGAATGATGGGTGATAGCGCGAAGTTTCTGGAGGGCCGGATAGCCCTAATTACGGGCGCTTCCCAAGGTATTGGACGCGCGTGCGCGCTCGCGCTGGCTGAGGCCGGCGCAACGGTTGGACTAGGCAGCCGCAGTCTGGAAAAGCTGGACGTCTTGGCAGAGGAGATTCGCGGACGCGGCCAGAATGCGGTGGTTTTGGGTCTTGACGTGGCGGATAGGGCGTCCGTGAAGGCAGCCACAGCGAGCTTGATCGAACAGTGCGGGAAAATCGATATTCTGGTCAACAACGCCGGCATCACGCGTGATAACCTGCTGATGCGGATGAAGCCTGAAGATTGGGACGCGGTGATCAAGACAAATCTCGACGGCGCTTTCCACTGCATTCAGGCGGTATTGCCGGGGATGGTGAGGCAGCGATACGGCAGGATTATCAATGTCGCTTCCGTGGTCGCGCAGGCGGGGAACGCCGGGCAGGCTAATTATATTGCGGCCAAAGCTGGGCTGATTGGGCTGACCAAGGCGGTAGCGGCGGAAGTCGCCAGCCGCAGCATCACGGTGAATGCCGTGGCTCCGGGCTTTATTAATACTCCGATGACTGGAAAATTACCGGAGGCGGTGCGGCAAAAAATTCTGAGCATTATTCCGCTACAGAGGATTGGAACCGATAAGGAAGTCGCGGGCGTGATTCGCTTCCTGGCCTCGGATGAGGCATCCTATATCACGGGACATTGCTTGAACGTAAACGGCGGCATGTACATGGCGTAAAAGCAGGTATCAGGTTTTAGGCGTCAGCACTCAATCAGGGTTTGCGTTTGACCCAATATATTCTGCGAGCATCCGCCGCATGGTGGAATGTGACCCTTGCATTTTCACCTGACACCTAGCGCCTGACACCTGTTAGAATATCTGACCACTTCATAAGAGGAGGAAGAACGAATGGCTTCCATTGACGATAAGGTCAAACAGCTCATCGTAGAGCAGCTCGGCGTGGATGAGGCGGAGGTGACGCCGACGGCCCATTTCATTGATGATCTGGGGGCGGACTCGCTGGACATCGTGGAGCTGGTGATGACGTTTGAGGAGTCGTTTGAGATTGAGATTCCCGACGAAGACGCGGAGAAAATTCAGACGGTGAAAGACGCCGTCGACTATATCCAATCCCACGCGAAAACCTCAACCAACTGACCTTCTGCCGGCATCTCTGAGCGAAAGGAATGAGGTTTGGTGAGACGAGTTGTGGTTACAGGCGTGGGCTTGGTAAGCCCCGTGGGCGTGGGCACGGAGCAGACGTGGGAAGCGATTCTCGCGGGCAAGAGCGGCGTGGCTCCGATTACCCATTTTGACACCACGGGTTTTTCAGCGACCTTTGCCGCCGAAGTGAAAGACTTCGATCCTCTTCAGTTCGTAGAAAAAAAAGAACTGAAGAAGATGGGGCTTTTCATTCAATTCGCCATGGGCGCGGCCCAGTTTGCCATGCAGCAATCCGGGCTGAAAATGGATTCTGAAATCGCTCCGCGCGCGGGCGTCTTTATTGGTTCGGGCATCGGCGGTTTTGACGTGATTGAGCGCGAACACACGGCGCTGATGCAAGGCGGCCCGCGCCGCATTTCCCCCTTTTTCATTCCGGCCACAATTGTTAACCTGGCGGCGGGGTTTGTCTCCATCCGCTGGGGGGCAAAAGGACCGAATTCCGCCACCTGCACGGCGTGTTCATCGAGCGCGCATTCGGTGGGAGAATCGTTCCGGCTGATTACGCGCTGCGACGCGGATGTGATGATTTGCGGCGGCGCTGAGGCCGCGATTACTCCTATGGGCGTCGGCGGCTTTGCGGCCATGCGGGCGCTCTCCACGCGCAATAACGAGCCGGAGCGGGCCAGCCGTCCTTTCGACCGCGACCGCGACGGATTTGTGATCGGCGAAGGCGCGGGAATTTTGATTCTGGAAGAGTTGGGCTACGCTCTGCGGCGGGGCGCTCCGATTCTCGCCGAGGTGGCAGGCTATGGAATGTCGGGCGATGCGTTTCATATTACCCAGCCTTCGGAGGATGCCGACGGCGCAACGCGCGTCATGCTGAATACGCTTGCCGACGCTAAAGTGCTGCCCGAGCAGGTTGATTACATCAATGCCCACGGCACCTCTACCCAGTACAACGATCGCCTGGAAACGCTGGCCATCAAGAATGTTTTCAAAGATCATGCGCGAAAGCTCGCCATCAGCTCGACCAAATCCATGACGGGCCATCTGCTGGGCGGGGCGGGGGGGCTTGAGGCCGGCTTGTCGGTTCTGGCTCTGCGCGATCAGGTGATGCCTCCGACCATCAATTACGAAAACCCCGATCCGGACTGCGATCTCGATTGCGTGCCCAATAAGGCCCGGCCCACCCACATCGAGTATGTGCTTTCGAACTCGTTCGGGTTTGGCGGAACCAACGCGGCGCTCCTTTTCAAGCGTTATACAAATTAGCGGATGCTCTCGTGAAAATTGCGGTTTGCCTCAAGCAAGTTCCTTCCCGGGACTCTTATCTTCGGCTCAATTCGACTTCAACTTGGGTCCAGGAAACGGATATCGGCTTTGAGGTCAACGAGCCGGACGTGTACGCCCTCGAAGAGGCTCTTCGCCTCAAGGAAACGGCGGAGGGGACGGGGCACGAGGTTATAGTCTGTACTCTCGGTCCGGCGCGGGCGCAACAAGCGATTAAAGAGGCATTGGCGAAGGGAGCCGACCGCGCCTTGCATCTGGAAGACGCCGCGTTCGAAGGGCTGGATTCTTTCGGGACCGCTCGCGCGCTCGCAGCCGCGCTCTCAAAAGAGACGCCGGACTTGGTGGTGACAGGCTTGCAATCGGATGACCTTGGCTGCGGTCAAACCGGCGTGATTCTAGCGGAATTGCTGGGCTTGGCGCACTCGACCATCATCATGGAAATCAAGCTTGAGGGGCAGAAACTTAAGGTAAAAAGAGAGCTTGAGGCCGGCTGGTTTCAGTGGATCGAATTGCCCCTTCCGGCTCTGCTCACTATCCAGTCTGGCATTAACAAGCCTCGTTATGCCACCCTGAAAGGAATTATGGGGGCTAAATCGAAGCCCATGCGCAAGCTTTCTCTGGCTGATTTGGGGCTGGCTGCCTCGGATCTCAACCCCAAACAGAGGATTTTAAGCATGAATTTGCCAATTCGGAAGGCTAAAACGGAGTTTTTAGAAGGAAATCCTAAAGAAATTGCCGCGCGACTGGCGGATAAACTCAAAAATGAAGCGCGCGTGCTATAGATAGCGTTGTAAGTTGTTTTTTATAAATAAGTTATATGCCAATAGATGTTCTCATTGTTGCTGAGCATCAGGGTGGAAAGCTCGCGCGTGCTACCTGGGAAGCGGTGGCCGCCGGGCAAAGCATGGCGGCGGATTCCGGCGGCGCGGCGTCGGTTGTAATCCTTGGCAATCAGATTTCGGCGCTTGCCGATGAGCTTGCAAAGGCCCGACTTAGTGAAGTGCTGGCGGTTCAATCCGAGCTCTTAAGTAATTATACTGTAGATGGTTACGTCTTTGTGCTGGCGAAAGTGATCCGCGAGCGCGCACCCGATTATGTCGTGCTGGGTCATACGTACCAGACGAGAGATTTCGCCCCTAAACTCGCCGCGGTCCTTGGCGCAGGGTTTGTAAGCGATTGTCTTGGCTATCGCAAAGAAAACACAAAGCTTATTTTTAACCGCCAGGTTTTTCAAGGTAAATTTGAGGCGGACGTCGAGCCGCGGGGCCAGCCACCTTGGCTCATTTCGTTCCAGTCGGGATCCTTCAGGGAAGATTCGGTGGAACGGGCTGAGTCTCATGTCTCCGCCGTTCAGATTGAAATCCCGCCGGGCACAATCAGGACCCAGCCCGGCGAGCGGTTCCGCGAAGCCCGGCAGACGGTGGATTTGGGGCAGGCAGAAATTATTGTGGCCGCGGGGCGGGGAATTAAGTCGCCGGATCATCTTGAGATGGTGAAGAAGCTTGCCGAGGCATTGGGCGGGGAGGTAGGCGCGTCGCGTCCGGTTTGCGATAGCGGGTGGCTCCCGATGGACCGTCAAATAGGGAGCTCGGGTCAGACGGTTGCGCCGAAGCTTTATGTGGCGCTGGGCATATCCGGCGCCATCCAGCACCAAGTAGGCATGAAGGGATCGCGGACGATTGTGGCGGTCAACAAAGACAAAGAAGCGCCCATTTTTGAGATCGCCACTTATGGCATTGTGGGCGACTTATTTGAAATTGTCCCGCCCCTGATTGAGGAAATTCGTAAAATTAAAGCGGGATGAGCGCGGAGATTGGGCCATTTTGATATTGGTGCGACTTCCAGCCGCCTGCTGAAGCCCGCAATGGGCCGCACCAGAAAATCCCCCGGAGAGTAAAAAGTTGATTTGCCCCATCTGTAAAAAGCGGAGGGCGAAGCGGTTCTGCCCAGCCAAAGGGGAGATGATCTGCGCTGTCTGCTGCGGGACCGAGCGCGAGGTGACGATCGATTGCCCTTCCGACTGCGCCTACCTGATCGCCAGCCGCGAGCATCGTGATGAGCGCCGCGAAGTGGACTGGGAAAAGATGCCGTTTCCCAATCAGCACATTCCTTCTTCGGCGCTCGAAGCTCACGAGCCGCTTTTTATACAGCTTTCGTATGCCATTTGCGAGTTTGCCGGTGAGAACCGCGTCTTGGTTGATTCGGATATTCAAGCCGTTTACCAGGCTCTGGCCGAAACCTATCAGACGCTCGCCGGCGGCATCCTCTACGAGAATCCGCCTGCGTATCTCCTCCAGCGCGAGCTTTATGGAAAGCTGCGCCGCGAAGTGGAAGAATACAGGAAGCAGGAACAGGCAGGCTTGGCAGCGCAAAGAAGCGTGCGCGATTCAGAAATCCGCGACGTTTTGATTCTTTTTACGCAAATCGCCGCCGGAAAGTCGAATGGGAGGCCCAAAGGACGTGCTTTTTTGGATTTTATGCGCTCGCAGTTCAAGCCTGGAACGTTCGCGCGGCAGGAATCGAAAATTATTCTGGCGCCGTAGCGTCATAAAAAAGCGCCGCAGTTCCAGACATATCGAGGGTGTTGTAGCGGCGGCCTCTGGCAGGCTTCGGCCGCCGGTTTTCAAGAAGTAAAAGCCGGCGGCCAGAGGCCGCCGCTACAAGTGTTATGAAGCCGGCTGAAGAAATACGTAATGCGCTCGACATTGTGAAGCTGGTGGGCGAATCCGTGAAGCTTCGCAAGTCAGGAGCGAACTTCGTCGGCCTGTGCCCCTTTCATCAGGAAAAGACCCCTTCCTTCGCGGTTCATCCCACAAAACAAATCTTCCACTGCTTCGGTTGCGGCGTGGGGGGAGACATTTTCAAGTTTGTGATGCTGCTCGATAACATCACTTTTCCCGAAGCGGTTGAGCGGCTTGCTGAAAAAGCAAATATCACGCTGCCCGACCGATGGAGCCAAGGCCATGATGACGCAGCCGCCAAGGAACGCGCGGCGCTCCAAAAAATGCACGAGGTCGCGGCTCAATTCTACGCGGCTCAACTCGGATCGAGCGTTGAAGGGCGCGCGGCACGCGGCTATCTTGAGGACCGGGGCCTCAGCGGCGCTGCCATAGCCGATTTCCGCTTGGGCTATGCTCCTTCGGCGGGAGCGGTACTTGCCCAGCATCTCTCCGAGGCGGGTTTCGCGCCTGAATCGATGGAAACCGCGGGCCTGGTGATTGCGGGGCGTGACGGGCGGCGTCCCTTCGACCGCTTCCGGCGCCGGATTATTTTCCCTATTGCCAATGAGAGCGGCAAAGTAGTTGCGTTTGCGGGCCGCACGCTCGGAGGCGAGGAACCGAAGTATCTGAATTCGCCTGAGACGCCCATCTACACCAAGAGCCGTCTGCTTTACCATTTGCATCGGGCGGCCTCTGAAATCCGCAAGCAAGACGGCGCGATTCTGGTGGAAGGTTACATGGATTGCATAGCTCTGGCATCGAGCGGGGTTATCCCTGTGGTGGCGTCCTGCGGCACCAGCCTGACGGTGAGCCAGATTCGTTTGCTTGGCCGCTCAACGCGCCGCGTGGTGGTGAACTTTGATCCTGATTCCGCCGGCGTCGCGGCGACTGAAAGATCGCTAGGATTTTTTTTGGAAGAAGGGTTTGAGGTGAAAGTGCTTAGCCTGCCGGGGGGACTCGACCCGGATTCGTTCATTCGCAAGCAAGGCGTTGCCGCCTATAAAGAATTGCTGGTCAAGGCGCCATCCTATCTCGATTATCTTACTGAACGCGCCATAGCCGCGCAGGACGTTTCCACGCCCGAAGGCAAGGTGCGCGCGGCAAACGCCGTGCTCCCTCATCTTGTGAAGGTGAGCAATGCGATGTTGCGGGATGAGATGGCGGCGCGGCTGGGCGAGCGTTTGCGTCTGGACCAGCGGTTGTTTCGGGAGGAATTGAAACGCATGACGCGCGGGAGCGCGCGCGAAATCCAGATACAGCCCGAGGCCGCAACGGCGGAGGCAAGCCCGGCGGAAAAGGAGTTGCTCCGCGCTTTTCTTGCCGATGCGGAACTCGCGGCGGAGTTCCTAGGGCCTTTGCTCGCGGACGGGATTGACGAGGGTCTGCCCACCGCGGGTCTTTTCCGCAAAATCATGGCTGAATATACCGCGCAGGGCAATCTTGATATGAGCCGTTTGGAAGGAGTGCTTTCTCCCGAAGAACAGCGATGTGTGTTGGAGCTTCAGTTTGCGCCTGGCGAACTGCCGGATCGGCAGCGAGTGATCTCGTCCGCCAAAGCTCTGAAAAAGCGCAAATTGGAGCAGCAGCGGGCTGCCTTGCAGAGAGAGATTGAACAGGCGCAGCGAAGCTCAGATACCGAAACATTTAATCATCTTTGGGAAGCCAAACTCCAGATCACTCGAGAACTCGCCCAATTACGCAAGCCTGAAACGCCTGAATCCAGCCCCGATTGAGTTCGTCTGAGGCACGGTGCGACGCGATGGAATCCTTTATAGCCTACTTTTCCGGCACGACTGGAAGTCGTGCCCTTTCGCTTATTCCGGCGCGCTTGTGAATAATCGAGGCTAGAGCCAGCCGCCTTATAAAAGTAGTAAAATGCAATCATGCGGATAAGGCTTGTACTGATTATCTCGTTGATTATCGGCATCACCGTCGTGTCCTACCTCTTTGCGGTTTACCAGGTGAAGTCGCAGCAGAACGCGCTGAAAAACGAAGTCGTGCAGCGTTCGGAGGTGCTGGCGGAAAGCCTGCAAGTCGGACTTCAGCCTTATGTTGAAAGCCAGTCGCACCGCGAGCTGAAGCGGGTTATTGAGGGTTTTGGGAGCCGCGTTAGACTGGTGGGGGTTGCGCTTTATAGCGATGGCGGCCGCGTGCTGGCAGCCAGTTCTGGTCTGGCTCCGCAACTGAGCACAGTTCCGCCGCCGATCGACACCGCCATTGCCGAAGACAAAGGCGCAGGCGCTTTCATCACGCTCAATCACAAGTTCACGCATGTTTACGCGCTGCCGCTGCATCGCGGCCAGAGGCTGGAAGGTGTTCTGGCGGTGTTCACGGATACGAGCGACATTGGCGCTCAAAGCTCGGCGGTGTGGCGGGCGACTTTCATTCGCGTGCTGGTGGAGATGCTGCTTATTGCCGCCATCACGCTGCTGGTGATCCGCTGGGTGATGGTCGGCCGAATCCGCCAGATGGCGCAGTGGATGCAGGAATTACGCTCCGGCAATATGCCCGCTCGCCCTCTTCTGCCGGACCAAGACCTGTTTAAGCCGCTGGCGCGGGAAGCCGCTCATCTGGTGCGGAGTCTCGCGGCCGCGCGGGCGGCGGCAGAGGAGGAAGCGCGCCTGCGCGAGGCGGGCGAATCCCTCTGGACTTCGGAACGGCTGCGGATTTTCGTTCAGAGCAAACTCGAAGGCTGCCGCTTGTTTGCGGTCTCAAACCGCGAGCCGTATGAGCACGTCCATCGAGGGAAGGAAATTGACTGCGTTGTGCCGGCAAGCGGATTGGTGACTGCTCTCGAACCTATTTTACGCGCCTGTGACGGCACGTGGGTGGCTCACGGCGCGGGCGACGCCGACCGCGAGACAGTGGACGATCACAACCGTCTTCGCGTGCCGCCCGAAGAGCCGCATTACACGCTGCGCCGAGTGTGGCTCAACAAGGAGGAGACGCAAGGGTACTATTACGGCTTTTCAAACGAAGGCATGTGGCCGCTTTGCCACATCGCTCATGCGCGTCCCACGTTCAGAGCCGAGGACTGGACCAGCTATCAAGAGGTCAACCGCAAATTTGCCGCGGCTGCGCTGGAAGAAATGGGAGGGGAAGAGAGTCCGGTTGTGCTGGTCCAGGACTATCATTTTGCTCTGCTGCCGCAGATGGTGAAGGAAAAATTTCCTTCCAGCCGTGTTGCGATTTTCTGGCACATCCCCTGGCCCAATCCCGAGGCCTTTGGCATTTGCCCGTGGCAGAGGGAACTGCTTGAAGGTTTGCTCGGCGCTGATTTAATCGGCTTTCATACGCAATCGCACTGCAACAACTTTTTAGAAACCGTGGATCACGCCCTCGAATCGCGCATCGACTGGGAGAGGTTTGCGGTCAACCGGGGCGGCCATTTCACGCTGGTGCGGCCCTTTCCGATCAGCGTGGATTTTCGCGAGAGCCATCTGGAGTCAAGCCCGCCGGGCGGGTCGGTCTATCTGGAACGAAGGGCGCTGCTGCGCGAGCACGGAGTGGAAGCGGCGTTTATGGGGGTTGGCGTGGACCGAGTGGATTACACCAAGGGAATCCTTGAAAGATTTAAGGGCATCGAGCGGTTCCTCGAGAAGTATCCCTCATACAAGGGCCAATTTACCTTCGTGCAGATCGGCGCTCCCAGCCGGACTCATATCAAACGCTATCACGATCTGCTGGCCGACGTGGAGTCCGAGGCGGACCGCATTAACTGGAAGTTTCAGACGGCTTCCTGGAGGCCTATTATCTATCTTAAAAGACTGCACACCCACCACGAGATCGAGCGGTACTATAAGCTGGCCGATGTGTGCATGGTGACATCGCTTCACGACGGCATGAATTTAGTCGCAAAGGAGTTTGTGGTCTCCCGCGACGATGAACAGGGCGCGCTCATCCTCAGCCGTTTCACCGGCGCCTCGGCTGAGCTGCGCGACGCGGTGATCGTCAATCCTTACGATACCGAGCAATTGGCCGGCGCAATCTATTTCGCGCTGGAGATGGACCCGGAGGAAAGAACGGCTCGCATGAGACGCATGAGACACGTGGTGAGGGACCACAACATCTACCGTTGGGCCGGGAATCTGATTAGCGAGCTTTCCGAGGTGCGCGCGGAGGCGGCCGAGGATGTGAGGGTATGACGCGCCTTCGCGGAATGCCGGATTTTGCAGGGCCGCGCGCGCCGGCGCTTTCCTGAATCCATGAGACTTGTGAGACAGAATCAAAACCCCAGCCCTATATCTCTTCTAAAGGAATGGCCGAAGTTTTTGAGGCGCGTCCGCCGCGCCAAGCGCATTGCTCTGTTTCTCGACTTTGACGGAACGCTGGTGGGTTTCAAGCGCAATCCAAAGGAAGTGCGGCTTGGTGATGCCGAACGGCGGCTGCTCGAACGTCTTTCACGGCAGGCCCGCGTCAGTCTGGTTTTCATTAGCGGCCGCCGCCGCGCGAATTTGAAAAAGCAGGTGGCGGTGCGCCGCGCTGAGTATCTTGGCCTGCACGGTTTTGAAAACCTGACTAGAAAACGTCTGAGCGCAGCTTCCAGACTAGGTCTTGATCGCATTCAAGCCGCGGTGAACCCTAAAATTCAAGGTTTCGCGGGGATCTGGCTGGACGATAAGCGATCCAGTCTGGCGCTGCATTACCGGGGCGCTGATGCCAGGCTGGCTGCAAAAGCCCGGGCCGCTGTCATGCGGGCGCTCTCCCAGGAGCAGTCTCCTTTGCGTCTTCTTCGCGGCAAGAAGATCCTGGAAGTTTTGCCGCCTGAAATTGAAGGCAAGGGCGCGGCTGTCTTGCTGGCGCTGCGGCGCCTGGGGGATGGTGTGCTGCCGGTTTATTTCGGTGATGATGCTACCGACGAAATGGCTTTTGCCGCTTTGAGAAAACTGGACCGCGACGGCGGACCTGATCCGGTGACCGTTCACGTCGGCAATGGGAACCACACCGCAGCCAAATATTATGTGAGCACGCCCGGTGAAGTGAAAATCTGCCTTGAACGGTTAGCTGAAGAAATGTAGCGCCAGCGGCCTGTCTTTAAACACCGATGAACGAAACCTGCTTGAGGCCGCCGCAACAAAAAAGTTGTCGCGATAATGGGGAAACCTCAAGAAGGGCGATTGAGTCCGCCGCCATTCATGCGAGAAATTACTAGCCCAACAAATCCTCTAATTAAAGTTTTCCGGCGTTCTCTCGAAGAAGGAGTAACCCGCGAGGGCTGGCTGGCCGTGGAGGGACCGCTTCTGGTTCGAGAGGCGCTGCGCGCCGCTTCCCGAAATGGAGCGCGGGGCGGTTGCACGTGTGTTGTCCACTCGATTCTCACGTCGCGTGGCTCGGCCGCCAAATTTGCGGACCTTCTGGCTGACCTGCCCGTCGAAACCGAAGTCGCGTCGGTTCCCGATACGATTTTCGAGCGCGTGACGGCTACGGTTACTCCACAAGGCATCGCCGCGCTGGTTGAAGTCCAAGCGCCCAGGCTCGAAGCGGTGCTGAGCATCGAGAACGTGCGCCTTGTGGTGGCGTTTGGCTTGCAAGATCCGGGCAACCTTGGAACAATTGTGCGCAGCTCTGAAGCATTGGGAGCGGATGCGTTGATCACCCTGAAGCCCACGGTCAGCCCGTCAAATCCGAAGATTCTGCGCGCTTCGGGCGGCGCTCTTTTCTGGCTGCCGGTATTTGCTTCGCTCGATGCGGAACGCACGTTCGCGCAGTTGCGCGACGCGCGCGCGCAGGTGGTAGCTGCGGATAGCCATAGCGCGAATAGCATTGCAGACGCCGATTTGCGCGGTCCAGTCGCTTTCCTGATCGGGAATGAAGCGGCCGGGCTGCCTGCCGCAATTTCGCCGGACGCGACCCTTGCCATCCCACTGCGGCCAGGGGTTGATTCGCTCAATGCTGCCGTGGCTGCCGGCATTTTTCTCTACGAAGCGGCGCGGCAGCGCGGATTTCATCGATGAGCGCCTGTTTGCTTTGAAGATTTATGGGACTCTTTGACCTCGATCCCGGCTTGAATCAGGACGTTGCCCGCGAACCGCTTGCTGAGCGAATGCGGCCTGCAACGCTCGACGAATATGTGGGCCAGGAACGGTTGCTGGGTCCGGGCAAGCCGCTTCGCCGCCAAATCGATCAGGACGCCGCGAGCTCGATGATTTTATGGGGGCCGCCCGGATCAGGCAAGACGACGCTCGCTGCGATCATCGCCCGGAAAACGCGCAGCGACTTTGTAAAATTCAGCGCCGTTCTCGCTGGCATCCGCGAGATCAAGGATGTGATGGCGGCGGCGCAGCGCAGCCGGCAGATTGGGCGCCGCACGATCCTCTTCGTTGATGAAATCCACCGCTTTAACAAGGCGCAGCAAGACGCCTTTCTGCCTTACGTCGAGCGCGGCGACATCATTTTGATCGGCGCGACCACCGAAAATCCCTCTTTTGAAGTTAATTCGGCGCTTCTCTCGCGGGTGAAAGTTTATCAACTCTTGCCGCTTACGGTTGAAGCAATCCAGGCGCTGCTTCGCCGCGCGCTCCATGACTCGGCGCGAGGGCTTAGTGAGGAGCACGCGGCGGTATCAGACGATCAATTACATCAGATTGCAGTCTTTGCTAACGGCGATGCGCGCTCAGCTTACAACACACTCGAAGCTGCGGTGGCGGCTGTCGTGCGCGACGGCGAGGGTAATGCTGTTGTTACGGATGCTGTTCTCGAAGACGTGATCCAACGCCGGATGCTGCTTTACGACAAAGCGGGCGAAGAGCATTTCAACCTGATCTCCGCGCTGCACAAGTCGGTGCGAAACTCAGATCCTGATGCCGCGCTCTACTGGCTGGGCCGGATGCTTGAAGCCGGCGAGGACCCGCTTTATATTGCCCGGCGGCTCATCCGCATGGCCTCGGAAGATATCGGCTTGGCGGACCCGCACGCGCTGGGGCTTTGCGTCGCGGCCATGCAAGCGGCGCATTTCACCGGAATGCCGGAGGGCGACTTGGCTCTTGCCGAAGCGGCCGTGTATCTTGCTCTGGCGCCCAAATCGAATGCGCTCTACACAGGCTATTCGGACGTCAAAGAAGACGCGCAGAAGACGGTGGCCGAGCCGGTACCGCTCCACCTTCGAAACGCCGTGACCGGACTGATGAAGGGTTTCGGTTACGGAAAGGGCTATCAGTACGCGCACGATGCGGAGGAGCGGCTAACCAACATGTCTTGCCTCCCGGAAAACCTCATAGGGCGCCATTACTACCAGCCCACATCAGAAGGCTTTGAAAAGCGATTAAAGGAAAGGCTCGAAGCCATTGCTGAGTGGAAAAAGAATAACCCTGGCTCATCAGAACCGCATTAACGGGGTAACGCCTGTTCGCCTGTAATCGTAAACGAAGCCCCTACTCCTTCCGAACCGGTTCCCGGCTGGCTGCCGCCGGTGTAAACACTGTAAGCGCCGGGCAAAATCCGACGCTCTCCTTTTTCCGTCACTTGGCTTAGGTCGCGCGGGCTGACTGTGAAGACAACTGTCTTCGACTCGCCCGGCGCGAGATGGATGCGCTCGAAACCCTTGAGGGCGCGGATGGGCGCCGTTTCCGAAGGCGGATCAGTCAGATAAAGCTCCGCCACTTCATCGCCCGCGACTTGAGACGTGTTGCGCACGTCCAGCTTGACGGTGAGCGGCTGGCCCGCGCGAAGCGACTTGGCGGAAAGACGAATGTTGTTAAAGGTGAAACTCGAATAGCTCAATCCGTATCCGAACGTGTAAAGGGGCTTTCCGTGAAAATAACGGTAAGTCCGGTTCTGCATCGAGTAGTCTTCAAAGGGCGGAAGCTGGCTGAGCGATGAATAGAAGGTGATGGGGAGCCGGCCCGCCGGATTGTTCGCCCCGGCCAGAGTTTCCGCAATGGCTGTTCCGCCATCTTCACCCGGATACCAAGCTTCAAGAATAGCGGCGGCGTGCTGCTCGGCCCAATTCACAGCCAGCGCGCTGCCATTCATCAGCACGACGACGAGTGGCTTGCCCGTGGCGGCCAAGGCCTTAAGCAAATCCTGCTGCGCGGCGGGCAAGATAATGTTCGTGCGGTCGCCGCCATTGAATCCTTCAATATGAATGGGCATCTCCTCGCCTTCAAGATGGGGCGAGAGGCCGACAATGGCTACCACCACATCCGCCTGGTTTGCGGCCCGCACCGCTTTTTCGCGCAAAACTTCAACGGGAGGTTTCCAGTTGAACACCGCGCCGGCGCCAAAGAGAGGCGATTGGTGGGAGTAATCCACGCGCAAATCGTGGGGCGAAGCGTTTGCAAAGTGGGTCGTGAACGACGATGGGCCGGACTGCCGGTTAGATGAATCGCTATCGATGACCAACTTTCCATCAAGATAGACTTTGAAGATCTCATGACCTTCGCAGCGGAAACAACGGTGATTGTTAACCCCAAAAGTGTAGTCTCCGGCGCCGGGTGGTGTAATTGTTCCCGTCCAGCGCACGGAGAATGCCTTCATGGGG
>DASZAE010000194.1:0-8750 GCA_035945515.1 Terriglobia bacterium
ACTCCGCATTCCGGGCAATCCAGAGTCTGGCCTTCCTCAACTTCATCATCTTCGATGTCGATTGTTGCGTCGCATTCGGGGCAAAGCGCCATACATCATCCTCCATTTGGGTTCCGTACATTTAATTTATCATTGGATAGCAATGGCATCCAACTAAACGAGTTTCATTTCATATCCCGCCCGCCGCGAGCGTCCGTCTGCCGCTCCCATTACATGGCTTCTGTGAGTAATAATTTGCGACATAAATTACGATTTTTCAACCTCCATCCAATCAGGTCCTATGCCGCTTCGGACGCCTCTGCAGACAACTCCCTGGCAGAGATTCCCGCCGCCGCTTTGTCCGAAGAACTACTTCCCTTGGGGACTCTGCCCAGAGTAACCTGGAGTTTGCGCGGCCGCCGCATATTCGTCCAACGCTGTGAGCAAGCCCGTAAAGCGGCAGCAAGACGCCGTGCTGCAAAAGATCCAGATACGTTAGACGCGCCACACTAGAAAATTTATGAGAGGTTCAAGATGAATCCTTCACGCCAATTTGCAACGCTGGCCGTGCACGCCGGTGAAGAACCCTGCCCGGCCACGGGTGCTCTGGATACGCCTATCTATCAGTCAACTACCTTCGTCTCTGCGACCGCCAATGAGATGGCAGAAGTTTATGGAGAGAAGAAACCAGGTTACATGTACACGCGTTACGGCAACCCCACGATCCGCGCCCTCGAAATGAAGATGGCGGCGCTCGAGGACTGCGAAGATGCTCTGGCCACTGCGTCTGGCATGGCGGCCGTTTCCTCCGCCATTCTCGGTTTCGTCAAATCCGGCGATCACGTGGTGGCGGGGCGTTCTCTTTACGGCGCGGCTTACGATTTTCTCAGCCGGATGCTTCCCCGCTTTGGGGCCTCGTGCTCCTTCGCGGCTTCGGCGCGGGTTGAGGACTTCGAGGCTTGCCTGCAATCGAACACGCGCATGGTCTATTTTGAAACTCCGAGCAACCCGGTGCTGGAAGTGATCGACATTGCGCTGCTCGGTGATCTCTGCCGGGCGCGCGGGATTCCGCTGGTGATCGATAACACGTTCGCTTCGCCGGCGCTACAGCAGCCCATCCCCTTGGGCGTCACCCTGGTGGTTCATTCCGCGACGAAGTATCTATGCGGGCATGGCGACGCGATGGGCGGCATCATTGCCGGTCCTCACTCCACCATTGCGCGCCTCGGCAAAGAAATTGTGCGCGATTTTGGCGGCGTGATCAGCCCGTTCAACGCATGGCTTATCCTGCGGGGCATTCACACGTTGCACTTGCGGATGTCGGCGCATTGCGCCAATGCTGCGCGTATTGCGGCGTTCCTCGATGCGCACCCGAAAGTGGAACGGGTTAATTATCCCGGGCTGCCGCATCATCCAGGGCATGAAATAGCGCGTAAACAGATGAAAGATTTTGGCGCCATGCTCAGCTTTGAGGTCAAGGGCGGCTACGAGGGGGGCAAGAAAGTGATGGATGGCGTTAAAATTTTTGCCAGGGCAGCCAGCTTGGGAGATACCCGTTCGCTTATCGTACACTCGGCTTCCACCAGTCATCAGGCCGTGCCCAGGGACCGGCGGCTGGCAGCCGGGATTACCGATGGGCTGGTCAGGCTTTCGGTTGGCGTTGAGGCCGCCGATGACCTGATCGAGGATCTTGATCAAGCCCTTCGCACGGCTTAAATTCTCGCTGCGAGGGGGGCTTCCAAGTGTTAGGTGTCGAACGCCGGGACCGGGCCAGCTTCCAACGTTGAAAGCGTGATCCCATCTTTTCCAGTCATCACCTGCCAGAGGAGTGTTTCGAGGATCAGCTTCGAATCTTTCCACGACGATTTCACGGCAAGATCGGCGGCTCTGACCATCCGAAGCGCGCGGGCGATTTCCTCCCGCGAGTAGGCTTGATGAACGCGAGGCGCAATTTCAAACGTTGAGTATGGGTTTACGGCGCGGGACCACGGCCCGTACCGGGCGGGCGTGGGGGGGCTTTTCAACGCTTGCCGGAAGAGATCGCCCAGGCACCAAAGGACCAGCGTCTCAGGCTCCTTGCTGGCCAGTAAATCCTGAAGTAAAACCAGGGATTCGCTGAGCTTGCGCCCAGCCACAGCGGCGAGTAATTTGCCGATTTCGTGCTCTTCTCGCGGGCCGGAAATCAGAACCAAGTCGGCTTCTTCCACTCGCCGCAATCCGAGGCGCGTGACCAGCAGCTTTTCGATTTCTGTGCGCAGCCAGAGCAGGTTTACGCCTGACGGTTCCTTTCCGCGACCGGAAGGGCTGGCTTCAAATCGCGCCGCGGCGGCTTCAGCCAACGCAGGCTGTATATCGATGCCGGCTTTCTTCAGGTAGTTTTGCAGCCACGCGGCAGCTTCGCGCCGGCCGAGTGGAGTCATTTCAACCACGGAGGCGTTTTTCTCGAGCAGTTGAATAAATCTCCGGCGGCGGTCGGGTTCGCGGGCCGCGAAGAATAGCGTCGAGAACGACGGCGGCGACTTCAAATAGGCGTCGAGAGCTTCCACATCTTCATCCACTGCGTGCTCAAAATCATCGTCATCGGACAGGTAGAAAAAGCTGTGTCCGCCGAGCATGGGCATCTGGTAAGCGTTTTCAAGGTCCTGGCGAAGCTGACCTGGCCTGAAGCTGGATTCGGTCAGGCACCACTCGCGGGTTTCTACCGGAAGTGAAGCCATCGCCGCGGCGCGGCACTCTTCGTGAAGGAATCCATCGGGCCCCTTGAAAAAGTAGACTGGGTCTAATTGCCCTTTTTCGAGAATCGCGTAAAATTCGGTAGGTCTCATGCAATGAGCGGTCATTCGAGGTCGATGCGTTGCGCCTCGATCACACCGGCCGGAGTCAGCATTCCCTTCACCTGGATTTTTTCACCTTGCGCGAGATCCTTGGCCGATCCCGCCGTGCCGTCCTTGCGGTGAATCTCAGTTTTATCGTCGTAGGTAACGTGAAAGATGATGTTGTCTTCGGTGCTGACGGTCAGCTTGCCGGAGCTTAAGTCGTTAATTTTGCCTTCCAGATTAAACTGTGAGTTCTGATCTTGAGCAGGCGCGGGAAATTCAGAGGAGAGACCAGTCTGTGAGGGAAGCTCGGCCAAAAATGCAAACAACCCAAGAAGAAAGATAGCCGCCAAAAGCCGCATCCATCGAGCTTTCATCATCAAACCTCCATAGGGTGCTCAAGTGCGATTCTAATTCAAAGCAGGTTTGATATCCATATAACTCTGCTTAGGACGACGGGTCTTCGGGGTCGTAACGGCGGCGTCCGATGATCAAATAATGGATTCCAGACACAACCGTAAGAATTCCAGCCAGAAGCGCAAAAACCTCGACGACGCTGGGCGTAATTAAGTCAACTTGGGCTTTGTAGCTCACGGCCGCCAGCACTGCGGCCACCTGGCTGACCGTGCAGGCCTTGCCAAGAATTGTCGGAGGAAAAGGCCGGTAGCCTGAGATCAAGCTGATCAGCGCAGCGGTTACGATAATGCCGGCGTCGCGGATCAAGACCAGGAAGGTAAGCCACCACGGCAGCGCGCCGCGAAACGAAAGCACCAGGTACGCCGTGGTCATCAGGATTTTATCTGCAATGGGGTCAAGCGCGACGCCCACCGAAGATTTCTGGTGAAAGAGACGCGCCACCAGCCCATCGATAACATCGGAAGCGGCTGCCGCTGCCAGCACTGCCAAGGCGCCCTGATAGTGTCCATTCACCACCAGGATGGCGAACAAGGGGACAAAAATCAGTCTGAGCGTAGTGATTTGGTTGGCGACAGTGAACGAACGATCGGACATGAGGTTAGGTAGCCTAATATAGAAGGGCAGGGAAGGGATGTCAACGAAAGCCAATACGTCATCTCTGATGCGCGCGGAGATGCTCAACGGCGCGTCCGGGAAATTGCGCGATTCGAGGGCCGTTGGGTATAATTTTACCGCGGCTGAAACTTTATCCCGTCCCGCGCCATCTTTATCCTATGCTCCAGCGCATTCGCCCGTTGATGCCCTATTTGACCCGCTACAAGGGACGCTATGTCGCAGGATTCGCGGCTCTCATCATCACACAAGTTGTCGGCATCACCATTCCCCTTATTATTAAAGCGGGCATCGACGGCATGAACCGCCACGTGGCTGCACGCGACCTGCTGCTCCTTGCCGCCCTCATTTTGGCTGTGGCCATCGTCAAAGCCGTGTTCCAATTCTGGATGCGCTGGATTTTGATCGGCGTTTCCCGCGACATTGAGTACGACCTGCGCAACGATCTGTTCGCCCATCTTTGCCGGCTTTCGCAGCGTTATTACAACGAAACGCGCACGGGCGACTTGATGTCAAAGCTCACCAACGATTTGAGCGCGGTGCGCAATCTGGTGGGGCCGGGCATCATGTACTCGGCCAATACGCTGGTAGTGGGCGTGGCTGCTCTGGCCCTCATGTTCCGCCTGGATTGGGAGTTGACGCTGATTTCGGTCGCGCCCATGCCACTCGTTTCCTACGCCGTCCGTCATTTTGGCGTGCAGATCCACGACCAGTTCGAAAAAGTGCAGGGCATGTACTCAAATCTCACCGAGCGCGTGCGTGAGAACCTTTCCGGCGTGCGCGTGGTGCGGGCGTTCTGCCAGGAAGACGCTGAGATGTCGCTCTTTGAGCGCATGAACCGCGAATACGTGCAAAAGAACAAGCGGCTCATCTGGATCACCAGCTTTCTCTGGCCCTCGCTGGCAGCGCTTTTTGGCGTCACCTTTCTCCTTATTTTGCTCTTCGGCGGCTGGCACGTTTTGTCGGGCAGAATCACGCTGGGCACGTTTATGGCCTTTAACGTTTACATGATGTACCTCATCTGGCCCATGATTGCGCTGGGTTACGTTACTAACCTGGTGCAGCGCGGGCTTGCGTCGCAGGGGCGGCTGTGGGAAATCTTCGCCGTTCAGCCCGAAATCGACGACCGTTTCGTTCCACCCAATCCACTGACCCGGATCGAAGGCGAAGTCGAGTTCCGTAACCTCTCGTTTGCCTATAACGGCAAGCCCGTGCTCAAAAATATAAACTTGCATATTCCCGCCGGCAGGTCGGTGGCCATTGTCGGCGAGACCGGCTCGGGAAAAACCACTTTGGTAAGCTTGATTCCCCGGCTCTATGAAGCCGAGGGCCTTCTGATCGACGGCGTGCCGGTGCGCCAGATACCCCTGAAAGTTCTCCGCCAAAATATTGGCTTCGTCCCGCAGGAAACGTTTCTTTTCAGCGAAACGCTGCGGGAGAACGTGAAGTTTGGGCAGCCGGATGCTTCTGAGCCTGAGGTCGAAACCGCCGCTGACGTATCCAACATTCTTCCCGAAATTCGCGGCTTTCCTAAAGGTTTTGACACGCTCGTCGGCGAGCGCGGCCTTACGCTCTCTGGCGGGCAGAAACAGAGAACCGCCATCTCGCGCGCCGTGATCCGCAACCCGCGCATCTTGATCCTCGATGACGCCTTGTCGAGCGTCGATACCGCGACCGAAGAGAAGATTCTCGGCCAGCTCACCGGGATCATGGCGGGGCGCACGGCCTTGATGATTTCGCACCGCGTTTCGACTATCCGCAATGCGGACGAGATCGTAGTGCTTCACGAAGGAGAAATCGTGGAGCGCGGCACGCACGAGCAGCTTCTGGCGAACCAGGGATACTATTCCGAGCTCTATAACCGGCAACTGCTTGAAGAAGAATTGGAGATGGAAACCTAACCGCGCGCAGCGCCACATAATTCTATGGCTGAAGTTTTCCAGGAAGAAGAAATCCTCGGCAAGGCGTACGATTCGCGCCTGATGCGGCGGCTGCTCACCTACTTGCGCCCCTATCGCGGGGTGGTCACGCTGGCCTTCATTGCTATTTTCTTTTATGGCATCTTGCAGGCGGTGCCGCCGTATCTGTTGAAGCTTGAAGTCGACGCTTATCTCGATCCGAGCGGGCGCGCCCGCGTGCCGCATTTCCTTCTCCATCTGCTCAGCCGGAACCCGCTCACCGGCATCATACAGATCGCGTTTATTCTGCTTCTGCCCTGCGTTGTGGTCGCGTTCTGCCTGGAGTTCGGGCAGGACTTCGCCATGAACCTGATCGGCCAGAAGGTGATGTACGACCTCCGCAACCAGATTTTCGCTCACTTGCAGCGCCTGCAAATCAGCTATTACGACCGCAACCCGGTCGGGCGCATGGTGACGCGCGTTACCACGGACGTAGACGTGCTCAATGATATGTTCTCCTCGGGCGTGGTGGCGATCTTCGGAGATTTCTTCACGCTGCTCAGCATTCTGGTGGTGATGCTCGAAGTAAATTGGAAGCTGGCGCTGCTCACTTTCGCCGTTCTGCCGTTCATCATTCTCACCACAATGGCCTTTCGCAAGGCGGTGCGAAATTCGTACCGGCGCATCCGGGTTGCCATCGCGCGCATCAACACCTACCTTCAGGAGCACCTGACGGGCGTGGCCACGCTGCAGCTTTTTGGCCGCGAGGAGCTGAGCGCAGGCGAGTTTGAAGAGATCAACCGCGATCACATGAAGGCTTATAAAGATTCCATCCTGGCCTACGGGTTGTTCTACCCCACGGTGGAATTTCTAGGCGTGGTGGCGGTCGCGGTTATCATCTATCGCGGCGGAGTCATGAGCCTGCACGGCGCGGTGACGATCGGCACCGCCATGGCGTTCATTCAGTATGCGCAGCGGTTTTTCCGGCCTATTCAGGATTTGAGCGATAAATACAACATCCTGCAATCGGCGATGGCAAGCTCGGAGCGCATCTTCAAACTGCTCGACACCCCAGTCACGATTGAGGATCCGGAAAAGCCGCTGCCGCTTCCGGCGGTGAAAGGCCGGATTGAATTCCGCAACGTGAGTTTCGCTTATCTGGATCATCATTTGGTGACGGAGAATGTTTCGTTCACCATCGAGCCGGGCGAAACGGTCGCCGTGGTAGGCCACACCGGAGCCGGGAAAACGACGCTCACCAACCTTCTGTTGCGCTTCTATGATGTGGCGGAGGGCCAAGTGCTCCTGGACGGGGTGGATGCGCGGCTTGTGCGCATGAAAGACCTCCGAAGCAATTTCGGCATTGTGCTACAGGACCCCTTCCTGTTTTCCGGCACAATTGCCGGGAATATCCGCATGGGCACAGATTGGATTACGGACGCGCAGGCGCGCGAGGCCGCCAAGCAGGTGAACATCCTGCGCTTTATTGAAAGCCTGCCCGGCGGCTTTGACGAGCCGGTGAAGGAGCGCGGCGTTACGCTCTCCACGGGCCAAAAGCAGCTTCTTTCCTTTGCCCGCGCGCTTGCGCACAACCCTAAAATCCTGATTCTCGATGAAGCCACCTCCAGCGTCGATTCCGAAACCGAGGCGCTCATCCGCGACGCACTGCGCGGCATGTTGCGCGACCGCACCTCGCTGGTCATCGCGCATCGCCTCTCAACCATCCAGAACGCCAATAAAATTATCGTGATGCACAAAGGCCGCGTGCGCGAGGCGGGCACGCACCGCGAGCTTCTCGAAAAACGCGGCCTTTACTATAAGCTCTACCAGCTTCAATACAAAGATCAGGAACTGCCCGCGCTCAAGAGTGGTTCGTAGTCCGCAGCGCGGAATTTCTGCTTTCGGAAACCATGCGGTTTTGCCGGCGCGCCATCGCAAGCCGCAGGGTTCCCAAAAGCGAAACCTCGCGCAAACCACGTCCTTATTTGCCGTTTTCCCATAAATATGGGAGACTCATGTTATGAAAACCACGTTGGAGATCCCAGACCCCATCTTCCGCCGCGCCAAAGCGAAGGCCGCCGAGCAAGGCATCCCATTCCGGGAATTTGTGACTCATGCTGTTATCGAGCAGTTATCCGCCCGGCCTGCGAGGGGTGGAAAGGCTATCGCGGACTTAGCAGGGGAACTGCGCGACCTTCACGAAGAAACGGCCCGGATCAACGCCCTGATTGAAGAGGAGTTTGAGAAAATCGAGCCCGAGGATTGGCTTTGATCCTCGACACCAATGCTCTTTCGGCGATAGCGGAAGACGACCACGACGCGCTCAAAGAGGTTTCAAAAGCCAATGTAGTCGCCATTCCGGTCATTGTGCTGGGTGAATACCGGTTTGGAATTTCAGAATCGCGCCACCGGGACCGGTACGAACGATGGCTGGAGAAGCGTCTTGCATTGTCGCGTGTTCTTGAAGTGAATGAAATCACAAGCATCCACTACGCTGCAATCCGCCGCCAACTCAAAAAGGTTGGCAAACCGATCCCTTCCAATGACATTTGGATCGCTGCCCTCTGCCGCGAAAACGCCCTGCCCGTTTTGAGCAGAGACCGGCATTTCGATTTGGTAGACGGAGTTAAACGAATTTCGTGGTAAGACGCCGCGAACCTGCAATTAATATGTCGTTGTCCCTTCCCATAACCCTCATGCTGGTAGCCGGAGAGCGTTCGGGTGACGTTTACGGCGGTCGGCTCGCTGCGGAGCTAAAAACACGACAGCCAGGCATTGAACTTTTCGGCTGCTGCGGCCACGTGATGCGCGACGCCGGAGTTGAAACGGTGGTAGACGCTCACCAGTTTGCGATGGTGGGCATCACGGAAGTCGTTTCCGGGTTGCCGCGCGCCTATCATGCCTTCAACCAGCTTATGCGCGAAGCGGCGCGCCGCCGCCCGCGGCTTGCCATTCTGATTGACTCGCCCTCGCTCAACATGCGCCTTGCCAAGCGGCTCAAACGGCTGGGCATCCCCGTGCTTTATTT
>DASZAE010000195.1:0-2906 GCA_035945515.1 Terriglobia bacterium
CGCCTTCCAGGTATCCTCGGCATAGCTCGTGATAACGGTGCGGCGCTCGCCGCCGAGGGTTAACTGCCCGACGAAGTTGTAGTCGGCAAGAGCATTGTTAATGAAATCTTGCGAACTTGCGTAGGTGATATTCCCCTGCGCCATACTCTCGTCTGAATTGTTAAGCCTGTGGCGCTCGACGCCAAGCCCCATCTTGATGCTGTGGCGGCCCTTAACAACGGTCAAGTCGTCATACCCATCAATTGTTGTACCGACTTCCTCGTCGAGATCGTTTGTACTCGTAGAAGAAAAGGGAGGCACCTGCGGACAGACGGTGCCGGGCTCGCCGTTGAAGGGCGTCGAGGAGGGACAGGTTCCATAAAACCAGTGGTGCATCGCGGAGCGGTTGATTCCGCCTCTTACCTCGTTAACGACGGTTGGCGAGAAGACATGCCACTCGACTTCTTCGGCGACGGCGCGGATCCCGCTCATCGTTGTTTCGCCGTACACCGATCCGGGACACATCTCGCACGATTATGCGGACCACGTCTCGATCTTGAAGTTCATCGAGGCGAACTGGAACCTGCCGCCGGTCTCGAGCGCGGGACGGGACAATCTCCCCAACCCGAAGGTGAGCAATGACAACCCGTACGTGCCGAAGAACACACCCGCGATCGGCGATCTAATGGACCTGTTCGACTTCCATCAACGCGGTAACGGGAATGGGCAATAGTTAGCCGGGCTACAACTGCCCTCGTCCTGGGGTGCGACCTGTAAGTCGCTCCGATGGTGGTCCGGCATGACCACATGACCGGACCACCCGTCACATCGGCAGGGGTAGCCATCTCTGAAACGGTGCATCGTAAAAGACTTGATCCTGTTAGGTTTGGCCGCGTCTTCGCTCCGTTTCCTCGATCTGACCTCTCCGCTCTTCTTGATCTTGAATTATTTCTGGGACAGAACAGATTTCAGCAGCCACACGGCCAAGAGTGAAATAGAACGTGGTTCCCTTATTGACTTCACTTTCCACCCAAACGCGTCCGCCGCGCTTTTGGATGATGCGCTGGACCGTGGCCAGGCCCACGCCCGTGCCTTCGAATTCGTCCGCGCTGTGAAGTCGCTGAAATACGCCAAAGAGATTGTCAGTGTGCCTGGGATCGAACCCAGCACCGTTGTCCCTGACAAAGATTGCAGGCTCACCGTCTGTCGTCAACTGATTGATCTGAATCATCGCCCGTTTACGCCGGCGGGTGTACTTTATGGCGTTCGAAAGCAGATTGTTGAGGACCGGCCGCATCAAGCCCGGATCGCGGGCGACCGTCGGGGGGCACATTAACTTCACTCATTTTTCAATGCGAATGGATGGCAGTACAAGCAGGATTGCCTTCCGGCAAGTTTGTGATTATCCTTCGGAAAAGAGAGATACTGTGGAGCTTCGCGAGGCTCGCAGACGAGGGTTGTATGCACACGGCCAGGTCACCGCTTGAAGTCTACTGGACCGCTCGCTTTGATTACCAGCCGCGCTGGAAGTTAAAGTTGCATCGTCACAGCTTCTTTCAGATCATCTGCTTCAGAGACGGTGACGGCAGATTCTTTCTTGACGGGGGCGAATACCCGCTTTCCGCAGGCATGGTGTTCCTGATAAAACCAGGTCAAATCCACGGAATGAGGGCGTCGTCGCTCGTGAGAACGCTGGACATCAAGTTCAGGGTCGACGACGCCGGGTTGAAGAGACGACTTTTGGCGGCGCAAAGCTTTATCACGGAGGAGGGGCGTCTTTCAGCGTTCGTGGAACAGATTCGCTGGGAGGGAGAGCATCGAGGTTTGTTTTTCCGCGAGTTGTGCGACGTCTACTTACTTGAGCTCCTCATTGGCTACTTGCGTGAAAGCGTTGGAACATCGAGCCTGCCCAAGGCCGCCGATGATAGCGTGCTTCCTCTTTCTCATGCCGACGACGTTACCGAGAGAGCAATCGAGTTCATTAAGCGCCACTACGCGGAGGACTTGATAGGAGCGCGCATCGCAAAGTCACTCGGCGTGTCGGACCGTTATCTGCGTCAGCGATTCAAGGAGGCCATCGGGATGCCTCCGATCCATTATCTGGCACGATACCGGGTGGAGAAGGCAAAAGAGAGGATTCAATACTCTAGCGATCCTCTAAAAGCGATTGCGGAGATGACGGGTTTCAAGAGCATTCACCATTTCAATCACGTTTTTACGGAAATTGCAGGAGAAACACCTGGGGCCTGGCGCCGCCGCTATCATGACGGCATTTGCAAAGACGTCTGCATCGATCCGCACTTTTCAAACATCATTCTAATCAGCCGGGAAGAAAACGACAGGTCCGCATCGTCGGTGCGCAGGGTTTCTCGTGAGTACAAGGCGCGGAGTTAGAGAACACATTCGCGCAGCCTGCTACCTCGCCTTCCTATGCGTCGTCTTTCAGACCTTCGCAAAAGTGTGCGAGCAAGAGCCACATGGTCAATCACAGAGGCCGGATCTCATTGCCTCACGACCCTCGAATAAGCGCGGTTTCTGAAAGCGTTCGGGCTTCACGAGCCAGTACAGCACCAGCGTTGCCAGAGGCACAAGCAAACCTGTGGCGATAAGGACCGGCTGATACGAGTAGTGGTCTGCCACCCAGCCGGTGATCAGAGTGAGCAACGCCGCTCCGATGCCTGCCGATGTCCCTGAAAGGCCTGCGATCGATCCTACAAAGCTGGTCGGAAAAAGATCGCTCGGCAGCGTTTGAACATTGTTCACCCAAAACTGGAAGCTAAAGAGGGCGATGCTGATCCAGGCGATCGCCGACGCCGAGGTGGTTGCGCGCACAACGAGCACGCCGGCCGGCGCGATCGCTGCTGCGAAGAGGATGGCCGCTCCCCGAGCCGTATAGACTCGCCATCCCCGGCGAATCAGAAAGCCGG
>DASZAE010000196.1:0-6919 GCA_035945515.1 Terriglobia bacterium
TGGTCCTCGGTCTTGGGTTGTCGGGGCGGCATCTGCCCTCCGGTCTTTACGATACACCCCCGGCGGCACGCGGCCGCCGCTACAGACTCAGGCGCCGCCGACTTAAGCGCACTTTGGGGAAAGATATGATCTATTTGGGGCAGGTTGTTTTCACAGGCTGGCATTTGACGTTTTCATTGCCAAACTAAGCTTGTAGAAATCCGCATGAGGCTGGTTATTTGAATGCTTTGGAGAGTGAGTTGATGGAAGTGATAAACTGGACGCCGAGAACGTTGTCCTCGCCTCGTCGGCCCGCTGCCACATTCATCCACTCGTAACCGGCTTTTACCAACATACGCCGGTTAGGCCGGAAACCCAGAGCAAATTCATAGGCTTGGCGGTTGGGGAGAAAAGTCGAAGTGCTTCGTACGTTCCAGTAAACAGGGTGATTATCCGTTTGATAGCCTGTGCGCAGGGCTGCGTACCAGCGCGGATTGATGATCCTCTTCAATTCGACATAGCCAAAGCTCAAGGCAGGGGCCACCGTGTAATTCGGATAGTCAAAGATAAACCGGTCCCATTCGCCGCTCGCGCTCCAATATCCTCGCGCCCACTGAACATCAGCCCCGAGACCAGTCGCCGGAAAATCCGTTGCGCCGAGGCCCTGCGGAAAACCGGAGACTAACTGATTGTCGAGCCACGGGCCGCGATAAGCGGACATCCCCACGCGGAATCCCTGGCGGATCGTATAGCCTCCTCCCGCTGTCCACTGCGGGTGCTGGCCGGAATCAAAAAGGCCGCGCGGATTATAGGGGGAGCTGTTCGTGAGTTGGAACCTGGCGTCCAGGCGATGCCAGGAGAGGTCAATCTCTGCGCCGGGCAGCCCGTAGAGCGTTACCGGCGTAAGGCCGTAACTCTCTCCACTCCCAGGCGCAGGATCGAGGTAAGTGTAAGGCAGGGGCTGATCAAGCAAAGCGTTCGCCGTGTCGGTGTATTGCAACGGGAAGGAGCCAAAAGCCGAGGAAAGCTTCCCTGCCTTGAAGTTTACGGTCGCTTTGCCCCACGAGCGCGTGTAGCCTACAAAGCCTTGCAGCAAGTCTGTCTTGATTTCACGGTCTGCGTCATACGCATCCTGGTAGAAGAAGGGCGTGGAGCGCACCTGAACGGCAGAGTACGCATACCAGTGCGGCCCCAGCTTCAACTCTGGCTCAGCCAGCACGTGAAAACCGGCGGTAAACCAGGGGGCGGACGGGTCATCTGCTTGGGCGCGGCCCGTATCAAGGATGCCGCCTGTTACCTCCAGCGGCATGGCGATTCCGTACATGGCTTCCTGAGCCGCGAGCTCGGCGCACGGTGTTCCTACCAGGAAGAATAGACTTAGGAGAAAGCAATATATTTTCATACGACGAGGTCTGGTTGGGCCAGCGTATTGAGGTCCTTGGTTCCATAGGCGGATTCGATCAAGCGATCATGAAGGCCAAAATGCGCCGTGAAGTGGAAACAACTGCCGCGCCCCATCTCGCTCTCTACCCAGATTCGCCCTCGCATCATTTCCGCCAGCCGCGTTGAAATGGTCAGCCCCAGCCCGGTTCCTCCGTATTTTCGCGTCGCTGACCCATCAGCCTGAGAGAAAGCCTCGAAAATAATCTTTTGCTTGTCCGCCGGTATGCCAATGCCAGTGTCTTCCACCACGAAGTGCAATAGGCTATCGTTCTGGTCCTCACTCTCTACTTTTGCCTTCACCGTGACTCGGCCCAGTTCTGTAAACTTAATGGCATTGCCCACCAGATTGACCAGGATCTGCCGCAGGCGCGACGGATCGCCAACAACTCTTTCAGGAACGTCCGAATGCACTTCGCAGGCCAGCGCCAATCCCTTCGAGCGCGCCTGAAGATCGAGCGGCTTCAGGGCTTTGTTTAAGCAATCGCGGAGGTTGAAATCGATGGGGTCGAGGCCGAATTTGCCCGCTTCAATCTTGGAGAAGTCCAGAACGTCATTGATGATCGTGAGAAGCCCGTCGGCGGAAGTCTTGACCATGTCGAGGTATTCACGTTGGTCCGGCGTAAGATCAGTATCCAGCGCGAGATCGGTCAGCCCTAGGATGCCGTTCATCGGGGTGCGAAGTTCGTGGCTCACGTTCGCCAGAAACTCGCTTTTCGCGCGGCTCGCGGCCTCAGCGGCTTCCTTGGCTTCTCTCAAGTCCGCCTCCACCTGTTGACGTGCGCTGGCCGCCCGGTTCAGAGCGCCAGCCAGCGCATTGACTTCGCGGGTGGAAGAGTCTATGCGGAACTCGTTCCAGAGATCGCCGGTTTCCCCGGTCTTCTCAAGGCGGGACGCCAAGTCAGACAGGGGCCTTGAAATTGAACCGGAAGCGAAAGCGGCGAGCAGAAGAGCCACAAGCGTGCCGCCGATTCCCGTGACAATGAATGCGCCTTTTAGACCCTGAGTAAATTCGCTCATGGCATCATCAATCGATGCCAGGCAAAGCAAATGGTAATCGGGACCCACCCCTGCGTGATCCATAGCAAGGACCAGATAGTTTCGCTGATTCAGGCGAATCTCACACCCATTGCTTTGCCCGCCGCACCCTGTGGGTAGTTGTCGATCGAACGGACCTTCTAAATTAGCAGGGAGAGTGCTCCCCGCAATTCCGTTCCGGCCAACGAGCACGGCATACGCGAAGCCGCTGGGAGCCCGCAAGTCAAACCTCTTGCCAACCACCAGACTCCCGAGGCTTTCCGCTCCAAGATTGATCGGGACAGTCGTAACCGTGTACAGCGCCGGTCCCATGCGGATAAGCGACGGACTGCCAAGGTGAACTGGCAAGGCCCGATATGCCTGAGAACCTTCAACGCTTGCGCCCAAACTCGCGACCACATCTCCTTGGGTGTTCAGAACCATCAGGAGATCGTAATCGAGCCCCTGGGAGATCTCCCGCAATTCGTCTTCAATAGTGCTTCGCGCCTGAGACTGCGCCGCGGCGCCGAATTGTTCCCGCAAAAGCCCTACGGCAGCCTTCAGACCTGCATTGTTGCTAAGGATCGCCAGGAGTTGAGTGTTTCGCTGATTGTATTCGGCTTCCCTCTCGTCAAGTTGCTGCTGGGTATGCTGCAGGTCTTCCTTCAGCCCATCCTTTATCCTCACTTTGATGGCTGCGTGCAGAACAAAGAATCCTGCTGCCAGCACGGCGCACATACACACGAAGGAAAGCAGAAGTGTCCGGGCGAAAAGAGAAAGGGGACGTTTCATCGCCCGCCGTCCGCCGCAAGAGCCATTCCGGAGCCCGGCTGTTCGACTGGGATCATAAAGTCTACTTTCAGCTTTTCGCCCGCGCGCACAGCCACCCGCTGCCGGAAGAATCCAGCGGAACGATGCCAAGCGACAAGCTCATAGTTGCCGGGCGGAACGCCTTTCAGGGAAAAATCGCCTTCCGGGGTAGGTCGAGTCCACAAGGCGGTGGGCAGCACCAGAATGGCCGCGCTCATGTCGGCATGGATGTGGCAGTAGACCTGGACCTCCCCTGGTCTATCGAACTTGACCACGCGGGTTTGGCCCTTGGGGTAGTAACCCAGATCGAACAGTTTGGCCTTTGACAGAGAGAAAACATTGTGAAAGATGGGATCCTCATTCGGGAACGAGACCGTCGAACCCACGGGAACAACCACAACTTCCGGGTCAAATTGCCGGTTCTTCTGAGCTAGAATGGCGTGCACAGGCGCGCCTGGATTGAGTCCGGAACCCTCCAGATAGACGACCACGCGCGAAAGCTCACCGGCTCCAGGAGCGCCGCTTCTGCGTTTCTCGGGTTCCTGTCGGCCCGGCGATACACCGCGTAACTGATATACGGGCAGCGTAACGCGCTCCTTGGTCAGGGCCTTGGAAATCACGACGCGCCCTGTGATGGTGCCTCCATTTGTCCCGGCAAAGGCGGACGGGACAGCCGTGCAAACGACCAAAATGAAGATGGCCAGCAACCGATTCATACTTATCACTGTATCGGCATAAGAAAATCATATATTAGGCTGCCACGGTCACTCTTGCCGGTAGGGAGGCCATCTGCCTGCGCATTCATTAGTGGCGAGTGATGGAACATTGGTGTCTAAGACCGGCTGGGGGTAGATGTCACATATATTCAATGGGTTAGTCATCCTTTGAAGGCGGGGCTTTCAGAAAAAGGCGTCCGAGACCCTCACATTCTGCCGAGTGGACAATTTTCAATCGCCGTCCACATGGCAGAGTCGCCCGCAAAGTACATAAATTTTACAGTACAATAAATATACAGTCAACGTTATTGACTATCAAAAAATTTGATGGCATACTTCCCGCATGGATAAAACAAAGCCTTGGTTTGAAGAGATCGTGTTGCCGGCGCTTCTGCGGCACGCGCGCTCCACCTACGGCGCTGCTATGCGCCGGGCGCTGGCCGAAGCTGGATATGATGACATTCCGAAAAACGGCCTCTATGTCATTGGGGGCTTGGCGATGGACGGGGGCGGCATTCCTCTGGGGCAACTCATCGAGGAACTGCGGATTTCCAAGCAGGCGGCTGGTCAGCTTGTGGATACGCTCGTGGCGCGGGACTATTTAGAGCGCGCAGCGGACCCCGAAGACCGGCGCAAACTGACTATCAGCCTTACGGAGCGTGGGCGCGACGCCGCGGCAACTCAGGCGGAGGCACGTGAGAAAATCGATGCGGAGTTGGTCACGCGCGTAGGCCAGGAAAATATCAACAGCGCGCGACGGACTCTGGCGGCGCTGGTCGATATGGGTTTCGAGCGAGAGAGGCAAAATGACAAAACCTTAGGGCCGCAGACGCTGGCGTAGCGTAGCCCCGATTATGCCCACCACGGATATTGGTCATACCCGCTACCTGCCAGCGAATACCGTTCGAAAGCGCAGCAGTAACGCAATCACGCCAAGCCCGCACAGCACCAATAGCCATGAAGCGGGCTCCGGCACAGGGCTGGGACCCACATCGACCGATGTGTACGTTCCGGATGTAATCTGGTAGTCAGCGTTAGGGCCGCCGGGAAAAGCGCCCGGCTGATTGCAGTTTGGCTGGTCACCGCCGCATTGGCCCGGGACGAATAACAAGGTGCCGTTCGGCCCTCCGGCGAGCGGCTCGGAGGTGGGCGCATCGAACGTCGGAGTGCCAAGGTTAAGCTCGATTGGATTATGGCCGGATAATGCGCCTGAGTCATACAACAGAGGCCCGAGTAGACAGCCCGGCGCGGTGCAGGACGGCGTTCCGTAACTGTTAAGGGATGCATTCAAGCTCCCAGTAAGACTCACCGACAGCCCGGATGCCGTGTTCGCCACGGAATCGTAGAGACCGGAGCCATTCACGATTTCCGTGCACGTGCCAGTGCCGCCGATACAGGTTGCCGAGAAAGTGACGTTAAAGACTGTGATGTTAAATATGTCGGCGCGAGCCCGAGCCGTGCCGAGAAGCACAAACAGCGCCACAAGCGTCACCCACCAGACTGAGATTCTTGGTCCGCGCACCATATCCACCCTCCGTGGTACTGAAGTCTGCCAGCCCGTTTGCAGTGGACAGAGACATTCCGCCGTGGATCAGAGTGAACGCGCCACTGCGGAGGTCCCGTTCCCACCATGTCGTTTCTTTGGTTAGTCTGGGTTGATCTTACTGTGGAAAAGCACAGGGTCAAGTTAAATCGGTGTAAAATTTCACCAGGCGCTCAAGCCCCGACTTACAGCTAAATTGGGTTCCGGGAGCAGTAGCTGGTAGCCACGGCATGATCTTTATGCCGTGGGTTCGTAACATCCTTAAAAAAGACCCACGGCACGCAAACCGTGCCGTGGCTACCCGCTACAATTTACTGCGCGAGTTCAACGAATGCTGCGCTTGAGGCTGGAACATGAACTTCTATCTTGCCTCTTTTGACGCGCAGCCGTTCATGGCCTGCCGCCCTCCAATCTCCTTCCTTGCCGCGCTGGTTGCTGACCGTGGCTCCGCCCAACGTCACACCGCTGGTGCTGGAGAGCGAAGGCGCCATGAGCCGTATAGCATTTGCTGATGCAAACGCTCGTGAGGATGAGATCGCCGCCTCGACAGCCTGCCCCTGCTCCTTATTGATGAGCGTCACCCACGTCCGGTCCCGGTCATCGCGCACCGCGTAAGCTTTGAAGTTAATTGCAGAAATTTCAGATTCGAGAGCAAGCCGTCGTCCCACGCCCGTCATCGAAAAGGCGCGCATGGCGTAATAGAGCGGCCGCGCGGAATACATGCCCTGCTCGTCGTTGTAAATGGGACTGTAACAGCTTACCCGCCCAAATTGATTGATTCCGTTTTCGAGGTTGATGCCCGCCGCCTCGTGAGCCGCGAGGGAAAAGCAGTAGTCGAGCCCCCATAGCGCGGATGCAAACGTATCGCTAATGCCTGGTTTGCCGCCGCCGAAACAGGAATTGGTTTCCACGATGCGGTACGGAATGCGGGCCGAACGCGAAATCTGTTGCAACTGGCGCAATATCTCTTCGTAACGGACATTCGGTTTCAGGAGATTTTCAATCGTGGCGGCGGGGCTGCTGGGCGGTCCCTCCGCATAATAGTGCCGCGTAAGCAGCACCGGACGCTCGGGGCCGCTGGCGAATTCCTCTGCCCAACTCGTTTGGGTGGCCGCGTCGGGTCCCGCAAACGGAACGGCCGGCAGACGCTTGCGGATGGCTTGAGCGAAGCGCTGGAATTCGCGCCAATAGTCAGAGTACGCATAATTCCGGCTTCGCAGCCCGTTGTGGGAGTAGAGGTCGGGTTCGTTGCCGATTTGGAGGGCGAGTAAATCATCTCCCGTAGCCTCGGCCACGGCTGCAGCCTCCTCTGCGGCTTCCTGCGGCGTGCTCGTGCCCAGGTTCAATCCCCAAATCAACTTCCAGCCCGTCGCGTTCAGAAAGCGGCCAAGATCAGCCAAAACCGCTTTATTCA
>DASZAE010000197.1:0-15029 GCA_035945515.1 Terriglobia bacterium
CAATACGCGGCGCTGCTTGAGACCGAGGGAATCAAGCTCAGCTTTACCGACGACGCCCTGGAGGAAGTCGCGCGGTTCGCGGCGCTGGTGAACGATCAGACGGAGAATATCGGCGCGCGGCGGCTGCACACGATTATGGACAAGCTGTTGGACGAAATTTCCTTTGAGGGACCGGACCTGAAGAAAAAGACGGTGAAGATTGACGCCGCCTACGTGCAAAAGCAACTGGCGGACATCGTGAAGAATCAGGATTTAAGCCGCTATATTTTGTGAGCCGTTCGCCTTGCCGTAGCGGCGGCTTGACGTCGCCGGACCTGATTTTTTTCAAATGTTTCAGCGGCGAGACGCCGCTACGACTCGTCTGCGCTCGCCCGTGAGCTTCCCTTCAAAAAAGCTGCGATGGCACCCGCGCCGTGTGCGTCTGGTTGAGGCAGTAGCCGTTGCCTGCCTGCTCTGTAGCTGCGCGGCGGAGGGGCCGCCGCACCCGCCTCGCCTTCAAACTCCTGCGCAGGTGAAAGACCTAAGCGTCGCACAGGAGGGCCGCGCGCTGGTCTTGCGCCTCGCCGCGCCGAGCCGGGCGACCGACGGGCGCCGCCTGACCAAGCCTCTCACTGTTGAAATATTCCACCAAATTATGAGTCTGGGAGCGAAGAAGGCAAGCGGCTTCAGCTTGTCTGCGCGGTCAAAGCCATTCGTTTCCATCGGGCCGCAACAGCTTCCGCGCTTTGAGCACGGCGGTGCGATCACTTACCGGATAGATCTAGCGCCAGGCGAATATTCGCGCTCGATCGGCTTGACGTTTGCCTTCCGCGTGGTCACGCTCACGCGCGGTTTTCGTGGCCATCCTCATGCCAGCGATCCTTCGAACGCCGCAGGCACAGAATTGCTTAATGTCTCGCCGCCTATCACGAATCTCATCGCGCGCCAAATCCCGCGCGCCATCGAGCTTACGTGGTCTGCCCCGCGCGCAAGCCTGATAGGCGGTCCGCTGCCCGCCTTTGCCGGATACCGAGTCTATCGCGGCGTGAAGTCGCAGCCCGGAGAGCAAACCTTAATCGGCGAAGCTCATTCCGCCTCATATCGGGACGCAAGTTTTCAGTTCGGAGAGACTTACATTTATACCGCCGCTGCGGTTTTCACGAGTAACGGGTATACGGCAACGTCGGCTGCGTCCGCGCCGGTTGAAATCACGCCGCGAGAGATTTTTCCGCCTTCGCCGCCCTCCGGCCTGACTGCGGTCTTTACAGGCCAATCGGTAGAGCTAATCTGGAAGCCCGAAATCGATCCCCATCTCGCGGGCTATAACGTCTACCGCGAGGAGCCGGGCAAAACTGGCGAGCGCCTTAATCCGCAACTGCTGCGCACGCCCGCTTTTTCCGACCACGCCATCCAACAAGACGTCAAATACATTTATTGGGTCACTGCCGTCGACGCGGCTCGCAATGAGAGTGCGCCCTCCGCGCGCGTCGCCGCCGAAACGCGGTAATATGCCCTGGCCTACAGTTAAATTGCCTATATTTTCGTGTTTCTTCACGCTGTTTGACGCGGTATCAGGAGTGGAGTAGGGTAGGAACATAAGATGTGCAAGAGGCTTGACCATGCCAATCGACCTGAAGCCCGAACAGCAGCGCGTGATTGATTTCGCCGTCCAATCAGGCGCCTATCAGAGTCCAAGCGAGGTGCTTGATCAGGCGATCGAGATCATCCGCGAGCAACTCCAGCTTGAAGACTGGATGGCTGAACGGCGAACGGCCGTGGCCGCTCAGATCGCCGCAGGTTTCGCGGAGGCCGAACGAGGCGAACTCATCGACGGGGATGCCGCAATGGAGATGCTTCGTCAACGCCGTGCCGAGCGTGAGAAAACGCAAGGATGACCGTTGGCTTTCAATTTACTCAGCAAGCAATCAAGGACATTGACAGCATCTGGCAGTTTATCGCTGGAGACAACAAACAAGCCGCTGATCTTGTGGAAGCTGAATTTATCGCTACCTGTCGCCGGCTGGCCCAATACCCTTCAATGGGAACAAAGCGGCAGGATATCACTTCCTTGCCGGTCCGCTTCTGGACGGTTACGAAATATCCAAATTACGTTATCGTATACAGGCCTGAAACGACTCCACTCCAAGTTGTCGCCGTCTTACATTCAAGGCAGAGATTGAAAGATGCTTTGGAAGGAAAGCTATAATTATGATACATAGTGTGGGAGATGTCTTAGCGGTCTTCATATACTTCAGGGGAGTAAATCGCCCTTTCGCCAAGTTGTTCTTCGATGCGAAGCAGACGGTTGTATTTGGCGAGGCGCTCGGAGCGGGTGAGGGCGCCGACCTTGATTTGCCCGGCGCCTGTAGCCACGGCAAGGTCTGCAATGCTTGAATCTTCCGTCTCGCCCGATCTTGCGCTCACAACGGTCCTGTAGCCATACTTTTTCGCCAGCGCGATAACTTCGAGCGTTTCGGTAAGAGTCCCAATCTGATTTATCTTAATCAGAATCGCATTGGCCGCGCCGTGGGCTATTCCTTTTTTTAATCGCTCGGGATGCGTAACAAAGAGGTCGTCGCCAATTAATTGTGCTCGCGCGCCAAGGGTTTGCGTCAGCAATGTCCATCCCTCCCAATCGTCTTCACTCAACCCGTCTTCGATTGAAACGATTGGATAGCGGCCGCGCCACTCGCTGAGTCGCGCCACCATGCCCGCGGCGTCGGTCTCCGCGCCCTCAGCCGTCATCGCGTATCGCCCGTTCGCATAAAAATGGCTGGCAGCCACATCCACGGCAATAGCCATGTCTTTGCCGGGCGCGAAGCCCGCCGTCTCCATAGCTTCAACCATCAGCTCGAAACCTTGCTCGTTAGTTTTGAGCGCGGGCGCGTAACCGCCTTCGTCGGCCACGCCCGGCGTGTAGACGCCCCGCGATTTGAGCACGCCGCGCATGGCGTGGTAGAGCCGAGAGACGTCCTCCAGCGCCTCGGAAAAGGAATGCGCGCGCAGCGGGATCGCCTGATAATCCTGAAAGTCGATGTTATCGCCGCCGTGCATTCCCCCGCTCAGGATGTTGATCATCGGGACAGGAAGCTGGACCGCCGAGGCTCCGCCGAGATAATGATAGAGCGGCAAGCCTGCTGAGGCCGCGGCGGCGCGCGCGGCGGCGAGTGAGACGCCGAGCAGCGCGTTCGCACCCAAGCGGCTCTTGTTTTCCGTCCCGTCAAGACTTTTCAGTGTGGCGTCCAGGCGCGCCTGGCCAGCGGCGTCAAGGCCGAGGACGGCGTCGCGGATTTCATTGTTGACGTGCGCGACCGCGTTCAGCACGCCCCGGCCTTGGAATCGCACGGGATCGCCGTCGCGTAGTTCAATAGCCTCGGCCTTGCCGGTAGAGGCGCCGGAGGGAACCAGGGCGCGACCGACTGATCCATCGTCGAGGGTCACATCAACTTCAACTGTAGGGTTGCCGCGCGAATCCAGCACTTCACGCGCATGAACTTGTCTGATGCGTGCCGCCATTTCCTTTTTGTCCTCAATTCTTTCTGTACCGGCGGCCTCTGGCCGCCGCTTTTTTTAATAGTACAACCGGCGGCGAGGACGCCGCCGCTACAGAAACTGCTGCAGCTATCCTGTAAAGTTCATGCCAAACCCCGATGAACAATCTCAATGACACTGTCCAAACACGCGGGCTGCTCCAGCAAAATGTGGCTTCCCGCGCGCCGCACGCGGTTTTTAACTGCCTCACTGGTGAGATATTCCACCGGCGACTTGCCGTCGATCCGCGCGAGCATCAAAGCGCCGAGATGGCGAACGGTTATTGCTTCAAAGACGGCGGAGCTCGCATTTTGTGAACCGCTGGTAAGCGAATGCCAGAACTCGCGCGCCGCCGCGACAAAAAGCGGCCATCGACGCGGCGCGTGAAATGCCTTCAAAAATAGATGATTGAGTAGAAATGCGGCATCAAAAGCCGGGTCGCCCCAATGCGCGACTTCAAAATCGATCAGAAAGATTTTGCCGTCGCGCACCAGCATATTCTTCGGACTGTAGTCGCCGTGCGTGAGCGAAGTGCGAATTGCCCACGAGTCGGATATCAATTTTTGAATGGCGAGCGCGACATCGGGCAGGCGCGCTGCCACGGTGCGGTAATAGGGATTGATGCGAAGCTGATCGAAAACCATGCGGTCCTCGAAAGCTTGTCGCAGGGCGGCATCATGCGGGGAAGCCTCCATGACCTGAGCCAGCATTTTCCCGGCTTCGCCCGCGATGGCAGGTTCCACGTCGCCAGCAAGCAGAAGGTCTTTCCACACGCGGGATCCCGTCGGGGCCGCAGTCATGATCAAAATAAAATTCTTCCGGTCAACGTGAATGACCTCAGGCGCCGCGCCGCTTCCGAGCAGCACGCCTAGCGCCTGCATACACTCGGCTTCTTTGAATATTCGCGCGCGATCTGAACGCCAGTCGTCTTTCACGCGCAGCTTGCCGAGAGATTGTTTCGCCACCCAGCGTCGGAGCGGGTTCGCGGGCCGTTCAATTAGAATTACGGTGTTGGAAACACCTCCGCCCAGTTCGCGCGCTTCGATGACCTCGCCGGACGGGATTAGGCTGCAGCCGGCAAGATAACGCTGGACGTTGTGCGTGGAAAGCTCGAAATCGGGTTTGGCCATGATGGGTGTGGCGAGCCGTAGCGACTGCCTTTGACGCCGGCCTCTGCTAAAAGTCGGCGGCCAAAGCTTTCAGGGGGCTGCCGCTACAGATGTTTATCGACTCTATATTTTACGCGAGTTCTTTCCGGAAAAAGGCGAGGCTTTGCGCGGCGTCACGGTCAATATTGCCGTGGCCTTCGATGGAAATGCCTCCGCTGAACTTAATTTTTTTCACCAGCGCGAAAAATCGGCCATATTCGGGGTCTTCCGTAGGACTTTTCGGCCAAAGCCGGCCGGTGGGATTAGCGAAATGAAAATGCACGATGTCTTTGCGGGCGCGCCACACAATCTCCGGGTCCTCGTTCATCACGCGCATGTGGTAGTAGTCGATAATCATGCGAACGGCTGGGCGGTTCACCTCACGAACTAGTTTCAAGGCCTCCGCGCCGGTATTGATGATGTTGCTTTCCTGCGTGCGCAAAGGCTCAATGGCCACGACCATGCCTTTGGGGCGAGCAACTTCATTCGCCAGGCGCAGAAAATCTACGATCTGTTTCCAGGCCAGTGCGCGAGAAAATCCCGGCGGGACGTTGCGCGATCCCGCGCTGCCCCACACCACGATAGACGCCCCCAGCGCCTTGCAGCGCGTCAGGGCAAGGTCCATGTAATTTCGCAACGCGTTGTTATCCACATGGTCGCCCACCACGCGCAACGCGCGGATGAAGCTGTTAAAGCAATCGCAGCGAATGGGGGACGCCATCACCTGCTGTTTGAAATTGGCATAGGCCGCCTCGCTCATCGCCGCCACTTCCGCCGCCGCAGGCTCGATATAATCGAACCCATAATGAACCACCTTCGGCAGGTTGGCGCACTTCGTGCAAACGCCGATTTCGATATTCCCGATGCGCGCCAGTGCGGGCATCGCCACCGCTGCCGCGCCCAGTGCCGCTCCCAAGCCCGTTAAGAAATGCCGCCGTGAAGTTGTCGTCATTAGATCCTTGCTCCCGAATTGTCCAGAAGTTATCCGGTTGATGTGTTGTAGCAGCGTCTGAACGTTGTCCTTTGCTGCTTAAAGCCCGGCGCCCAGAAGCCGTAAAGGCAAAATAGAAGAAACATTTTCAGGCTTTGTAGCCTGAATTGCAAAGTGTTAAGATATCAAACTCTATTAAGAAGGAAAACCAGTCACGTCAAAGTTGAGTATGACTCACGTTTCGCAATGCAGATCTAATCATCCGAGTTGAGATAAGGAGTAGAAGATGGCCGATCACTCAGAAAATTCAGAAATCACCCGCCGCGACTTCCTGAAAACCGGCGCCAAAACGGGCGCCGCAGGCCTGGCCGCGCTGGGCGGAATCAGTTTCATCACCAAGCCGGAGCGCGTCTTTGGAGCCAATGATCGCGTCCGCGTGGCCATTTGCGGAGTGCGAGGGCGTGGCAATGATCACATTCGCGCCTACTCGCGGCTGGCAAACGCGGAGATTGCGGCATTGTGCGACGTCGACGAAAACGTGCTCGACATGCGCTTGGCCGAAGTGGAGAAGATGGGCAAGCCGCGCCCGCAGCGATTTATTGACTGCCGGAAGGTCATGGATGACAAATCCATCGACGCGGTCTCTATCGCCACGCCCGATCACTGGCATTCGCTGATTGGCATTTACGCCTGCCAGGCGGGGAAGGACGTTTACGTTGAGAAACCCTGTTCACACGCGTGGTGGGACGGCTATCAACTGGTGCGAGCGGCGGAAAAACATAACCGCATTGTGCAGATGGGCGCGCAAAGCCGCTCAAACAGCGCCATTCAGGAAGCGGTGAAGCAGATGCGCGATGGCCTGATTGGCGAGGTCTACCTCTCGCGCGGGCTGTGTTACAAATGGCGGCCCACCATCGGCCACACGCCGGTTTCGCCGGTTCCCGCGGGCGTGCATTACGACCTTTGGCTCGGTCCTGCGCCCAAGCATGAGTTCACTCACAACCGTTTTCATTATAATTGGCACTGGTTCTGGGATTACGGAAGCGGCGACATCGGCAACCAGGGCATCCATGAAGTGGACATTTGCCGCTGGGGGCTGGGAGTCGACTGGCCCACCAAGATCACGGCCATCGGCGGCCACTTCATGTTCAAAGACGACCAGCAGACGCCGAACGTCTTGACCGCCGCTTATGAATTCAATTTGCCGGATGGCGGCCGCCGGATGATGGAGTTCGAGGTGCGCGGCTGGTCGACGAATCATGAGGCGGGCATCGGAACGGGCGCGTTTCATAGTCACGGCGTGCCCGCGGCTGGATTGCGGCATCCCCATCCTCACCATCGTCCTGCGGCAGGGGCGGCGGCCGGAGCGCCACTCGGTCCGGTGGCGCACGCCCCAGGCACCATTGGCAATATTTTCTACGGGTCCAAAGGCTACCTCGCCATCGATGGCTATGACTCGTATATGTCGTGGCTAGGTGAAAATCAGGAGCCGGGGCCGCATGCCAATGGCATTGGCGATCACTTTGCCAACTTTATCGACGCGGTCATCAGCCGGAAAAAGCAGGATCTCACCGCGCCCATCGAGGAGGGACACAAGTCAACCATGCTGGTGAATCTGGCCAACGTGTCGTACCGCCTGGGCCGCACTATCAATTTCGACGGCGCCTCGCAAAAGATTGTGGGCGATGACGAAGCCAGCCGGATGCTTCACGGTACTTTCCGGGCGCCCTTTACCGTTCCAGACCATGTCTAATGAAGATTACAATTATAGAGACGACAAATGTTGTAGCGGCGGCCTCTGGCCGCCGCCTTTTAATCAACGGCCGGCGCTCAGAGAGCGCCGCTACAGAAAAAATTGTCATTATAATTTGTAATCCTCAATACACTGCATGGCGGGACCTTTTCCAGAAGGTCCCGCCTCATTTCTTGGCAGCCTCGGGTCCGCCAGCTATACCCCTTACAGCCATATAACCAACCTTGTGTATCCACGCAACTGGCGACGCAGAGTCAAAAAAATCGTCCCATTCGTCTCAAAAGTCTCAAAATGAGGTGATATGATTTTTGTAGCGCGGACCTCCGTTGATGAGGTCCGCGGCTTTTCATCGGGAACTTGGTACGAGCCGCGGACCTGAAAAACGCAGGTCAGCGCTACCCGCTTTGGTTTGTTGTAGTGTCAGCGCCGCTACAGGGCGGCCCTCAAAAGATTAGGACGAAGATTAGAAAATGGCACGAGGAAATGGTAAGAAACACAAAAAACTCACGGAACGAACCCTAGGGGTCCTTTAGAATCAATGCTTCTAATGAAAACCATCGCATTCGTCTCAAAATCTCATAGTGACCCGATAGGTTATGGAGTGCGGCAGCTTGCTGCCGCTTTGACTGGGGCGTGTCCGGCCCGCGCCCGAAGCAGGTTTCCAGAGAAATACAGCGGGAGCAAGCTCCTGCGCTCCAAAATTTACGGAACGAAGCCTAGTGATGATTGAAAACAAAGGAATATTAAAATCGTCTAATGTTTTGGCTCGTCCCAAGAGCCGCCGGGTTCCCCGATACGCATCGTATTATCAAACAAACCGGGGACGATTTCTCGAAGGCCTAAGCGACCTCCTCAGAATCCCTAGCGTCAGCACGTTGCCGGAGCATAAGAAGGACGTGCGGCGGGCGGCGGAATTCTTATTAAACGGCCTCCGCTCGATGGGCATGGCGCGCGCGCGGTTGATTGAGAGCCGCGCGGGCCAGAATCCGCTGGTTTATGCCGAGTGGCTCGGCGCGCCCGGCAAGCCCACGATACTTTTCTACGGGCATTATGACGTTCAGCCGCCCGACCCGCTGGGTGAATGGCAATCCTCCCCTTTTGAACCGTCCATCCGTGATGGCAATATTTACGCGCGCGGCGCTTCAGACGACAAAGGCCAAACGTACATCCTGCTGAAAGCGGTCGAAGGCTGGCTCAAAGGCGAGGGCCGCCTGCCGATCAACGTGAAGTTTTTGATCGAAGGCGAGGAGGAAGTGGGCGGCGAGCACATTGAGGCGTTCGTCCCCAAAAATAAGCGATTGCTGCGCGCGGATGCTTGCGTGATCTGCGACACGGAAATGTTCGCGCCCGGCCTTCCCACGCTCACAACCGGATTGCGCGGGCTGGTGGGCGCAGAAGTTGAGGCGCACGGCGCGGCGCACGATTTGCATTCCGGCCTGTACGGCGGCGCCGCGCCCAATCCCTTGCAGGCGCTGGCTGAGATTATCTCCAGCTTGAAGGACCGCGATGGCAAAATCCGCATTTCTGGATTTTACCGCCGAGTCAAACGGCCAGATGCCAAGGAACTCGCGGCCTGGAAGCGGCTGCCATTCAGTGAAAAGCAGTTTTTGAAAAGGGAGGTCGGCTCAACCGCGCTTGCGGGCGAGCGGGGTTACGGAGTGCTTGAGCGGCTTTGGGCGCGGCCCACGCTCGAAGTCAACGGCATATATGGCGGCTTCACGGGCGAAGGCTTTAAGACGGTGATCCCCGCCGCGGCTACGGCAAAGATCAGCATGAGGCTGGTTCCCGGCATGGACCCGAAGGAAGTTGTCCGCCAATTCACCGCTGCCGTCAAAAAACTGGCGCCGCCTGGCATTCAAACCCGGGTACGCGTTTTCGGCGCGTCGCCCGCGTCGGTGGTGAGCACGAAGAATCGCTACGTCAAGGCTGCCGCCCAAGCGATGGAGGAAGTTTTCAAAAAAAAGGCTGTGTTTATGCGCTCAGGTGGCTCAATCCCCATTGCCGGACTCTTTGGCAAACATCTCCACGCGCCCGTGGTGATGATGGGCTTCGGCCTGCCTGATGACAACCTCCACGCGCCGAACGAAAAATTTCACCTGGCCAATTTCTATCATGGCATCGAGGCTGTGGGGCGGTATCTTGAGTTACTGGGAACCGATGAATGCTGATTGTTTGGAGTGCGGCAGCTTGCTGCCGCTTTTCACAGCGCAAGCAAATTTGCGCACTCCAGACGGTGTCGCCGGGGCAGCTTGGGTTGCGACTGGATGGCCGCGCTACAAAGGAGATGGCGCCATGCGAAACCGTAAAATGTCAGTTGGATTTTGCTCGACCCTTCTGCTATGCGTTCTGTCATGCGCCGCGCAGCAATATCCATCCAGCGCGAAAACCCTTGCGTCAAATTCCGGACGCCTTGGTGAAGTTCAATTTCCAGTTTCATTCTCAGGCAGTGTGCAGAGCAGTTTCAACCGGGCAGTCGCTCTGCTGCATTCCTTCCAGTATGCCGAGTCGACCGTGGCATTTCAGGATATTGCGAAGGCAGACCCGCATTGCGCGATGGCATACTGGGGTCTCGCCATGTCGCTCTATCAACAACTCTGGAATTTTCCCGATCCGGCGACCTTGACGAAGGGGCATGAGTATGTCGAAAAAGCCCAGAAAATCGGGGCCAAGACTGACCGGGAGCGCGAATATATCGCCGCCGTCACGGCGTTTTATCAAAACGATCCCAAGCTCAGCCAGATTACCCGCACCACAGCTTATTCGAAGGCACTGGCGGAGCTTTACGAGCAGCACCCGGACGATGTTAATGCAGGGGCCTTCTATGCTTTGTCTTTGGTCGCGCTGGCCCAGGATGGAGTCAATGGCCTTGCCAACCGTAAACACGCCATCGCCATCTTGGACAAATTATTTGCCACGCACCCGGACAATCCCGGCGTCGACCATTACCTGATCCATGCTGCCGACACGCCGCAGCTTGCTTCGTTTGGACTTGCGGCGGCGCGCAACTACGCCAAAATCGCTCCTGATTCGGCGCACGCGCTCCACATGCCATCGCATATTTTCACCCGGTTGGGATATTGGCAGGAATCGATTCACTCCAATATTGCCTCCGCAGCGGCGGCTGAGCAGGCAACAAAGTCTGGGCGCGACAACGAATGGAGCTACCAAATCCACGCTATGACCTTTCTTGAATACGCCTATTTAGAGAGCGGCCAGAACGCCGCCGCGCGGCGCGTCATCAATGAAGTTGAGAAGGTGCCAGGTGACAGCGCCAGGGATCTGGCTGAGACCCGCGCCATGTTCAACGTCACCTACGCGGTTGAGAATCACGACTGGAAAGCGGCTGCGGCGCTCACCGTCCCGCCCGGCGATCCTTATCCCAGCGACCGCGAGACTGTTTACTGGGCGCGAACGATTGGGGCAGCGCGCAGCGGCAGTCCTGCGGCGGCCCACCAGGATTTTCTCAATCTCCAGAGGGCCTCGGCGGATGCGAATAAAAAAACCGGCGAGCCGTCCAATGAAAGCGTAGAAGAACTGGAAGCCGAGGCTTGGCTCGACCAATCGGAAGGGCGTGGGCTGCAAGCAATCGAAAAAATGCGCTCCGCCGTGGACAAGGAAGGACCTTACGGGGTGGACATCCTTGGCATTCCAGCGGAGGAAATGCTGGGCGATTTGCTGCTCGAACAGCATCACTCCCGACAAGCCCTGATTGCTTACCGAGCCGGTTTGAAAGAATCGCCCAATCGGTTGGACGCCCTTTACGGCGCTGCACGAGCCGCCAGCCTTGCCGGGAGTACCGAAGAGGCAAAAGCGTACTATCAGCAGTTAGTCAAATCCTGCGGACCGGCTGTCGGCCGTAAAGAGTGCCGGAAGGCAAAAGTGTTCCTGGCGAAGAATGAATGAGACGTTATCCCTCTTTGCGACTTGCCCAGTGTCGTGTAACCGGAGAAAGCGAGACACGCAGCGATTGTCATTCTGGGACCGTTCGCTACTATTCCGAGTCCTTCGCGACTGTCATTCTGAAGCGGAGCGAAGAATCCCAGCATGAGAGGCTCAGGGTAAAATTTGCGAAGCATCTTTGCATTAACTTAATTTTACCCACTGGCCCGTCGCTGTTGTCATGCTGAGCGCAGCGAAGCATCCCGGTAGTACGCTCGGGAGTAGCGAAACGCTGGGGGGATAAACTCATGAAGACTTTCTACGTCTACATCATGGCGGGCAAATTCCGAACCCTGTACACGGGAATCACGAATAACCTTGAGCGACGAGTGCTTGAACACAAGCGCAAACTGGTTCCGGGCTTCACGAGTAAGTACCACGTGGACCGGCTGGTGCACTTTGAGGTCTTCGGCGACGCTCGCGCCGCGATTCAGCGGGAGAAACAAATTAAAGGATGGCTGCGGGCGAAGAAAGTAGCCTTGATCATTTCGCACAATCCCGCGTGGAAGGACTTAAGCCAGGATTGGTTTGGAAAAGAGTGATGGGGGCGCTTCGCTCCACTCAGCATAACGCAGTGAGGGGGCGCAACATGGCCGCAACAACACGCTGTCATTCTGAGGAGCGGAGCGACGAAGAATCCCGGTAATGGCTTGGTTTCATAGGAGCTGGATCGCTGTACCGGGTTTACCGCGAGATAATGCAGGAATTCTTTACGGCTTTATCCTGAGCGGCACTACCGGGATGCTTCGCTGCGCTCAGCATGACAGTTGCGAAGACCCGGCATAACGGTGAAAGGCGAAGTGCTCGGAAGGATGGTAGTGAGCAGCTCGGAACCAACAATGGGCCCCCACTGTCATTCTGAGGCGCGGAGCGATGAAGAATCCCAGTAGTGGCTTGGTTTCACAGGATCTTGCGCTCTGCACGGGGTTTATGGCGAGATAATGCAAGCATTCTTCACGGAATGTTACTACGGGGATTCTTCGCTTCGCTCAGAATGACAGTCATGGAGGGCTTCGCATGACGGCGAAAGGCAAAGGGTCCACGGGGACAGCAAAGGCTTCCCACTGTCATTCTGAGGAGAGAAGTGGCGAAGAATCCCGGTAGTGGCTTGATGTCACAGCCGTTGGGACGCTTCGCGGAGTTTATCGTGAGCCTCTTCGTTTCGCTCAGAGCGCTTCGAAGAGGGGCGAATCTGCTTTTCATGTTTTGTGGATGTCGCAAGGCGACATAGCCACTTTCCCTCCGAACAGGGAAAGTGGCTTGAAGCGAGAAGCACTTACCTATTAATCAATCTGGATGTTGCCGGAGCCGGTGCGTAACATAACCGTGGGACCGCCTTTGCCGACGACGCCTTCAAGCGATCCTTTACGCAGCGTCCCCTGCACGGTGACAGAGCGGCGCGTGATGATGCGTCCTGAATCGGCGTGAGCGTTGATGGCGAACGACGCATCCTCCGGCAGCCGGACGGTGACGTTCCCTGATCCTGTATGCAGACTCCAATCTCCCGAGGCCTGGCCCTCGGCCACAATGTTGCCGCTGCCCGTGCCCACGCGCAGAGAGCCGTTCACGCCGCTGAGCCTGACGCTGCCCGACCCGGTGCTCACCTTGCCGCTGCCCCCGGTGTTCTCCGCAAGCGTTATATTGCCGCTTCCGGTGTTCGCGTAGAACGCCCCGGAGACGCCCTCGGCGTCAATCGTTCCGCTGCCCGTATTGAGATGGACTTCGCCTCGAATCGAATTTGCGCGGATGTCTCCCGAACCCGTGTTGGCCGTCAGATCATTCTGAATGCCGGACACTCTGATGTTTCCCGATCCTGTGACCGCGCGCACCGGCCCCGCGACGCCTTCGACCTGCACATTACCAGAGCCGGACGTGGCTTTAAGCTGCGTCGCAGCTGGCGTATCGATTTCGTAGCTGATGGAGATACCACGCCGCAATTCGGGATCGTCAATCCGGCCTACACGGATGAAATTGCCGTCCTGTAAAATGGGCGGATTGGATTCAAGTTGATGAATCTTGGTTTCGGCGTCTTCGGCCGATCCAAACGGCCAGTGGTTGTTCGCCTTAATCATGCCGTGAATCTGGACAGAGCGCGAACTGCCCGGCCTGACAGTAATATTTCCGGAGCCGGTTGAGACTTCAAGCTCCACCGGGCCGGTGACCGCAAGGGAGCGGTCAAACGACCCCTGCGCGGCTACCTGATATCCTGCCGCGTTCAAAGCCACAACAGCGAACGTTAACGTCATAGCCGCTAGAAGGAATGGTTGCAGCAATGCTTTCCGGGTGCTCATAGAATTCTCCTTGTGCGCCGCCGGGACGGCCGCGAATGGCGCTTCCTAAGTTACGCTGGCGGGCCTGCGAAAGTTCCCATTAGCTTAGACCGCAATTGGGCCAGGAGGTTAGCATTATTGAGGATTACAAATTAGTGGCAATTTTTTCTATAGCGGCGCTCTCTGAGCGCCGCCGTTTTAAGTACCGACCGGCGGCCAGAGGCCGCCGCTACAACATTCGCCGTCACTATAATTTGTAATCCTTAATAGAACGAGACGCGCGCGCGTGACCCCCAGACTGGAATTCGCGTACAATCGGTAACATCATAGAGTTGAGGGTGATTTGGCGCAGCCAACCATTATAACGCTGACGACGGACTTCGGCCTGAGCGACCACTTTGTGGGCACGATGAAGGCTGTCATGCTGGGCATCAACTCATCAGCGCAGTTTATCGATCTGAGCCATCATGTGATTTCGCACGACGTTTTTGACGGCGCGCTGACCATCGGACTGGCGTATCCTTACTTTCCCGCTGGGTCTGTCCACCTCGTCGTGGTGGATCCGGGCGTGGGCTCGGCGAGGCGGCCTATTGTCGCTCGCACCGCGCAGCATACGTTTGTGGCGCCGGACAACGGCGTGCTTTCAATCGTCTACGAACGTGAAGAAAGCGTGGAAGTGCGGCACGTGACCGCAGACCACTATTTCCTGAAGCCCGTCAGCAACACTTTTCACGGACGCGATGTTTTTGCTCCCATCGCGGCATGGCTTAGCCGGGGGATTGAGACAAGCAAGCTCGGTGAGACGATTACCGATTACGTGCGGTTCGTGCCCCCGAAACCGAGGCGGCTGGAGGATGGCGACGTCCGGGGCGCCATAATTAAGGTGGATAAATTCGGCAATCTTATCACCAACATCGGCGCCTCGGATGTGCCGGAATTGTTTGCGCCCGCGCCCCCTGCGTTTGAGATGAGCGTCAATCAACACAAAGTCACCCAGATATATTCTTCGTATTCGATGGGCAGAACCGGAGAGTTCTTCGCCATCGCTGGCAGCTCTGGCTTGATCGAAATCTGCCAGAATCGCGCCTCCGCGGCCAAAAGCCTGGGCGCGGCGCGTGGAACCGAATTGAAGGTTTCACTGAAGCGGTGAGGTTTCGCGTTGATCCCACCCTGTTTACTTAATTGAGGATTATAGTGACAACAAATATTGTAGCGGCGGCCTCTGGCCGCCGGCCGGTACTTAAAACGGCGGCGCTAAGAGAGCGCCGCTACAGAAGCAGTTAAGCAAAGCGGAACTATGGCTGAACCTTCGCGGTTTCGGCGATGGGCGTAGCGGCGAGGTCTGTCAGAGGACCCGTTAGTTCGAGCGTGGCATCGCGCCGTTGCGAGGGGCCGGGCGGCGCATCGCTCAGCCAGCGGCGGTTGACATGAGTCATGTCGGCATGAATCAGAAAGGTTGCGACCCCGTTGAAATTGTA
>DASZAE010000198.1:0-2687 GCA_035945515.1 Terriglobia bacterium
GCTGTTTCAAAACCTATTTCGTGGCATCGGGCGCACGCGGTAGAGGCGGCTTTATGCCGCCATCGGAGCCTGGAAAAGACGGGCTGTGGCGACGTAAAGTCGCCGCTACAGTCCGTAATCCCGGTTTTGAAACAGCTTCTAGTGTCACGTATCTGAACAAGGTGACACATTCCGAAAGTGTCATTCTGAGGAGCCGAAGGCGGCGAAGAATCTCGGCAGTGTGTTGAAAACAAAAATGCCGGGATCCTTCGCGGAGTTTACCCTGAGCGAAGCCGAAGGGCTCAGGATGATGAGTGAAGGGCTCAGCATGACAAAGCCTGTGCTTGTGTCACTCATTTCCGTTACACGACACTAGGTGGTAAAATCGCGCCGTCGCAGTGGTTTACCGGAGAGATTTACAACGGCGCTTTGCGCCATGCTGGAAGACGCCGTCGCTATGCCTGCTGCCGGCGAAATGGAAAGAGCTTATCTATGGATGGTGATTCCTATACCGCAGCGCGCTGGGGGCGGCGCGTTTCGTGCGCCATAGCCGCTGCGTGCTGGATGCTGCTGCCCGCGGGCGCATTTTGCCGCGCGCTGTCGAAAAATGAACCCGCTCCTGTCGATGTGCAAAAACTGATGCGAAACGCGGCGCGCAATCAGATTGAATCCATGAACAATCACGCCCGCATGTATCAGTACGTTCATCAGGAGATCACGTCCGGCAGTGAGGAGACGACGCTGGAGGTTGAGCCTTCGGCGGGCATGGTGAGCCGTCTGACAGAAGTGGACGGGCATCCGCCTTCGGAGAAGCGATGCCGCCGCAATCTTGCGCGTCTCGACCGCATCGCATCGAGTCCGCGCCTGCAGCGGTCGCGGCTGAAGGATCAGCAATCCGAAACGGCGCGGCGCGAGCAGCTTTTCCAGGCAATCCCGGACGCCTTCATTTTCACCTACGCGGGCACGGATAAAAGCACCGGGTGGGTGAAAGTGAATTACCGGCCTAATCCTGACTTCCATCCGAGCAGCCGCGTTGGCGCCGTGCTGACGGGGCTTGCCGGAGTGATGTGGGTGGACCCCTCCACCGAGCATGTGGCGCGAATTGATGGCCGCGTCATCCGGCCTGTGACCTTCGGATGGGGCATCCTCGCCAAGCTCTACCCCGGCGGGCGCTATCAGTTGGAGCAGCAGCGATTGCCAGACGGGGACTGGGAGCTGGCGAAGCTTGACGTCCATCTCCACGGCACGATGCTAGTGGTGAAAAAACTCAACGTGAATATGACGGAGATTTACAAGTCTTACCAGGAAGTGGGCCGCAATCTGACGCTGCCCGCGGCGGTTGAAATGCTGAAACGCGCGCGGGTGAATTGCGGGGGATAGGGGTTTACGATGTAGCGCCGCCGTCCCGGCGGCTTTTGCCGGCAGGATGTCGGCGCTACCAGGTTGTTATTGAAGGTGCATGGGCGAGCAGCACGGTGTTCGCACGGGCTTTGGTTCCATCATTTCGACGCGCGTGCCGTCAGGATCGTAGAGGTTAAGCTGCCACTTGCCGTCCCGCCCAATCTGCGGCTTCACGGGCTTATAACCGCGCGCGGAGATAATCTTGGCGGCGGCCGCAACGCTGGGAACTCCCAGCGAGAAATGGTGATTCACGCCCAGCGTATGCTGCGAGAGATCGTGCACGTTCATCATGTACTCGATCCAGTTCGAGCCGTTGGGCACGCGCATGTCCAGCCAGTCTGTTTCAGTGTCGTTCTTGCCCCCGTACCACATGAGGCTGAAGCCTAGGATGTCCTTGTAGAGTTGGTCGTCGGTGGCGCGGTTGCGCACGATGAACCCGGCGTGGATGATCTCAGTGGAGACGCGGCTGGCGGGAAGGTCTTTACCCATGCGCTGGCCGGTCATGGAGCCGGGCGTATATTGGACAAACTGGATCACGTGGCCGTTTGGGTCGGTCAGCGCAAAACCAGGATTCTTAGCGAGCAGAGGGTGAACGCTTTCCAGATCCCTGACGCCGCGGCTTGCGAGGTAGGCGTGCATCGCCTTGACGTCGGGCGTCTCAAACGCGATATTCACCAAGTGGTCTTCATTCGGGCCGCCCGATAGCGAATAAAGCTCAATATACTGGTGGTCATTGACTTTGAAGAAAGCCACGTTCGCCCCGCTACCAGGCAGTTTCACATCGAAAGCCTCGTCAAAGCCGAGCACCGTGCCGTAGAAACGCCGCGCCTCGGTAAGATTGCTGGTGAGAAACGCGACGTGCGCAATGCGCAAGATAGGCGGCCTTGCCGCTGGCGCAGGTGGATTCCCCGCGCCCGCCGCGGCGGCCAGGGACGCGGGAAAGATAAGCAACGCAGCCGCGAGAAGCAGCAGCGACGCCTTGAGAATCTGTAACGGCTGCCCCTTAAAAACTTGGCCGCAGAGTTTGATTAAGCGCGTAGAAGACATGGAGGGATTTTGCAGCGGGGATTGGGTGTTGTCAATAGGATTGGCCGGAACAGGGCCATGATTTTGGAGCGCGGCGGCTTGCTGCCATTTTTATACGTGGCGCCATAAGCCGACGGCGGCTGATTCTGTAGCGGCGGCCTCTGGCCGCCGGTCTTTACTATTAAAATCCGGCGGCCCCTTACTGGCTTTGCCCGCCGCTACAGCCAATGACCATCGCTGACTTATGGCGCTCTGTAAAGCAAGCTTGCGCGCTCCAGACG
>DASZAE010000199.1:0-4129 GCA_035945515.1 Terriglobia bacterium
ATTGTATAATCCAGAGCTTCCGCAAGAGGCCGGAAGTATCTGCGACGGGGCAGCTTGCGGCGCGTTTACCTGTGTCCGGCGGCATGATGCCGCATCTGCATATTCCTGAAAGGAAGGTCATCGCTCTATGAAACACGCTCGTTTGCTTTCTCTTTTGGTGACATTCGTCCTCACCATTCCGGCCTCTCTGTGTTTGGCGCAAACGCCCCGGCCTGCGCGGGGGCCGCTGCCTACGCGGTTTCGCCGGGTCCTCTCGCCCGAGGTTCACCCTGACCGCTCGGTGACTTTCCGTTTTCATGACCCCAACGCTGAAAAGGTTATGCTTTCAGTGGAAGGGTCGCATCACCCGACCCCGATGGAAAAAGGCGCAAATGGAATTTGGAGTGTTACTATTCCGCCGCTCGCCCCTGAAATTTACGGATATTCTTTTGTCGCCGACGGTGTAGGCTTGATGGACCCTTCGGATCATCTAATCAAGCCCAACTTGCTTAATCCGCAGAGCATGGTGCTTATTCCCGGGGAAAGTCCCATGCCCTGGGAGATCACCGATGTGCCCCACGGAGTAGTGCATCACATTTACTACCATTCGGGCGTTGTAGGCGATAACCGGGATTTTTATGTCTATACTCCGCCCGGATACAACCCCAAAGCGAAAGAAAAATATCCCGTCCTTTATCTGCTCCACGGCTATAGCGACGATGCCAGCGGCTGGACCGCGGTTGGCCGCGCCAACATTATCTTGGATAATCTGATCGCGCAGCAAAAGATAAAGCCCATGATCGTTGTCATGCCGCTTGGCTACGGCGCGCCGGAGATTGTCTCCCCAACTGGACCCGGTTTCAGGGGTCGAAACTTAGCTGAAGAAAACATGACTAAATTTCGTGATGCGCTGCTCACGGAAGTGATTCCGCAAGTTGAAAAGGATTTTCGCGTCAAGACAGACCGCAAAGACCGCGCCATTGCCGGCCTTTCGATGGGCGGCGCCGAATCTTTGTTCACTGGCCTCAACAATCTGGATAAATTTGCCTGGGTGGCTTCGTTTAGCGCCGGAGGGCTGAGCGCAGACTATGATAAAGAATTTCCGTCGCTCGATTCCTCCGCCGATTCAAAGCTCAAGCTTCTCTGGATCGCCTGCGGCACCGACGATGCTCTGATTACGCCGAACCGCAAGTTTCGCGCCTGGTTGACGTCCAAGGGCATTCATCATACGGATATCGAAACTCCAGGAATGCACGAGTGGCCAGTGTGGCGGGGCAATCTAGTTGCTCTTACGTCGCTATTGTTCAGGTAGCGGGATTCAGCGGCGGTCATTTGCTGAAGCCGGCGACGTCCTCGTCGCCGGCTTTTGTGCGCGGCATGATGTCCTGAAAGGGTGGCGCTTGGTTCCATGAAAATAAAAACGCTTCTGATGGTTGCAATTCTGCTCACCGCGGCTGTGCTGCAGGCGCAGACTGACGCCGGAGAAGTCAGGTCAATTCTCAATCGCCCGTTGCAGCCGCAGGACGTGATGACATTCCAGCTTCAGGAATTTATGCTGAAACACGAGCCGAAGTTGCCAGCGCCCGCAAGCGCGGCCGAGTGGACGGCAGAAGCGCAAAAAATACGCAATCATCTGCTCAATGAGGTTGTTTTTCGAGGCTGGCCTCAAGACTGGGTGCATTCGGCGCCGCAGTTTCAGGACCTTGGATCGATCCCTTCCGGCAAAGGATATCAACTGCATAAGCTTCGCTACGAAGTCGTGCCGGGTTTTTACACCACCGCGTTGCTATACGAACCGGAGCATTTGAGAAATAAAGCGCCCGCGGTCGTAGACGTAATGGGCCATTTCCCTGTTCAGGGCAAGGCGATGGAGTTTCAGCAGAAACTGTGCATCAACCAAGCCCTGCGAGGCATGATCGCGCTTAATTTGGAATGGATTGGAATGGGCGAGATGAATGTTGAGGGCAACAGCCACTGGAATGCCGCGGACCTTGACTTGGTGGGCGCGAATGGCGTTGGACTTTTTTATCTGGCCATGCGTCGCGGGCTGGATTACCTCTGGAACGATCCGCGAGTTGACCGCAATCGCATCGGCGTGACCGGCCTTTCGGGGGGCGGATGGCAAACGATTGTACTCAGCAGCCTCGATCCCCGCGTGAGCATAGCCATCCCGATTGCGGGTTTCGCGTCGCTCTTGGGAAGGGTGGCACGCTTGCCCGGCGAGCCAGGCGACTTCGAACAGAACGGCAGCGATTTTTTGGTGGGGCAGGACTATCCTACGCTGGTGGCCTTGCGCGCTCCCCGGCCCACACTGATTATTGGCAACTCCGAGGATAACTGTTGTTTCCGCGCGCCGCTGGTAAAGCCGTTTGTCTATGACGCCATCAAGCCTTTTTTCCGCTTATACGGCAAAGAAGATGACCTGCAATTCCACGCCAATACCAACATCGCAGCGCACAATGAAGGGCTGGATAACCGCGAACAAACCTATCGATTCTTTGCCCAGCACTTCGGGTTCACCGCTCCTGAGCAGGAGATTTCAGTTGGCGAAGACCTCAAAACGTTTGACGAACTCAAGGTGGGCGTCCCGGAGAACAATCTGACCATCCTTGGCTTGGCAAGGAAAATGGCCGCCGGCATCGTGCGGCGACCTATCCCTGCAGCCACCTCTGAAAAAACCGCCTGGGGCGCCAGCGAACGAAATACGCTGCGGCAGGTGGTTCGCTACCATCCCGCGCAAGTCGAACAAGCGTGGCCGGAGTTTAATACGTTCCACAACCAGGTGGAGTCACTTTCTTATCGCTTTGAGATGGATAACAGCCTTTCTGCGACGGGCGTCTGGATGAAAGATGTTCCAACTCCGGCCGGGAGCGAAATGACAGTAGCGTTAAATGACGGCGGTATGAAGGCCGCAGGAGCAGAGGTTTGGGATAAGCTGCCGGAGATTGCTGACCGCATGGAACGCGGAGATCAGGTGCTGGCGCTCGACCTGCTCTTCACCGGAGACGCGGCGCCAGAACATCAACCTGAATTGATGGCGGAGATGCTGGCCGCCACCGGCGAACGCCCGCTTGGAATGGAAGCGGCGCAGCTCATCAGCATTGTTCACTGGGCGCAGCAGCGATACGCGCCTGCCCGCATTCGTCTGGAGAGCGAGGGCATTCGCAGCCAAATGGTCTCTTTGGTCGCCGCGGCCTTGCAGCCACAGCTCTTTTCTACGATTGAGATTCATCACGGCATGAACAGCCTGAGCTATCTTCTCGACGCCCCAGTGCCTTACAGGGCCGCCCCGGACCTCTTCTGCCTCGACCTCTACAAAGATTTTGATGTCGATAGTCTCATCGTTCTGGCCGAACCTACGCAAGTAATCGAAAAGGAAACGCTCCCATCTGTAACGGCAGCCTCTGGTCTCTAGTTCTAAATGGCAAAGACCGGCGGCCAGAGGCCGCCGCTACAGCAACGGCTGGCATTATGAAAGGGCAGATGTTTTCTGAAAATAACCTTCCAAAGCCTCCATCAAGCCGTTAACGGTTGACTCGCGAGCCTCAAGAGTGACCTCAATCCCCAGGCTGCGAAGCGTGGCCGAGGTTACAGGTCCGATGGAAGCAATTGCTGCGCTGGCGAGTTTTTGCCGCGCCTCGGGCGGGATAGGCAGCTTATAGAAATTAGTGGCGGTGGAGGAGCTTGTGAACGTGATCACGTGCGGCGCGGGAGAAAGCAAGGCCTCAAGATGATCTGAACGGTTCTCCGGCGCCGCGGCGTAATAGGCTTCGATGACTTCAACGCGCGCCCCTCTTTCTTGAAGAGCGCGCGGGACCAAATCGCGCGCAACGCGGGCGCGGGGAATCAAAAACGATTTGCCCTGAATTTCGCGCTTTCCGAGTTCTTCGATAAGACCCTCAGCTCGATATTCGCGGGGCACGAAGTCAGCGCGAACCCCGTATCGAGCCAGGTCAGCGGCGGTGGCGGGGCCAATAGCCCCGACCTCGATTCCTTTTAGGCTGCGCGAATCGAGGCCGCATGCCTGCAATCGCGCCATGAAGTTGCGAACGCCGTTCACGGAGGTCACGAGCAGGAAATCAAACTCGTTGAGGCGTCTGATTGCGTCATCAAGCGGCTGCCACGAGGCGGGGTCTCGAATCTCGATGCA
>DASZAE010000200.1:0-15235 GCA_035945515.1 Terriglobia bacterium
GCTGTTTCAAAACCTATTTCGTGGCATCGGGCGCACGCGGTAGAGGCGGCTTTATGCCGCCATCGGAGCCTGGAAAAGACGGGCTGTGGCGACGTAAAGTCGCCGCTACAGTCCGTAATCCCGGTTTTGAAACAGCTTCTAACGTTCGCCATCGCCTTGGGAAGCCCCTCCAAAACATGCTAATCTGCATTCTCAGCATCTCCTCCGTTCCTCCGGGACAGGTACGATGGCAAGCCCCCGTAAAGAAATTTGGTTAAGATTACGAAAAAGCATTGGGGAACGGGGTCTGTGGAAAAGTCTCACGCTTTGGGCGCGGCATCCACGGGCATACTTCGCTCTGCTTTCCAGGCTCTATTCCTTCTTCAAAAATGTTTCTGCGGAGATACACCAGGATGAATTCGACCGGCGCTTTGGCGTGGAGACGGGGACTCCCCTTCATCGAACCGATCTTGGAATAAAAAGCGAAAATCTAATTCACGCGCAGTCTTATGGAACGATAGCTGCTGATGATTTCCACAGCGCCATGAGGCGCGTCGACATTGATTATAAAACTTTCACCTTTATCGATTTGGGGTCCGGCAAAGGAAGAGTCCTATTTCTGGCCTCCGATTATCCCTTCGCGGAGATCATCGGCGTAGAAATTTCATCCCGTCTCCACGCTGTTGCAGTTGAAAACGTTAAGAGATATCAAAACCCGCTCCAGAAATGTAAAAGGATCGAATTAATCCAAGCAGACATCGGGGCGTATCAACTTCCGAAAGGGCCGCTTTTCTGCTTTCTCTATAACCCATGCGAGCAGCCTATCATGGCCGTTGTTATTGAGAATACCGTGCGATCGCTGCGGCAAAGCCCGAGATTTGCCTATGTAGTGTATTTCAACCCGCGATTTGGATCCCTTTGGGAGAAGGCCGGTTTCTGTAAAGTCGCCGAAGGGGGCGATCTTGGAGGCTCCAACCATTACTGCGTCTATTCCTGGAACAACAAGTCTGCTCCATGATGAACTTTAGCCACTCCGTCTCGATAAAGAAAAATGGATTATAAAAGCCTCACAGCGAAAAATACGCTTGCGAACTGGACTGCCCTGGTTATTAACACGGTGGTGGGGTTCTTTCTAGCCCCGTTCATTCTTCATAAATTGGGCGACAGCGCCAATGGCCTTTATTACCTGATCGGCACGGTCGTGGGCTATTACGGATTGCTTGACTTGGGAATCGGCACATCGATCATTCAATACGTGGCGCGCTTTAACGCCACCGGCGATGACGAAAGCTTGTACCGGATTGTGAACACAACGCTTTTTGCCTACACCATCCTTGGCCTCATCGTGCTGGCGCTTACCGGCGCGGGCTATTTTTACGTTGACTCGTTCTTCCATATTTCCCCGCAATTTCTCAGGACGGCGAGGCTTTTGTTCCTGATCACCGGCGCGGGCGTCGCCTTCTATTTTCCTTTTTCCATCTTCTTCGGCATCATCGACGGATTGCAGAAGTTCTATTTAACCGCTCTTCTGGCGGCGTTTTTCACCGTGCTGCGCGCGGTGCTGGTGGTGATCTTCCTCGACCGCGGTTACGGCCTTCTGACGCTCGCCCTCATCAGCGTGGGCGCGTTCAGTGTTTGCAACAACGTCGCGTGCATGGCCATAACGCCGAAGCTGATCCGCTTGCGCTGGGGGTGGAGATATGTGGACCGGAAAACGATCCATCTCATTTTTAACTACAGCTTCACTTCCTTCATCATCTCGATCGCAAACACTCTGCGGGGGCGCGCGGATAACGTCGTGATCGGAGTTTTTCGCTCGACGGAAGCCATTACTTACTATTCCATCGGCCAGAGGCTGGTGGAGTATGTCAACCGCATCACCGGAAGCATTGCCGGGAATTTCAACGCGCTTGCAAGCCATCTGCATTCAAGTGGAGACGAAAAAGGCTTGCAGAAGCTTTACATTGAGGGCAATCGCCTCTGCACGCTTGCCTTCCTCCCTGTCTCCGCAGGACTTTTCATCCTGGGAAGACCTTTAATCGCCATTTGGATGGGGCCGCAGTATGTATCGGCCAGCTTCGCCATCCTCGTGATTCTTCTTATTCCGAATATCTTGTGCGGGATTCAATCCGCGTCAACCCGGATCCTTTATGGCATGAACCTGCACAAATGGCTTGCCAAGGTCATGATCGGCGAAGGCGTAGCAAATCTTGTCTTGAGTGTCATCCTGGTGAGGCGGATGGGCATCTTTGGCGTCGCGTGGGGCACGGCAATCCCCATGGCTTTTACCTCCGTCGTCCTTATCCCATTTTATTTGTGCCGTGTGGTGAAGGTGCCCTTGTTCCAGTTTGTGAGGCGAACCTACACGATTCCTGTGATCCTCACCTCGCCTATGGTCGCCGTGCTCCTGGTGTTGAAGCATTTCATCACCGCTCAAACATGGTTCGCGTTGGCTGCCCAGGTGATTGCCGGAGGTCTGGTTTACATCGCGTTGTTTTCCTGGTGGTTCTTTACGCGCGATTCGATGGGCATTCGAATGCGATCCCGCTATGCGCAATACGTGCCGCGGTTCTTCTCCTCGAAAGGGAGCGATGTGAGTAGCCGTGGGTGAAACTCACGCCACAGATATTGAAAACTCCTATTCAGGCGTGTAGCGGCGACTTCATGTCGCCATAAACCCAATTTTGCCCATGTGGCGATGGCGGGATAAACCTGCCTCTACATGTTTTTCAACAATCTGGGGAGAGCTTCAACTCCGACATTACGCCCGGTTTTTCATTGCGGCTTCAGAGCCCGTGTGAAAACTCCCGTTGTGTCATTCTGAGGAGCCGAAGGCGACGAAGAATCTCGTAAATGTCCTAATTCCAAAGCGAGATTCCTCGCTTCGCTCGGAATGACACCGTTGGTGAGCAGTTTTCACACAGACTCTTCAGCCGCTGAAGGCCGGGCATTAAGCTAATAAACTGCCAACGCAGGACACAAGACAAAGTCCGCGCAATTATTTCTTGCCTGCAACCTGCGGAGTTCCGCGCTTTGGCTGCATCGCGGTCCTCGCATATCCGAAAAGGGTGATCAGGTTCAACTCCTGTTGAAATGCTTCGCGCGGGCCGCCTGTCAATCCAAGCCGTGCGGCGTTCCACAACGTCTGCGCAGCCCACTTATATCGCCAGTGCGGGACGCGCAAAAGGCGCGGCCAATGTTTGGGAAAGTCCCTATCCAGCAGGCACGCGGCAGCCCCCAGGCGATAGTTCCACGTCCGCAGATATTGTTTTGAAAGCCGGTCGACCGCCGGGGAATGGACAACAACCGCCCGCGGGTAATAAATGACCCTTTCCCCCTGTTGCCTCAGCCTCAAAACAATTTCACTATCCTCCCCTAAAACGTTAGTGCCTGCTCCAAGGTCGACCCTGAATAAGCCATATTTTTCAAAAACATCCCGCCGGAAGCTGATATTCGCGCCCCAGGCAAACTCAGTTCGATCTTCCGGACCCGCAATCACAACCTCGTTCCCACGATCAAAATGCGTGAGCACTTGCCTCCACCTGCGGTCCCACCAATCCGGCAACGGAAGAGTCGGATCGCGCAGTATCCTTCCGCCCAGGCAAGCGGGCTTATAGTCGTCAAATCCCTTTTTGATCTGAGCGATCCACTCGTGCGACACCAGCACATCGTCGTCCGTAAATACAATAATGTCTCCGGTCGAGTGTCGGATGCCGCAGTTCCGGGCGCGCGAAAGTCCCGGTGTGCCCTCAAACAGATACCGAACGTTTAGCCCGCAACTGGAAGCGAACGATTCTACAACGCTCTTAGTTCCGTCGGTCGAATTGTTGTCGACCACAATCAGTTCCCACGTCAGCGCCGCCGGGACTTCCATGGTGCCAATGCTTGCCAGAGTTTTCTTCAAACTGGCGCACCGATTGTAAGTGCAGATAACGACACTGATATTCATGAGATTACTCTAATACATTGGAGGCGGGTTTGAAAACCGTGGCTCTTACGCTATGAGGATGCGCTAGGAGTGGGATGTTAAAATTGCGATACAAGATTGCCGACGACCCGCGGTTTTGCCGGGCCGCCATTTCTAAAATGACTGCAAGTCATTGAAAAAGCATAAAGGCCAATTATTGAGGATTACATATTAGTGACAGTTTTTTCTGTAGCGGCGCTCTCTGAGCGCCGAAAAACCGGCGGCCAGAGGCCGCCGCTACAACATTTGTCGTCACTATAATTTATAATCCTCAATAGGCACAAAATTCTCAATGAGGCTTTTGTAGAACTATTGCGTCAGAAGACCGGCCACGGCGGCCGGGGTTGCCACAGCTGGCGCTGCCGCAGCAGACATTGTCCAACTGGCTGCGGCTCCCTTCCCAGCGCCGACCACGGCCGCCTCTTCGTCGCGGAAAAAGGAAAGTTTGCTGGACGTCGGGCTGCAATCAATCGTAATTAAATCGCCCAACCGAATCTGGCCGGTGGCAAGGAGGCTGGAGATGGGGAACACCAAGTGCCGCTCGATGGCCCGCTTGAGGTGTCGCGCTCCAAACTTGGCATCGGTGCCCTCCGCCAGCAAGAAGTTACGCGCCGATTCCGTGCAGCGGAAGATGAAGGGGCGGTCGCCCGCCGATTGGATGATCCGCTCCTGCACGCGCTCAAGCTCAATCGAAAGAATCTCTTCCATGTGCTTTGCCTGCAGGCTGCGGAAAACGATGACGCGGTCGAGCCGGTTCATAAACTCGGGTGAGAACTTGCGCCGCGCCGCTTCAGACGCCGTGCGATAAATCTTCTGATCAAGCTCGGGGTCGGCGTCGTGCGGGGTGTTTGCAAACCCGAGACCGCCTTCCACCAGCTTGGCCATCTCCTGCGAACCCAGGTTGGACGTCATAAAAATCATGGCGCGGGAGAAGTCCACGCGCTGGTTGTCGCCAAGCGTTAGCGTGGCCTTATCCAGGATTCCAAGTAAAAGCTGCCAGAGCGAGTCGCTGGCCTTTTCGATCTCATCGAAAAGGACGAGAGAAAGCTTCAGCGTATCCGTATGATGTTGATCGAGCGACTCCTGCGTGATCAAAGGGTGTGTTTCCCGATGACCCAAATATCCTGGAGGCGATCCAATAAGCTTTGAAATCTCATGGCTGTGCTGGAATTCCGCGCAGTCGATCTTAAGCACGGCGCGCTCGTTGCCAAAAAGAATTTGCGCCGCGGCCTCAACCAATCGAGTCTTGCCGGAGCCAGTTGGGCCCAAAAGCAGCAGGTTCGCCAAGGGTCGGCCCGGAGCGGCGATACCTGCCCGGAATACTTGGTAGACCCGGGCTAACTGCCGTACAGCGCGATCCTGGCCTACGACTTTGCGGCGAAGTCCGTCTTCAAAATTCTGAACCTCCCCGCTTCTGCGATTCGGATCGAGTAATACTCCGCTCATGGATGTTCTCCTCTTCGGACCCAGCCGATTCCTGACTTCGTTTAGGGTATGAGCAAGGCAATTGCCATCCGAGAGAAGACGATGATTAAAACCTCCAAATATTCGCCATCGATAAGAACATAAAGCAGTTAATCCTAAGGGTTGGCAGACTTTTCAAGCACCGGCAGGCTGCCAGGAAGACTCATTTCGGGAAGGGAGGCATCCCAAGCCCTGATATGGGACAACGTTTTGGTTAGTGATGGCCAGCGAAATGCCCAAAAATGCCCACCAGATTCCAAGACATCTTCATTGGTAAGAGGCGGCAATTTATGAGGACACGGCGGGATGGTTTGCAGTGTCCGCCACAGAAGGCTGGCCCGTCGGCAGGGAGATGCAGGATTCCCGCCTGACCAGTTGGGTCGGCAATGTGGTTAACTGCGCGGGCAGGTCCGGCCGGGCAATCCGCCTGAGCAAAAGTTCAGCTAGTTGCTTGCCGATCTGCTCCGGAAAAACACGCACTGAAGTCAGCGGTGGATGCAGGGCGGAAGCTTCGGCCGTGTCGTTAAAGCCAACAATACTAATATCTTCCGGGATGCTTAACCCACTATCTTTGACTGCTTTATAGGCGCCTCGAGCGGCGGCATCGTCACCGGCAAAAATCGCAGTGACAGGGCCGGATCGCTGCATGAGAAGCTTGGTGGCGACGTATCCCATTTCTTCGTCATCATCCGAGTTCACTTCGCTCAGGCATATGTCCAATCCCGCCTCTTCCATCGCCCGGCGATATCCTTCCGCCCGCCTTGAGAACCAAGGCAACTGGCAGTTTCCTACAAAGGCGATTTTACGATGGCCAAGTGACAGTAAGTAGCGCGCCACCTCGAATGAGCCGCCGACATCATCAAAGTAGACCGCATTGGCCTCCTGCCGCCGCCACTCGCCCAGAACATTGTTCGCCAGCACCACCCAGGGGATTCCTTTTTGTGTGAGTAATTCCAGCAGGTTGGGTGAATTCGTTCCCGCTACGATAACGCCAGAAATAAGCTGGCGACGGTCAAAAATCTCAGGCAAGTGCAACCCTTCCCAAGAGATTTTGTTGGAATAGCGGAGCGGAAGAAAGAGCAGGCCATAATCGAGGGTGGCGCAGTGCGCCTCGGCGCCCATCAAAACTGAGGAGTGGAAGGGGTGCAACACCGCACGGTTGCTGAGTAAAAAGGCAATAATGCGCGATCGTTTGCCCCTCTCGAGGTCGAATCCGAGGCGCACCGCCGCCTTGATCACCCGTTCCCGCATTTGTGGCGTAATTCCGGCACGGCCTGTCATCAAGCGAGAAACCGTCGCCACGCTGACGTTCGCCGCGCGGGCTACGTCGGAAAGCTTCACTTTACGCTGCCGGCCTTCTGCCATTTCCGCTCACTCTTCTTCCGCCAACTGCCGCCGGTGCATTTTTGTAAGCTATATTTTCCCGGCATGCCGGCAACTACCGTAATTTGTTCCTTCTGCAAGGGACGTGATTGGCACGAAAGCTAAACTACAACACCCATTTCATAGCTGTCAACACTTTTTCAACATTCCGCGCGGCATTTACAAAAGAACATCGGGATCAGAGTCCAGGATTTTCACAGCATCGGCTAGGCACCCCTCCCAGGAGGACTTTGTGTCCAGATGATTCCTTCTAACTAAATGTTTAAAAAAGCAGTTAGCTTCGAATAGGAAAAAGGTGTTTATAGCATTCATTTATATCGAAATACATATTTAGCCATGCACTTTAATTCAGATCTTTCATCCGTGGACGGGGATGCTCTGAGTTTCAACCTCCGTTTTCAAGATTTTTTTACAAAATCGTTGAAAAGTTTTCTTGACAGGCACGGCGCGCGCTGGTAGATTCGTTCCCAGAAACGGCAGACGCAAGCAGGGGGCGTCTCTGGCCTTTAATGGTTCTCGCACCCTGCGGCGCAGCGCGGCAGAGCCGCAACTATCAAAGGAAATGTCATGCTGAGCAAAGCGAAGCATCTGCTTGTGACTCATTGGGAAAAGCAGATGCTTCGCTTTGCTCAGCATGACAGGCTCGCAAAATCTTGCCAAAAACTGGGGATTACGACTTTGCAATGCAGGAATCTGATCGTCTTAAGGCAAGTATGGATTCAATCCTGTTTGCGAATAACAATAAAGGAGAGGGTTATGAAAAAAGCGTGTGGGGTAGCTTTGTTGCCGCTCATTGCGCTGGCGCTGCTGTTTAATCCCGCCCGGCTGGGGGCGCAGGCGGTGGCGAACGCGCAGATTCACGGCGTGATTACCGATGCAACCGGAGCCGTCGTTCCGAATGCGAAGGTCAGAGTAACGCAAACTGCGACGGGAATGACGCGCACCACCGCGAGCAATTCGAGCGGCGCTTACGTTCTGCCCTCGCTGCCCGTGGGTCCCTACACGTTCGACGTTCAGGCCCCCGGATTTGAAAATTACGTCCAGTCGGGGATCGTCCTCGAAGTGGGCAACAACGTTGCGCTGAACGTGGCCATGAAGGTGGGGGCCGTGTCTCAGCAGGTGGCGGTCCAGGCTAACGCGACGATGGTGCAGACTCAGAACACCTCCGTGTCGGAAGTGATCGACCAGCGGAGAATGAACGACCTGCCGCTGAACGGACGCCTGGCGACGGACCTGATTATCCTCGCGGGTGGCGCCCTCCATTCGCCGGTTACCGGGGACTTTGCATCCAGCAAGAATTATTCAACCTCCGCCGTGATCTCCGTGGCTGGTGGGCAGGGCAATGGCAACAATTACCTGATGGACGGCGCCGACAATAATGATTCATTCTCGAACGTTAATCTTCCCTATCCTTTTCCGGATGCGCTGCAGGAGTTCAGCGTCGAGACGAATGGCCTGTCTGCCCGCTATGGTCTCCACCCCGGCTCGGTGATGAATGTGGTCACGAAATCGGGCACGAACCAGTTTCACGGCGACCTCTTCGACTTTGTGCGCAACGGAGCGTTCAATGCACGCAACTGGGCCGCGGCCACGCAGGATACCTTGCGCCGCAACCAGTTTGGCGGCACCGTCGGCGGACCGATTAAGAGAGACAAGCTTTTCTTTTTCTTCGGCTATCAAGGGACGCGGACGCGAACGAGTCCTCCCAATACCATCAGCCACGTTCCGACGGCGCAAGCGATGGCAGGAGATTTCAGCACACTCGAGTCCGCCAAGTGCCAATCAAAGGGTGCGCGCACGATCACGAATCCTTTCACAGGGCAAGCCTTCGCCAATGACTTTGTGAGTCCCACACTTTTCAACCAGCAGGCGCTAAACCTGCTGAAATACATTCCGCCGACGAGCGACCCTTGCGGCCAGATCACCTACGGAATTCCAAATCCCAGTGATGAGAACCAGTATCTGGGCCGCGCCGACTGGACCATCAGCTCGAAGCAGAGTTTTTTTGGGCGCTACTTCATTTCCGAATACGACTCCCCGCCGTTCTTTGATGGTAAGAACCTGCTGACGACGACGCTTGCCGGCATCAACCAGCGGAGCCAGAGCCTTGTGCTCAGCCACACCTATTCCATCAACCCGACAACAGTGAATACGGCGCACGCTTCCTGGTCGCGCCTGCGAGACAACCGGGGTCCGGCGCCCAATTTGTTCAACGAGGCGAGCCTCGGAATCAACATTTTTCAGACCGCTCCCATCTTTAGCCAGTTCAGTATCAGCAACTACTTCAACGTCGGCACCGGAACCGGCGCTCCGGGTCACTTCAATCGGAATTCGGTGCAGCTCGCCGACGACGTCGACTCCATTCATGGCAAGCATCAGATCACGTTCGGCGCCGACTGGATTCACAACCAGTTGAACGAATGGAACGTCTTCCAAGGGAACGGCCCGTTCAGCTTTGATGGGTCGTGGAGCGGCGGCGATGCGCTGGTCGATCTGCTGCTGGGACTCCCCAAGGCTGGCGGCTTCATTCAGGGCGATCCGGAAGCTCAAAACTGGCGCCAGAATTACATTGGCCTCTACCTTCAGGACGACATCCACGTGAATTCACGTCTGAATGTTCACGCGGGCTTACGTTGGGAGCCTTACCTGCCTCCACCCGACGCATTTGGACGAGGCAGCTACTTCTCGATGTCCGCGTTTCTTGCGGGCACCAAGAGCAGCGTATACACCACGTCGCCGGCCGGGTTGTTGTTCGTGGGCGACCCTGGCATCCCGCGCGGTTATACCCACCATGAACTGGCGCAGTTTGATCCGCGCGTGGGCTTGGCGTGGGATATAAGCGGAAATGGTAAGCAGACGGTCCGCGCTTCTTACGGGGTCTTCTACGACACCCCGGAAAACTTTTACGGCGACCGCTACTCCGACGCTCCTCCGTGGGGCAGTTCGATAACCCCGACGATGGGGCCCACGGCCGGCAACCTTACGAATCCGTTCGCGGCGTACCCGGGCGGCAACCCGTTTCCGCTGCCGTTTCCCCCTCCCAAGGACGCCGTCTTTACCTTGGAGGGCACTTACGTTAACTTCTCACTCGACCAGAAGCCGACCTACATGCAGCAGTGGGACCTGAGCTATCAGCGGCAATTCGGTCACGATTGGCTGATTTCCGCTACCTACATCGGCAACCACACGGTTCACGTCTGGGGCGGGAATGAAATCGATCCGGCGGAGTTTCTGACGCCCGCTCAGTGCGCAGCCGTGGGAATCTCCGCCAAGAGCTGCCAAAGCACCTCGAGCACTAACCAGCGGCGCGTTCTCTATCTCGCAAACCCTACACAGGGCAAGTATTATGCAACCATCGCGCAGAACTATGACGGCGCTTATGCGAACTATAATGCCTTACTCGTGAGCGCACGGCACCGGTTCAACAACAACTTCACGCTTCTCACGAATTACACTTATTCACACTGTCTCAGTCTGACGGACTTTACCGGTGAGCTCACCGGACCTTCCTTTCAGAATCCCGCCGATCCAGGCGCCGATTACGGCAATTGCGGTTTCGACTTGCGGCATAATTTCAACGCATCGCTGGTGGCGACCACACCCAAATTCCACGGCGGCTGGACAGGCCGCCTGCTCGGGGGCTGGCAGATTTCTCCTCTCGTCAGCTATCGCAGCGGCCCCTGGTTCAGCCCCTCGAGCAGCAGCGACAACTCTCTCACCGGCGTGGGGAATGACCGGCCGAACGTGGTTTCGGGCGTCAATTTTTCCACATCCGGACCCTGTGCGAGCGTCGCTCCGTGCGTGAATTACTTCAACCCGGCGGCTTACGCGAAAAATCCCACGGGAACCTTTGGCAACGCCGGGCGTAACTCAATCAACGGACCTGGGTATTTTGATATCGACACGGCCGTGAGCCGCTACTTCCAGATTCGCGAAGGCCAGCGGCTGGAGGCCCGGTTCGAGGCGTTTAATGTGGGCAACAACGTAAGCTTCAACAATCCAACCAACTCGATCACTTCGGGCAGGTTCGGGCAGATTACCGGAGCTCACGACCCGCGCATCCTGCAGCTTGCTTTGAAGTATTATTTTTAGCGAGGTTTCGCATCAAGTCTCTCAACCCTAGTAGCCACGGCACGAACACCGTGCCGTGGCTACCCCCCTTCCCGCTCGACGCAGTCCATCCTTTTGGCTTGTTGCAACCGCCCTAGTAATAGATAATGATGTGGAACCATGCTGCCCAGGCCGGAGGTCTCTGGCAGCCTTCCGATGAACTGCCCCTATTGCAATACGGCAAATCCAGAAGGATCGGTGCGATGCGCCCATTGCAGCCAGGTGATGGTGAATCCCGGCGGGACGGAAACCCTCGCCGCTGGCGCTCCTGTCCCTGGCGAGGCGCAGCCTGCGCGCCGCGCGCAGGTTGAATCCATTGGCGTCCTGACGCCAACGCCTACCCCTTCCGACTCAGGGGATACCGTGAGCTTCGGGCAGGCGCCCTCCACCGCGCCCGGCGTTTTCCTCGATCCCGGCACAAACTTCGGTCCACGCTACCAGATTGAAGCTTTGCTGGGCCGCGGCGGAATGGGCGTGGTCTACAAAGCTTATGACCGCGAGCTCGACCGCACGGTGGCTCTCAAGCTCGTCCGGCCTGATTTGACCTTTGACCCGGAATCCATGCGGCGATTCAAACAGGAGCTGCTGCTGGCCAGCCGCGTTTCCCACAAAAACATCCTTCGTATTCATGACCTCGGCGATGTGGACGGAGTGAAATTCATTTCGATGGCCTACGTCGAAGGCGAGGACTTGCACCATTTTCTCAAACAGGCGCGCCGCTGCCCGGCCGAGCAGGTTATCGCCATTGGCCGTCAGCTTGCGGCGGCGCTGGACGCCGCTCACGGTGAGGGCGTAGTGCACCGCGATCTGAAGCCTCAGAACGTGCTGCTGGATAACAACGGCCAAGCTTACGTCATGGATTTTGGCCTTGCTAAATCGCTTGAAGCCGATGCCAGCCTGTTGACCCACGCTGGCGCCGTCCTCGGCACGCCCCGCTATATGTCGCCAGAGCAAGTGGAAGGAAAACCCGCGGACGCGCGGAGCGACATTTATGCGCTGGGCCTGATCCTTTACGAAATGGCTACCGGCGAGTTGCCTTTCAGCACCGAGTCCGTTACGCAGATGATGGTGCAGCGCCTCACCCAGAAGCCTAAGGACCCGAAGCTGGTCAATCCCGAGGTGCCCCGCCATCTGGCGAACGTTATCCTGCGATGCCTTGAAACTAATCCGGCCAATCGCTATCAATCCGCGCGGGCGATTCAGCAGGATTTCGGCTCCGGAGAGACCGCAAAATCGCTCCATGGCCGTTCTTCGGTCCAAATTACGCTTGCTGTGCCTGAGAGCCGTCGGTCGCGTTTTCTGGCGGCCGTGGTGACGCTGGTTTTGCTCGCGGCGATTGCGGCGATTATTGTGTACAAGCTGAAACACCCCTCGCCAGGCGCGACCGAGGCTGGCACCGGCGAATTGCCGTCGCTGGCGCAGGGAAAGTTCGTGGCCGTGCTCCCGTTCCACGTGCTCGGCAACACATCTTCATTGGGTTATCTGGCGGAAGGTCTGGATGAGGCCATTAACGCAAAACTCTTCGCCTTAAAGGGCGTCCATGTGGCGTCGCCGGGCGCGGTGGAACAATCGGTTAATAAGGGATCGGTGGCTGCAATCGCAAAGGAATTGGGCGCGAACCTCGTGCTGCAGGGGACGCTTCAAGGCGACGCTCAAAAAATCGTTGTGGTGGTGAGCCTCCAGGATGTGACGGGCGGGAAGCTGCTGCTGGCGCGGGAATTCTCCGGCGTGCCCGGTGATCTGCTGACGCTCGAAGATCAAATCTCCGAGGCGTTGATTGGGGCGCTGGAGCTTCATCCCGGCAACCAGGAGCTTGCCCGCGAGGAACAGCATCCGACTGAGAATATGGCCGCGTACAACCTCTATCTGAAAGGACGCGAAGCCCTGCGCGGATTGCCGAACGCGGAGACAATTCAAAAGGCCATGGATTACTACAAGAGCGCGCTGCAACAGGATTCCGGCTTCGCGCTCGCCTATGCGGGCTTGGCTGATGCGAACCTGCGCATGTATCGGCAAACGCGGGACCGCATATGGGTTGACGAAGCCACGCAGGCCGCAAGCCAGGCGCAACAACTCAACAGCAACCTGCCCGAGGTTTACATCGCCCTGGGCAACGTTTACAGCGCAACGGGGAAAAACGCCGAGGCCATTCAAGTGTTAAGCCGCGCCGTAACGCTGGCGCCCAATTCCGACGAAGCTTACAGGCAGCTCGGCAAAGCCTATCAGTCTGGAGGTCAGGAAGGGAAAGCGATTGGAGCCTTGAAGAAGGCTGTGCAGATTGATCCCTATTATTGGGTTAATGCCGACGAGCTCGGCAAAGCCTATGACGGGGCGGGTGATTACGACAAGGCATTGAGCGAGTTTCAGCGCGTCACCGACCTTGCGCCGGATAACGCCGCTGGACATGAAAACATCGGGAATGTCTACATGCAGAAAGGGAAGTTCAGCCAGTCGGTTCCGGCGCTCGAACGAGCGTTGCAGCTCAGCCCCAGCTTCTGGCACTACTCGAACCTGGGATCGGCATATCTCTATGTGAAACGCTACGACGACGCGGCCAAGATGCTTGAAAAAGCCGCCGAGATTAATCCCAACCAGGAAATCCTCATTGGAAATCTAGCCGAAGCCTATCTTTTCGCGGGTCAGAAGGAAAAAGCCCATGAAACATTCGACAAAGCGATTTCTCTTGCCTACGGTCAACTCCAGGTGAACCCCCGCGACGCTGAAACCATGGGAGACTTGGCCATCTTTTATGCGTGCGAAGGTCAATCCGAACAGGCACTCCAGTTCATACGGAACGCGCGGTCTATTGATCCGGGGAACGCCCAATACATCTATGACGAGGCGGTGGTCCAGGCTTTCACGGGAAATGCGGGGAAGGCGATGCAAGCTCTCCGCGAGGCGTTTCAGAAGGGATTTTCACCCGCGCAGGCGGCAAGCGACCCGCAATTACAGAGCCTGCAAGCACGAACGGATTTCAAACAGCTCGTAGGTGAATTCAGCCGAACGCGGGTTAAATAAAAGAGATATTGCAGGGATTCCGTATGGCCAAAAGTTAAATGCGGGAATGGCGGCCTGGAGCCGCCATTGCGCTTTTCCCCGTATCCGCTAGGAAGCGCGTTTGCGCTGCCATCCTAAGCCAAGGCTGAGCGCGGCAAGCCCTGTCGCAAAAAACAACAGCGTCGCCGGCTCGGGAGTGGTATCGTCGGTGGCAAAAGTGGGGGGAAGATTTGAGCAAGTCAAACTTCCTGCCGGGTTTGAACAAGCCACCCCGTCCTCGCCGACAAAGAATGCTGTTTCGTTGCCGACCGCAGTGCCGCCAAAAAAGCCAACATCGACTGTGTCGCCCGCTGCCAGCGTGCCCGATGGGCAAGTGTTGCTGGTGAGGTTTGGACCCAGCGTAGAGCAATTAACAGGCTGGCCAATGAGAATGCTTCCCGGGCCGGTGCTAGGCACCGTAAACGACAAGTCAAAGTCAGTTAGATCAGCGCCTGTATTGTTAAAAAAGCCGAGACAGGCGTCGAAACTAGGCGCTGGGTTAAAGGCCGAGTATGCGCTGCAATCCAGCCAACTCACACTGTAAGAAGTGCCTGGTGTTTGGATAACGTAGAGATTGCCTATCATTGCCGGTGTAACCGGAATGCTAGGATCGAAAACAATGTGAATATCTGGGATGGTGTCCGCAGCCGCGGCCATGGCGAACGCTAGAACCGCAAGCGAAAGCAGTAACGCACGAAAATACTTCATGATCTCCTCCTCCAGTCAAACAGGTGAACTATAGCGGGCCCCCTCGACGTGTGCGCCTTCTGAACCAGAATGGGCCAAATAACAACACTCTATGAGTCTTTCCTAATGAAGTCAAGACAATTCTGCGGTATTACGTAATGAATTATCAATAGCTTAGGTGTTTTGCCGGCGCGAACAGCCGGGAGGACCGCCGCGCCTCATCCGGCAATGGGTGGAGCATAGCGCAAGACGGCCACGGTCAAGTCGTCCGTTTGCGGCGTTGGTCCGGAGAAATTCTCCGCGGCAGCAACCAGGCTATTACATACTTCTTCAGGGGAGGCGCCGGCGAGCGCGCACTTTTCGACGATCGCCGCCAGGCGAGCCTCGCCCAGCATATCCATCACCTCGTTCTGCGCTTCGGTCAGCCCGTCTGAAAATACAATGACCTGGTCACCGGGGAAAAGCGTGGCGCTCGCCACCTCATATCTAGCGCCGTCAAACATGCCGAGCGGAAAGCCCGGAGAGCTAAGCGAATCCACTCCGCCCGACGCGCGAACGCACAACGGCGGCACGTGGCCCGCGTTCACGTATTCAAAATGTCCGGCGGGG
>DASZAE010000201.1:0-13362 GCA_035945515.1 Terriglobia bacterium
TAAGGATGGCAGCGTCAAGCACAGCATCTGGTATGACCAGCCGGGCATCGGACTTGCGGGCAAGGGGACGGAATACATCGCGCAGGCGTTCCGCTGGGCGCATCAGGCCGACCCAAAGGCGTTGCTATTTTATAACGATTACGATGCCGAGGGCTTAAACGCTAAGTCCGGCGCGATTTATGCGATGGTGAAGGATTTCAAGCAGCACGGCGTGCCTATCGACGGCGTGGGATTGCAGATGCACCTCCGGCTTGGCCGTGTGCCGAGCGGCATCGCAGCCAATATCGAGCGGCTGGCCAAACTGGGACTTCAGGTGCATATCACCGAAATGGATGTGGGGCTGCCGATGGATTCCCAGGGGCAGGCAAGCGCCTCCGAACTTGCTGGGCAGGCGCGAATGTACCACGAAGTTGCGGCGATTTGCGCAAGCCATCCTGATTGCACCGCTTTCCAAACGTGGGGATTCACGGACAAATATTCCTGGATTCCAGGCTTCACGCACGGGAAGTACGGCGCTGCGCTGGTCTTTAGCAAAGCGTATGAGAAGAAGCCCGCCTACGACGCTACCCAGAGCGCGTTTTCTGCTGAGGCGAAGGCTGATCCAGACATTAAGGCGCAGCGGCTGAGTTTGGCAGCGCGATAGTTTACCGTGTTTTTCTCACCGGCGTTCAGCGGGGCGACGGCCAGTTTTCGACATTTGCTTGCCGCTTCGCAGCGTCCTGATTCAGAAGTTTGCTAAAGAATTAGCGTCTGGCTGGCTGTCATTCTGAGGGCCGATGTTTTGGATCGGCCCGAAAAATCTGCTTTTTTTTTAGTCTGTAGATCAAAAGCAGATTCCTCGCTTCGTTCGGAATGACAGTCCCGAAATATGGAGCGAATTCGTAACTCAGGACACTAGCTCCGTATAAGCCGCTACCGCTTGCGTTTATTGCGCACGCAAGCAATCGCGTCGATTTCAATTTTAATTTTGGGCAACTGCGCTCCAACGGTCGAGCGCGCGGGAGGGTCTTCAGGGAAAAACTCGCGGAAGACTTCGTTCATGGCCTCGAAGTCCTTCATGTCGGTCAGGAAAACCCCGAGGCGAACAACGTCTTTAAGCGAGCTGCCGGCGGCTTCGAGAATAGTTTGAATATTTCTCAGCGTTTGCCGCGTCTCGGAACGGATGTCGCCCAGCTCCAACTCGTTCGTTTTGGGATTTACCGCTACCTGACCAGACACAAAGATGAAACCATCCGCTATGATGGCTGGCGAATAAACCCCTCGCGGCTTCGGAATATCCGCCGATCGAACAACTTTCCGCATAAAAGCTCCTCTCTCGCTTACAGAAAATAGCCAGAATTTGCGCGACAAAAATTGCTATACAAAGCGTCATAGGTCAGCGACGGTCATTGGCTGTAGCGGCGGGCAAAGCCTATAAGGGGCTGCCGGTCTTTACACTTAAAATCCGGCGGCCAGAGGCCGCCGCTACAGTCACGCGTCGCTTGTCACTGCTTTTTCGCCTCCTCATGTTTCTGGCTCGCGTGTTCAATCAAATCGCGCACGCTATGGGCGAGCTGAGCCACTTCGCCTTTGCCTTGGACGTCAAACTCAATCTCGTAATTTCCTGCCGCAGCGTGGTCCACGGCGGCTTTTAAGTCCATAAGCGGCTTCACCACCTGCTTGGGCAAGATATAACTGACCAGCAGACTGAGGATAAACACGAGCGCCGAAACAATCGACAGGATCCACTCCGCATGGTCGAGCAGATGGCGCGCCTCCGCGTGGTCTTGGCGCACGCGGTTCCAGCTTTCCACTTCGAGCGCAGTGGAGAGCTGCAGGATGGTGTCGCTCGAAGCTTGCAGATCTTCGGTGGCTTGGCGCATTCCGGGATCGCTCGCGGCGATCACAGACGCCACCTGGCTATCGAACGAGCCGCTCTGATTGCGCAGATCGTCGAGAAGCTGAGCGCGGCTCTTTTTGCGCGACTGGGCGAGCAGCGTGTCCAAGCTTTTCTCGTAAGCCTGGACGACATCGTGGAAGCGCGCCGCGGTGGAAATGTGTCCCGAATTAACTTTAGCCACGGCGCTATCCAAAGAACGGCGGTAAGCTTGAAGCTCCGCCTGAATGAGATGGACTGAGCCGCTGATGGCGGGCTGCAAGGTTGCGCATTGATCGAGCGTCTTCTGCAGGGTATCGAGCGAATCGTGGCTGGCCTTCAGGTCCGCCGGATCGCGTAGCAGGAAATAGTTCAGCTCCATGCGGCGTGCGTTTAACATTTGGATGGAAACGCTTTCAGCCAGCGTGGCCACCTGCGCGTCCACGCGCACGATGCGGTCCACAATCCATCCCATGGCGAACAGATAGTAAACGGCAAGCGCAATCACAGGCACCAGGATTAGCCGCACAATGGCCAGGCTGTAGGCTACCCTCTTGCGAAGAGAAGTGCCGGGGGCGAATACCTTCAGCGGCTTGCGGACGCGCCAGGGGAACCTGTGCAAATCCAGATGCTTGTGCTCAGCCACGGTTTTAGCTCCGTACCGCTAATTTTACCGTACAATGGCCCGAAGCCAGCTTGGAACTTTTGCCGCCGGAGAGCGTATCATAACCTTGGGAGTGGTGTAATCTGGCTCTTGAAAAATTGTCCCATACATCCCGTTGGTCTCAAAATTCTCCCACAGGCCTGATAGGCTTATGGAGCGGGGCAACTTACTACTCCGGGAGTCAGCACTGAATGCCCCTCACCCGGCTCACGGAGTTTACCCTGAGCGAAGCCGAAGGGCTCAGAATGACAAACGAAGGGCTTGCCACCCTCTCCCCAGCTTGGGGAGAGGGTAGGGATCAACGACAGGATCACAACCCTCTCCCGATGGGAGAGGGTGCGCGAGGTGCGAGCGCGGGTGAGGGGTATTTCAGTCTATGACCGCGATCGAGCCGCAGGAACAGGCCCCTTTGAGGGGCCGCCAATCATAAAGCCTCCGGCACTGCCGGAGGATACTTACTGTAAAAACTGGGCCATTGCCAGACAAGACCAAACAAGGAATCGAGTTGAACATGAGTCAACCATCCGCATCGCAACCCTCTCCCATACCGCCCGGAGCGGGCCCCATCCCACCGGGCCGTTCGCCGTCGAGCCACGGAGTTCTCATTGCGCTGCTCGTGCTGGCGCTGATCGTGCTTTGCGCGGTCGCGGCCCTTATCTATGGGGTTCGAATCATTTCGCAGAATGTATCCGTTCATCATGAGGGCCAAAACCAGGTGAGCATTAAGACTCCCGTGGGCAGCATCGACGTCAACCAAAGCGCCGTGGACCCTTCTCTGATCGGATTGCCCCTATACCCCGGCGCCGAGCGCGAGCACGATAAGGACTCCGCCAACGTTAATCTGGATTTCCCTGGCGGCCATGACACAGGGGTGGCCGTTAACGTGGCCACTGCGAAATTTGAAACATCTGACCCGCTGAATAAAGTGGCCGCGTATTACCGCGACCAATTGAGCGGGGAAATCACAAAGACCACGACCCGGCGCGACGGACTTCAGATTACCTTTGAAATTAAGCGAGACCCTGTCGAGAAAGTGGTGGCCTTAAAAACTTTCGAAAGCGGCACGGAGATAACCCTGGTGCGCGTGAGGCACGGCGCCGCTGAGGCGAATTAGCCGCGATTATTCACGAAACCCGGCTGGGCAGTCAAGGGGGGCGCGGTTTTAACCCCGCCCCCCTACAGCGCAGCCGGGCTTCCTAGATAATTTGAGTTAATCGCCCGAGTTAGGAATCCTTGATCATTCATACCCCTTTGCGGCAACCACCTTATGAACCTCGATCAGTCCCCACCCCCTGACGCTCCGTATTCCGGCAACACCAGGCTTCGCCCCCTTCGCCAAAAAGGGCCGGTCTTGCGCGTATTTCTCAACGAGCGCGAACTCCGGTCCGGATGGCGGCTGCTGGTCTTTGTAATGCTTTGGGTGATTTTGTTAATTCCCATGATCGCGCTTGCCGGAAGAATAATCCCAGCGGCTCCGGGACCGCACCTCACGCGAGGGCTGCTGCTGAACGAAGGCATCATGCTGATCGCCGCGCTGATTGCGGCCGGGATCATGGCGCTGGCGGAAAGGCGCTCTTTCAGCGATTATGCGCTGCCCTGGCGGCGCGCGCTCGGTGGCAAGTTCTGGCTGGGGATTATCTGGGGCGGTGTTGCCCTAACCCTGTTGCTGCTGCTTATCGATTACTATCACGGTTTCAGTTTCGGACCCCTGGTGGCAGCGGGAAGAAAACGCCTGCTTTTGGAGGGGGCCGTCTGGGCGCTGGGGTTCTTCGCTGTAGCTTTCTTCGAGGAATTTTTTACTCGAGGGTACGCCCTCTACACGCTTTCGAGCGGCATGGGATTCTGGCCGTCCTCGGTGGTGCTTTCCATTGCCTTCGGCGCGCTGCATCTCCGCAACGCGGGCGAAGACTGGACGGGCGCTCTCGCCGCCGGGCTGATCGGGCTGTTCTGTTGTTTCACCGTGCGGCGCACCGGAACCCTCTGGTTTGCCATCGGATTTCATGCCATGTGGGACTATGCGGAAAGTTTCATCTTCTTCGTGCCGGATAGCGGCATTACCATCGCGCGCCACCTCTTTAACTCGGCTTTGTACGGCCCCGCGTGGCTTACCGGAGGCGCCGTCGGGCCGGAGGCGAGCCTGTTCGTATTTGTGGTGATTGCGAACCTGTTTATCTTATTTCATTTGTTTTTTCCAAAAGCCCGGTTCGCAGTGGAAAAAAGCAGGATAGCGTAGATTGTTTGCAACCATGCCGGGCAGTGAAAGGGTGCGGCTTTCAATCGCGCCGAAATACGCGAGGGAGGAAAGAAAAAGAGGCGAAGGATAACGCCCTCTCCCGCATTCGGGAGTCGCGTGAGAACTGCTGTTGTAGCGGCGGCCTCTGGCCGCCGAGTTTCAAATAGTAAAGACCGGCGGCCAGAGGCCGCCGCTACAGCACATTGCCCGCAGTTGTCACACAGATTCCTTCGGGAGAGGCGGGACCGCGTAGCGGTGGGTCAGATCAGAACAGGCGCAGCGTGATATGGAATGCGGCAGCTTGCCGCTATGAAAGCGCAAGCAAGCTTGCGCACTCCAAAGGAGGCCGTCAGCCGCGCCGGCCACGCACCGTGGCGCCAATCTCACCTTCCGCCAGCCGGACGGATATCTCGCTCCCTTCCACTGCAGTCGCTGCCGAGCGAAGAACTTTCCCCGAAGCGTCACGCGCGATAGCATATCCGCGAGTGAGGATTGCCTGCGGGCTGCGCTCGCCAAGGAGGGCGCGCGCGTGCGCCAGCCGGTTGCGCTTCTCGATCAGCCGCTGCGTCCACAGGACGTTGAGAGTGCTTTCAAAATGGCCAAGATGGGCGCGTTTCAGTTTGACTACATTTTGAAGGTCCGTTCGCGCGAGTCCCCCGCGAGCTTCGATTACGCGTTGCCGGAGCGTGCTGGTTCGGTCTCGCATCACGCGATGGAGGCTTGCAGAAAGATCGTCCAACCGCTGCGATTTTTGCGCAAGCTGGGAAGGCAGCGTCTGGAAAACCCAGTGCATTGAGACTTCCGTTAGCGCGCGGCCAAGCCCCGCGAGCTTGAGATGCGCCGCCTGAATCATGCGGCGGCGGCGGCCATCAAGCTCCGCTTCGAAATCCTGCTTGCGGTGGACTACGAGTTCCGCGGCCGCCGAAGGCGTGGGCGCGCGCAGGTCAGCCACAAAGTCGGCAATGGTAAAGTCCGTCTCATGCCCCACCGCCGAGATGACGGGCAGCCTAGAGGCGGCGATGGCGCGCGCTACTGTCTCTTCGTTGAAGGCCCAGAGGTCTTCGATTGATCCGCCTCCGCGCGCCACAATCAGCACATCCGTGAGCCGGTATTGGTTCAGGTAACGGATGCCCTGGGCAATCTCTTCCGCCGCTCCCGCGCCTTGCACTAGCGCCGGGTAGATGACCACGTTCATATTGCGGAAGCGCCGCCGCAGCACGCGCAGAATGTCGCGGATTACGGCGCCCGTTGGCGACGTCACCACGCCCACCGTTCGCGGCAGCACAGGAAGGGGCTTCTTTCGATCAGACGCGAACATGCCTTCCGCCGCAAGTTTCTGCTTTAACTGCTCGAAAGCGAGTTGAAGCGCGCCAAGGCCGGCCGGCTCTAGATATTCGGCCATGAGCTGGTATTCGCCGCGTGCTTCGTAGATGCTCAGTCTTCCGCGCGCGATGAGCGAGGCGCCGTCCTGCGGCTTAAACTTCAGATAGCGCGCCTGATTGCGGAAACACACCACGCGAAGCTGGGCGGCGCGGTCTTTAAGCGTAAAGTAGAGGTGGCCGGAGGCGGCGGGGCGGTAATTCGAGACTTCGCCGCTGACCCAGACATCCAGGAACTTCGGCTCGAGAAAGTTGCGGATTTCCTGCGTAAGCGCGGAGACGGTGTAGACTTTTCGTCCGGCTTCCAAGGATTCGAAATTGAAAAGGGATTGGCTCAAAGGAAATGCCTCTTCGGGAAGCGCCTTAGCTGTTGAGTTTCATTTCCGCTCCGCAAGAGCGGAGTGGGCGCATTCCTCGCGCTCCGCGCCCTCTGAAGGCTTGGCGCCAACCAAAGGCAGTAGATCGCGCAGGTCGTCGAGCAATAGGTCTGGCGCGAGTGAGGCAAGGGTGGGCGATCCAATACCGTAGGTCACGCCGCAGGTGCTCACGCCCGCATTGCGCCCGGTTTCAACGTCGGTCACTGAGTCGCCAATCATAAGGGTCTCGTCCGCGATGGCGCCGGTTTGCTCCATCAACCGCAGCACGCCCACAGGATGAGGCTTCTTCTGTTCGAAGCTGTTGCCGCCGTAAACAAAGGAAAAGAAGCGGTCCACTTCGAGGCCCGCCAGAATCTGATGCGTGAACTTGATGGGCTTGTTCGTGAGCAGGGCGAGGCAGCGCGAATCGAGCCCTTCGAGGGCCTCCCTCGCGCCGGGATAAAGCACGGTGTTGTCCAGCATGTGAGCGCGATAATAGTCGAGAAAGAAGGTGGTGGCCTCCTCCACCTCGGCCTCGGAAGTGGACGGGCCCAGCGCGCGCCGCACTAGCACCGTAACCCCCTGGCCGACGTAGGAGGAGATAACAGGCTGCGAAAGCGGTTCACGGCGCATCCGGCGAAGCATGGCGTTGACGCTCAGCGCCAAGTCTTGCTCGCTGTCGATGAGCGTTCCATCGAGGTCAAAGATGAATAACCGCAAGTGGCGGAACTTTCCGTGTGGCTGAATGTTCATCTCTTCTATCATACCCGCAATTTGCGCTGGCTTTGCGCAGAGTTGTGCAGCGATCCACTAAACTTATTTGTTCTCGTATGTTCGCGCCGGGTTATGCCTGACAAGCCTCGATAAATATGACAGAATTGGGGGGACATCGTCGATCTTGAAATTGCCGGGCTCCGAATTGAGGGATAGGTTCAGGTCGATTCTGCCCTGCTTTTGCGCGTTGGTCTCCGCCAAAGCAGGAAAGGGTGCATGCCACGTGAAACAGCCAATCAACCTTGAAGCACGTAGCCAAAGCAGGCTACAAGGAGACTTATTTCTGGGAGCGCATCCCTTCGACTCTGACAGGACAGGCAATGGAGGGAGGGTTTTCGATGTGGAAACGAAGGCTGCTTCGGCTTCAACTTCAGATCAAGTAGCCGTTCCAGAAAGTGCTACAAAAGCACGGGAGCAAAGGCAAGGATCAGGTGCCGGAGTAACCAAGACCAAATTGTCGCCTCCCCCGAGTCTTTTCGGCCAGGCCCAGAATTCTTTGTACCGGGGTGACTGCCTGGGCATCATGGATAGGATCGAACCTGCAAGCGTCGACCTTGTTTATATTGATCCTCCCTTTTTTAGCAACCGCTACTATGAATTAATTTGGCGCGATGAGGGCGAAAGGTTTGCCTTCAAAGACCGGTGGAAAGGCGGGATGCAGCACTACATTGGCTGGCTGACCGAGAGAATCTCCCGGCTTTTTGACGTTCTAAAGCCTGCTGGGTCAATGATCGTCCATCTTGATTGGCATGCCGTCCATTACGTAAAAGTCGAGATGGACAAACTCAGCGTGGGGAAGCTTAGGAATGAAATCATCTGGCATTATACGAATAAGCTGGGAACGGGGGGAAGCGTCTTAGACCGCCAGCACGACACTTTGCTGTGGTACACAAAGGATGGACGGGATGTCGGCGCCAGTTATACATTCAATGCGCTTTACCAGCCCGTAAAGTTTGCCAAACCCCAGCCGGTGACGCAAAAAGTTGGAGGCAAGCGCATCTGGCTAAAAGATAGAATGGGCAATCGCCTGTACAAGGAAAGTGAAGAGAAACGAATTGGGGATGTGTGGGACATTCCCATCATCAATCCAATGGCTAAAGAGCGCCTCGGCTACCCTACCCAGAAACCGTTGGTTTTGCTAGACAGGATTGTGGCAGTATTTTCGAAGCCCGGCGAGGTCGTATTAGATGCCTTCTGTGGATGCGGGACAACGCTTGAAGCGGCACAGAGATCAGGGCGCCGCTGGATTGGGATTGATATTTCCCAAACGGCTATCAGAGTTGTACAGGATAGGTTGCGCACCCTCGTGGGCAAAATCGAGGTTTTCGGCCTCGCGCGCAACATCAAGGATCTTGAAGAAATGTCTTGGCAGGAATTTCAGACGTGGGCAGTCTCTTCCGTTTTTGGCAGGCATAGCCCGAAGAAAATCTGCGACATGGGCATTGATGGCTTCACGTTCCTGGAGAATAACCCTATTCAGGTAAAGCAGTCACGCCATGTAGGGAGGCCAGTTCTCGATGCCTTCCTAGGTGTCCTCCAAAGGGAGACCTCCAAACGGGGCATGATTATCGCCTTGTCGTTTACGCGGGGTGCATATGACGAAGCAGCCAGAGCCAAAAGCGAACATCAAATTCAGATTGAGCTAGTTCAAGCCAGGGACATACTGGACAATAAGCTTTCAATTTCTCAGATGATGTAAGTAAGCCTGAGTTATAGGTTTTTATAAGTTTGTGATTTTTATTGCACGGATAGTGCGCCTCGACTAGAATGAAGGGCAGGTGCTATCCATTATGTCTTGAAAGGGTCCGGGCGGTGGAGATGCGTCGCTGGCTGCGGGCGAAGTCTAAAAATACGGCTTGACCCAGAGTAACAGCTTTCTTGGACCCGAAAAAGTGAACCCTACGCGCCCAGTCTCGCTGCGTCTTTTCATCCCCAACGTCCTGACAGACCAGGCAAAAATTTGGTCATTTCCCAAGCTGCTGCTGGAAGGAAAGTATTGGCGGCCCACTATCTTGTTTGCGGCAGTCACCTGCCTTCTCTTCATGATAGATCCGTTTGACCCGCGCTATTTCCGCCACACGGCGCGGTTCCATGACTTCAACCTGATCGTCAGCGGGCATAACGCGACAGTGACCATGTGGGCAGTGATGATTGGAGCGCTCGTCATCGGCATGGCCCGCTCCGATCCATATCTGAAGCAGACATTCTTCTACGCCTTGGAGGCGGTTCTTGACGCGGAAATCCTTACTCAGGTGTTGAAGGGGATCGACCGGCGCGTCCGGCCGCAGGATGTCCATGTCTACCAGCACATCCTGGACACGTGGTTTCAGGACAAGGGGCCTTGGTACGCCGGCCCAGGCAGCTTTCCCTCCGGCCATATGATCGCGGCCATTTCTATTGCTACGGTCTTTGCGGTCCGCTACGGCCATCATCGATGGGCGCCCGGAGTTGCTTACGGCATGGCGGGCGTCATCGGGTTTTCACGCATTACGCTGCTTTCACACTTCCCCTCCGATGTATTCGCGGCCACCGTCTTCGGCTACGTGATCGCCCGGCACGTCGTCCTTCGCCAGCGCCCCATTGCTGTGCCTGAGGAGGTGGCGGTTCACGCGGACGAGGAAGCGAGCCGCGTGGGCGCTGTGGGCTGATTCACAGTTCCGAGCGCGGCGGCGCTCGCCCGGCTTGAATTTTAACGATTTGATTTTCCCTCTCCCCCGATTCGGGAGAGAGTGTGGCTCGCCCTTCGCTTGTCATTGCTAAGCCCTTCGGCTTCGCTCAGGGTAAACTCCGCGAAGAATCCCCGTATTTCCGCTCAGGATAAACTCCGTGAGACAGGTGAGTGGACCGAAGTTTTCGGAGGAGTGGCACAGCCGCCCCCTTGCTTACCGCGCGTGCGCTGCTTTCGCGCGCCCTGCGGATTCGGCTTGCTTATTGTAGAGTTCGCGCCATTCCTCCCTTTTCTCCTGCACGTATTTCCTGGCTTCGGCAAGCGTCTTAAAATCCTTAGTGCCTTTGATGGTGTTGCACGGCTGGCAAGCCGTCACCTGGTTTTCAGCCTTGAGCGAACCTCCTTTCGCGTAAGAGTGAATGTGGTCGATGGTCAGCACCATCCAGTTTTCAAAACTGCTGATGCCATCCAAGCCGCAATATTGGCACTTGAAATGGTCCCGTTTGAAGATGTTCATGGCCTCTTCGACGGGCACGCTCGGAATCTTACCGAAAAATAGCCGGTGGATCTTTTTGAGTGGCATGGCGACCTCCTTCGAGAACACGGTTGGAGTTGCGTGGAAAACTGCTGACGGCGAGTGTGGGGAAAGCTGAAGTATTGCATCTGCCTCACTCCCAATGTGCCCCCATCATAACTCCGCGAGGGACGTTTGGATAGAGGGACGCGAGCATCGCGGATGAATAGTTTTTGAGAGGGACCGAGGGATGATACTGTCGCAGGGTTAAACGAGGAATCCGCGCCACAACCGCCATTTGGAAAAGATTCTCATGTTACCGGGCTAACTCCCCACCTGATTTGGCCATCCTAATCCTCAGCGCAGCGAGCTCGGCCACTCCGAGCCTATTCTTTATTGGAGGGATGCGCGTAAGAGGCTTACATGGAACGACTTAAATGGGTTTTGTGCGCTATCGTTTTGAGCGGCGCCACACTCGGAATTGCCAAGACTCCACCGAAGCCGGCGGACTTCTCGGGGACATGGATCCTCGATACAAGCCAGACCAAAGGAGCGCCTGCGGGCCTTGAAAGCTACCGCATGGTTGTGCGTCAGAACCCCCAGGAACTCAAAGTTGAGACCACGCTTAAGGGCGACCTGAAGGAAGACATGAGCAGGGTCAATCCTAATGGTTCCGGCGGCCCCAACGGCCCTATGGGTTCCGGCTATCCGGGCGGATCGAGTGGTGGAATCCACGGCAGCGCGGGCATCGGTGGGATCGGGCCGATGGGGCGGATGGGCGGCGGCATGGGCAGGCCGGGTGGTGAATCTCCTATGGGAGAAGGAATGCCGGGAGGCGGAATGCCCGGTGGCGGGGCCGGAAACCCAGGCGGGGGATCGCGGCGGCAAGGACGGTCACACAGCACGGCTGGCGCCTTCCTTTTCTATCCTGCCACGGCAACTTATCAGCTTGATGGCGCTACCAGCAGCGCGCAGTTTGGCGGGCCCATGCACGGCGATGCGACTCTAAAAGCGGATTGGGCGAAGAACGGTCAGGAGCTTAAGATGGCGCTCGACGGCAACCAATACTCCAATCCGGGCGGAGGCTCTCTCGAATTGAAAGACCAATGGAAGCTTTCAAAAGACGGGCAATCTTTGCTGGTTGACCGCAACGTCCACGCCGGACGTTCCTCTAGCAGCGTGCATCTGGTGTTTCACAAACAGGCCGCAGTGCCGAACCATCAGGGAAGTTAGCTGACGGCCGCCGCTACAGCCCAATCCGGCCCAATCCGGCCAAATCTGGCATGATTTCCTCCGCCAGTTGCCGCTCGAGACTTTCAATCGCTACGTGGGGCAACGCTGGAGGCGCCATGCGCGCAACCACCGCATGGATCACCGCTGATACGAGGAGAGCGTCGATCGACCGTAGGGGCGAGCCGGCTAGATCGTCCGAAATAGCCGCCATCTTCGGCTCTTCATGTTCCTCAGCATGGTTCGCTTCTGGAGCACTCGCCTCCATGACACCGGATGGCGCAGCCGGCTCAAGAGCAGGCGATTCGGTTGAATTAGTGGGCAGCGGAGCGAGGTCGGGGAGCGCCGTTACCTTGTGCCCCTCAGAAAAATAGGCTTCGGGAGAGCCGGACGGCGTGAGATCTGGAAGCGGCGTGGGTTCAAGCGCAGGATCGTGGTGTAAATCCGAATTTAACGTAGCGATATCTGGAAGCGGCGACTCCAAAAGCTCAGTTTCTGAGCCCTCCATCTGAGGCTCGTGCTCCGGCGGCAGGCCGTTGAGCGTGGCTGTCGAGTTCACGGAATCGAGCGGCGCCATGAGGCCGGCGGGCCAATCCACGATGGGCGGACCCAAAAATTCTGGGGATTCGTGCGATGTGAAGTCTGGTTCCGCAGAGGGGAGGCTTGGCAAAGCCATCATCTCACTTTGGACCTCAGGAAGCGCGTCGTGAGCGTATTCGGCGTTGGTCTCAAACGCAGGCGGGGATACCGGCTCAGCCTCCGGAACATCTTTGGCCGCTCCGGACCCGGCGGTCTCTCCCGCTGCATCGGCTGTGATGGGGGAAGGCTCCTCTATTGCCCCTAAGCCGAAGTGTTCATTAGGTTCGACTGATTCCAAGGGATTGAATACCTCAATCGGTTGGCGAAGGTCTAATATTTCGGTGTGCTCGATAGGCTCGTGTCCCAGGGTTTCATGCGCAGGTGGCTCGCTGAGATGGTCCTGCTCAAGGCGTTCCTGTGGGGGCGGCGCAGCGGGCGGCTCAGGGATGTGCGGCGCCGGGCACAACGCCTGCGCCTCACCCAGCGATTTCGCCACTAGAGAAACAAACTCCTGGCGGTCGAACGGCTTTTTGACAATTCCGTCCGCGCGCACCTCGGCCCCGCGCCCGCCGTCCAAAGGATCAGAATCGCTCACCACCAACAGAACGCGCACATAGCCCAGCTCAGGCTGGCTCTTTACGAAGTCGCAAACCTCGTAGCCGTTCTTTCCGGGCATGTCGACGTCGGCCACCACAACAAAAGGCTTTACGTCAGGCAGCTTCTTGATCGCCGCCATGCCGTTGGCGACGGTGATGACGTCCATCCCCTCTTCGGACAACATCTCCGAGGCCATCCGCTGCACCGTCAGATTGTCATCCGCCACAAGAATGGTTCGGAGCATGGTTTTTGCCATCCTAGTTATCAAAAAGTAACTACACCTTGGATACCACTATTACAGGCGCAAGTCAATAAAAGCGTGAAGAGGCGGCAGGCTGGGTTGTGGTATTCGCGGCCGGCCGGCGCATCGCCAAGAAATTTTCGAGATATTTCATTGAACTGTATTGCTATTCGAGCTAAGATGCTTAATCGCGTGGGCATTTAGGGCTTAACGGTCCGGAGGGGAATCAACCGGCGCGTAAGGATACCCGCTCATGGCATGGTGGGAAAAGG
>DASZAE010000202.1:0-5371 GCA_035945515.1 Terriglobia bacterium
TGTCATTCTGAGCGAAGCGAAGAATCCCGGCATTTCGCTCAGGGTAAACTCCGCGAAGAATCTGCTTCTGCGTGAAATCAATAACTTCCGAGATTCTTCCTTCGCTACGCTCAGGACCGCCTCCGGCTCCTCAGAATGACATGTTTACGGAGTTTTTCAACAAACTGTTAATAATAACAACGACCGGCGGCCAGATACCGCTGTTACGTAGAGAGGATGACCAATACCAAATGGTATGATAGAAAAAGGCGATCATCACTGAGGAGCTTTGCACTTATACATGGCAGACAACCACGCTGGCGCGCATCCAATTGAAGACTTGTTGCGGCAACGCATCGTCATTCTTGACGGCGCGATGGGCACCATGATCCAGGCTCGCAACCTGACCGAAGCAGACTACCGCGGCAAGGAGTTTGCCGGCCACGCCAAAGAAGTTCGTCTGAACAACGATCTGCTCAACATCACGCAGCCGCATCTCATCGAGGAAATCCACCGCCAGTATCTCGAGGCGGGGGCCGACATTATTGAGACCAACACGTTCAACTCCAATGCTATTTCCATGAAGGAATATGGCTTGGAGGCGCACATCCATGAATTGAATGTTTCTGGCGCGCGCAATGCCCGCCGCGCCGCGGACCGGTTCATGAAGGCGCGCCCTGAGCGCCCGTGTTTCGTTGCCGGATCAATGGGGCCAACCAGCCGCACGGCATCGGCTTCGCAGGACATCAGCAGCCCAGCCGCGCGGGCGGTGACGTTCGATCAACTGCGCCACGCCTATTCCGAGCAGGCGCGCGGCCTGATCGAAGGCGGCGCCGACATTTTGCTGGTCGAAACGGTGTTCGACACGCTCAACGCCAAAGCAGCGCTTTTTGCTATCGACGAGTTGTTCGACCATCTCGGAAAACGGCTGCCGGTGATGGTTTCGGTGACCATCGTCGACCAAAGCGGGCGCACGCTCTCCGGCCAGACGGTCGAAGCTTTCTGGATTTCCGTCTCTCACATGAAGCTGCTCAGCGTGGGCATTAACTGCGCGCTGGGCGCGAAGCAGATGCGCCCGTATCTGGAAGAGCTTTCGCAGATCGCGCCCATTTATATCAGTTGCTATCCGAATGCCGGACTGCCCAATGCCTTCGGCGGGTTCGATGAGACGCCGGAGCGCATGGCGGCTGACCTCGGCGACTTTGCGGCCAACGGCTGGGTAAACATCGTCGGCGGATGCTGCGGCTCAACGCCCGCTCATATTAAAGCCATCGCCGAAGCGGTAGGTGGTTGCGCGCCGCGCGTGCCTGCGAAAGTCGAGCCTTATAGCCGCTTCAGCGGGCTTGAGCCGCTGGTGATGCGCCCCGATTCGAATTTCGTAAATATCGGCGAGCGCACCAACGTGACCGGCTCGCCTAAATTCGCCAAACTGATCAAGGCCGGAGATTACGAAGAGGCTCTCCGCGTGGCGCGGCAGCAAGTGGAAGGCGGCGCGCAAATCCTCGACGTCAACATGGACGAGGCCATGCTCGACGGCGAGCAGGCGATGACCACGTTTCTGAACTACATCGCTTCCGAGCCAGATATCGCGCGCATTCCTGTGATGGTGGATAGCTCGAAGTGGAGCGTGATTGAGGCAGGCCTGAAGTGCCTGCAGGGCAAAGGCATTGTCAATTCCATCAGCATGAAAGAGGGCGAAGAGCTTTTCCGCCAGCGCGCCCGCGAGGTGCGCCGTTTCGGGGCCGGCATGGTGGTGATGGCGTTTGACGAGCAAGGCCAGGCGGATTCGACGGAGCGCAAGGTTGAAATCTGCGCGCGCGCCTACCGGATTCTCACCGAAGAAGTGGGCGTGCCGCCGCAGGATATTATTTTCGACCCCAATATTTTTACGGTGGCTACCGGAATCGAAGAGCACAACAATTATGCCGTCAGTTTCATGGAAGCCACCCGGCAGATCAAGGCCAAGTTGCCGCGGGCCAAAGTGAGCGGCGGTGTCAGCAACATTTCGTTTTCGTTCCGCGGCAACAACCCCGTGCGCGAGGCCATGCACTCGGCGTTCCTGTATCACGCCATTCAAGCGGGCCTGGACATGGCCATTGTCAACGCGGGCCAGCTTGATGTCTACGAAGAGATCCCCAAGGAATTGCTGGGGTTGGTGGAAGACGTGCTGCTCAACCGCAGGCCTGACGCCACCGAGCGGTTGCTGGCCTATGCGGATTCGGTGAAGCATCGCACCCAGGAAGAAACCGAGGAGGAAGAAGAGTGGCGCAAAGGCCCGGTGGAAGAGCGGCTCAAGCACGCGCTCGTCAAGGGCATCGTGGATTTCGTCGAGGCGGACACCGAGGAGGCCCGGCAGAAATATGAGAAGCCCCTCCATGTGATCGAAGGGCCGCTGATGGATGGAATGAACGTGGTCGGCGACCTGTTCGGCTCTGGGAAAATGTTCCTGCCCCAGGTGGTGAAAAGCGCGCGCGTGATGAAGAAGTCGGTAGCCTACCTGCTGCCGTTCATGGAAGCCGAAAAGCAGGCGTCGGGCGGCCGCCAAGCCGAGGCGCGCATCGTCATGGCCACGGTGAAGGGCGACGTGCATGATATCGGCAAAAATATTGTCGGCGTGGTGCTCGGCTGCAACAATTACGAGGTCATCGACCTCGGCGTGATGACGCCTTGCGAGAAGATTCTCGAAAAAGCACGCGAAGTGAAGGCGGACATGATCGGCCTCAGCGGCCTCATTACCCCTTCGCTTGACGAGATGATTCACGTGGCGAAGGAAATGGAGCGCCAGGGCTTCACTATTCCGCTTCTGATTGGCGGCGCCACCACCAGCAAGCTGCACACGGCGGTGAAAATTGCTCCGGGCTACCGCCATCCCGTAGTTCACGTCGCGGACGCCTCACGCGCCGTGGGCGTGGTGGGCAGCCTGAAGAGCGCCGAATTGCGCGATAAATTTATTGAGGAAAACCGGCGCGAGCAGGAAAAGGTGCGCCAACTTTACCGGCCGCAGGCGCAGAAATTGGTCAGCCTGGAAGAAGCGCGGCGCAATAGACCGCCGTTTGATTGGAGCGGCATTTCGATTCCCCGTCCCGCGTTCCTCGGTACGCGCGTTTTTGATCCCGTGCCGCTTGATGAAATCACGCCCTATATTGATTGGACCCCGCTCTTTCACGCTTGGGAGCTGCGCGGAACGTATCCCAAGATTTTTGACGCGGAAGGCGTGGGTGAGAAAGCCCGTGAATTATTTGACGATGCGCAGAAGCTTTTAGCGCGAATTGTCGAAGAAAAACTACTGACGGCGCGCGCCGTGATGGGCTTTTTCCCCGCCAATTCGGTGGGCGACGATATTGAGATTTACGCCGACGAATCGCGCTCGAAACCGCTGGCCGCGTTCCACACGCTGCGCCAGCAGATCGAAAAGGCAACGGGCCATTACAATCACGCGCTGGCGGATTTCATCGCGCCCAAAGAGACCGGGCTTGCGGATTATCTCGGAGCGTTCGCGGTGACTGGAGGCATTGGCATCGAGCCGCTGGTTGAGGAATTCGAGCGCGACCATGACGATTACAACGCCATCATGGCCAAGGCGCTGGCAGACCGTCTGGCGGAAGCCCTGGCCGAGCTGCTGCACAAGCGGGCGCGGGAAGCGTGGGGCTATGGCAAAGGTGAAAAGCTCTCCACCGATGATTTAATCCATGAGCGATATCGCGGCATCCGTCCCGCGCCAGGCTATCCCGCTTGCCCTGACCACACGGAGAAACAGCTGCTTTTTGATTTGCTGCGCGCCGAGGAAGCCACAGGCATTCATTTGACGGAAAGTTTTGCCATGTACCCCGGCGCGTCCGTCTGCGGACTCTACTTTTCTCACCCCGAATCCGCCTATTTCGCCGTCGGCAAAATCGACCGCGATCAGGTGCTCGATTACCAGCGCCGCAAGGGCATGGACCTGCGGACGGTCGAGCGATGGCTTGCGCCCGTCCTGGCCTATGAACCTCAAGAAGCTCCCGTGGAAGTCCTGTAGCGGCGGCGCCTCGCTGGCTGTTACCCCAGTTGTAGCGGCAGCCTCTGGCCGCCGGTTTTTAATAGTAAAGACCGGCGGCCAGAGGCCGCCGCTACAGCGCGTCTACCAGCGTTCTCACACCGGCCCCTGCCGCCGGGACGGCGGCGCTAGCCGTGCAAACCGTAACAGAACCGTCCCGGCGAATAGGGCGCAAGCATTTCCACGTGCGAGCCGGAAAGGATAAGTTCGGAGATAAGCTGGGCCGTAATAGGCGTCAGCAGGATGCCGTTGCGGAAGTGACCCGTAGCAAAAATCAGGTTGCGATATTCTCCATAGCCAAGAATCGGCAGATGATCCGGCGTGTCGGGCCGGAAGCCCGCCCAGGCGCGGCGGAATCGTAGTTGCTTAACGCACGGCGCGATGCGCTCCGCGGCCTTCAAAATTGAGATCAACCCTTCGCCCGTGACCGCATTTTCAAAACCAGCGTATTCCATGATGCTGCCCGCCACCAGCCTGCCGCCGGAACGCGGCACAAGATAATGATGGCCCGCGCGCAGAGTGGTGGAAAAATTCGCTGCCCCCTCGAACTCAATCAATTGACCCCGGCAAGGGATAACTGGAACGCGCATCTGCGCTGAAGCCGCTAAATCCGCGCACCAAGCTCCCGCGGCCAGAACAAACATTCCGGCAGCGCAAGCCGTGGCGGGAGTTCCATCAACTTCAATCGATTCCACCGCGCCATCGCGCGCGATAAAACGGCTGACGGTGGTATGCGTGTGGAAGATCACTCCAGCGCGGCGGCAGGCTTCCACCAGAGTCGCCACGAGGAATTCATTGTCTATGCGGGATTCGCCTGCTATAACGATTGCTTCCCGAACGGCGGCGGATAAGCATGGCACACGCTGACGCGCCTCTTCTGAACTGAGACGCTCGATAGCCAACCCTTCCTTCTTTCGCGCTTCGTAAACCCGGCGAAGTTCCGCGACTTCGCCGTCGTCAAAGGCGGCCACCACAGTGCCATCCGCATGGAACTCCACCCGCTGCCCGCTCAATTCTTCCATTTCCGCCGCGAACGCAGCATAAAGATCGCGGCTGCGCGCGCAAAGCGCGTGGAAGGCCTTCGGTTCGGCAGTCTCGCTATCCGGAGCGATCATCCCTGCTCCGGCGCCGCTCGCGCCGCAGCCCGGCTCGCCGCGCTCATACACGTGAACGCGCAACCCAGCCTGCGCAAGCCGCAGGGCAATAGAACAGCCGATCAAGCCGCCGCCCACAATCAGGACATCGGGATTATTTTTAGCCGCCATCTCTTCAAGTGTAACCTGATTATACAGAGCGTCATAAGTCGGCGACGATCATTGGCTGTAGCGGCGGCCTCTGGCCGCCGGATTTTACTCATAA
>DASZAE010000203.1:0-8636 GCA_035945515.1 Terriglobia bacterium
GGGCGGTGTCATCCTGCTGCCTATCCTGATTTTCGGGTTGCGCGTGCCGGCACTAGTGGCTGTCGGCTCCGACGCGGCCTTTAATGCCGTCACCAAGCTGGGCGCCGGCTATTTCCATTGGCGCGCGCGCACGGTCAGCCGTCGGCTCGTGGTGGCGCTGTGCTGTGGCAGCCTGCCAGGGGCCTGGGTGGGCGTCCACGTTCTCGATGATTTACGCCGTGAAATGGGCGGCAGCGTGAACCATTTCCTCACGGTATTCATCGGAATATTGCTCGTTGGGATTACGCTGCTGCTTTTTTTCGAGGATAAAATCGCGCGCTTTTTCACCGTGCAAAAGCTGCGGCCGGCTGAGGTTGTGGCTAAGGCTGCGGTGATCGGGTTGTTCGCGGGCGTCCTAGTAGGCATGAGTTCGGTTGGGTCAGGCAGCATTGTGATGGTCCTGCTTCTGCTCTTCGTCCAGTGCCATCCGCAGTCTCTGGTGGGAACGGATATTATCCATGCCATTATCCTGACGGGGTTTACGGGCATCCTTCAGTTTCACCTGGGAAATGTCGATTCTCTATTAGTGGCTGAACTATTGATCGGATCGGTCCCGGGCGCTCTGATTGGGGTGAAACTCAGCAGCCGTCTGCCTGGCCCGTGGTTAAGGCGCGTGCTGTGCGCCGTGCTTCTGCTCACGGGGATTCGGATGTTAGGACTGTAGAGCGGATTTTGCGGGTTCCATTCCGATGAAGCATGGGAAAAACAAACCATCCCATTTATCTCGTTTGTCTCAAAATTCTCAGAGTGGTGTGATACGTTTGTAGCGCAGACCTCCGTATTTGAGGTCTGCGGGTTTTCTGTCCATTCAAAGGCCGCAGACCGCAAAGGCGGCGGTCTGCGCTACAAAGCGGCCCCCGAAGATTAGAAAATAGCTGGAAGGAATGAGCGAAACAAACAAAAAAGTTACGGAACGAACCCTAGGGGTCCTTTAGAATCAACGTTTCTATGAAAGTCGTCTCATTTGTCTCAAAAATCTCAGAGTGGAGGATGGGTTTGCAGCGCGGAGTTTTGCGGTTAGACCTCCGTGGCTTTTCTAATTTCTAATTTTTGATTTCTGATTTTTTGGGAAATGCCGCAGGGTTAAAAAAACGAACCCCGCGCTTCAAGGCAACCCCAAAGGTTAGAAAATGGCCGGGGAGGATCGGCAGAAACACACAAAATTTACGGAACGAACCCTAGTGATGATTGAAAACAAAGGAACATTAAATTTGTCTAATAAAAAACCTACTGGGTGGCTGGGGCCAACTATTAATGATTACAAATTATAGTGACGACAAATAATATTGTAGCGGCGGGCAAAGCCTATAAGGGGCCGCCGGTTTTTCGGCGCGCAGAGAGCGCCGCGAAAGAAAAGATTGTCACTATAATTTGTATCCCTCAATAGGAGGTTCAACAGCTCATGATGAATGATCATAGTGTTATCGTAGAACGAATTGAGAAAGCATTAGATCTGGCCATTGCGGCTCTCAAACCCTTTGTGCCGGGCGCAGTGGAAGCGAAGTTCAAAAGCGGTGACGATCCAGTGACGGAGGCGGACCACGCCGTCAATCGCGTGCTCCAGGAAACTTTGCTGCGCGACGGCGAAGCGTGGCTTTCGGAAGAAAGCGCCGACGACCTTTCACGACTGAACAAGGAGCGCGCCTGGATCGTAGACCCACTCGATGGCACGCGGGAGTTCGTCGCAGGGATTCCCGAGTGGTGTGTTTCCATTGCTTATGTGGAAGACGGCGTGGCCGTGGCCGGGGGCATCGCCAACCCTGCCACTCAGGAAATTTTTTTAGGCTCTTCTGGCGGCGGCCTCAGCTATAATGGGAGTCGGGCACATCCAAGCTCAAAAAACCACTTGCAGGGAGCAACCGTGCTGGCCAGCCGCAGCGAGGTAAAGCGCGGCGAGTGGGAACGCTTCCGGGATGCTCCTTTTGCGGTGCATCCGATGGGGTCCGTCGCCTATAAACTCGCGCGCGTCGCGGCAGGGCTCGACGACGCAACCTGGACGCTTACGCCTAAGCACGAATGGGACGTGGCGGCAGGGGTTGCTTTGATTGAGGCCGCTGGCGGATTCACCGGCGTTTTGGATTTTTCGCGCCCCGTTTTTAACCGTAATAAATCGCCCCTTTTACGCGGCCTGGTAGCAAGCGGGCCGCATTTGCGCGACGAGTTGATCGCGTTTCTCCAGCCGCACACCCAGAAAGCAGGCATATTTGAGCAAGAGAATAAAAAGCATTCTTCGCCATCAGCATGAGTGACCACGAAGTAGTGGCTCCCGCATCCGCTGACCCCTCGTCCTCGCAAAACCGCTTGAGGAGCAGAGCCCCCGTGTTTGTCGTGGGCAGTCCCCGCTCCGGGAACAACTTCCTCTATCACGCGCTGCTCTCCTCCGGCGGTTTTGTGGTGTATCGCGCCGCCACCCAGGTGTATAACATGCTGTCGCCGAAATTCGGCGATTTCCGCGCGTACCGCAATCGTCAACGAATGCTGAAGGAATGGCTTGCCAGCCCCTACTTTGAGAGGACCGGCCTGGATGCGCGGCTTCTCGAGCCAAGAATTCTGGAAGAGTGCAAAAGTGGCGGCGACTTCCTGCGCATCGTCATGGGGGAAATGCGCCGGCAGCAGGGAGCCCAGCGGTGGGCCAATCTCAGCGTCGAAGAGCTGCTCTACATGCCCCAAATCAAGCGCGAGATTCCAGACGCGCTGTTTGTTCATACCGTCCGCGATGGCCGTGACGCGGCCCTTTCGCTTGGCAAAAAGGGCTACGTCCCGCGCCTTCCGTGGGACCGGGGAAAAGATTGGTGGCGCGCCGCTTTTTACTGGGATTGGATTGTCAGCCAATGCAGAACATTCGGGCAGGCCATGTCCTCCGATTACCTCGAAATTCATTATGAGGAGCTTGTCGGCAACCCCCCGGAGGCGCTGCGGAAGATCGGCGCGTTCATCGATCACGACCTTGACTACGACCGGATTCAGAAGGCCGCCGTGGGCACGGTGGGTGATCCCAACACCTCTTTCGCGGCGGAGGGACCAAAGAAAGATTTCAACCCGATCGGCCGCTGGAAGCAGGGTTATAGCGCGCAAGAACTCGCCCAGCTTGAATCGGTGATTGGCCAGCGCCTGCGCGATTTTGGTTATCCGCTTGAGACTTCCGGGGACGCGCGCGCTGCGAGGTTTCGACTCAAAAAATTCCAGTATGACCGCTACTTTGAATTGCGCTTCTTGATAAAGGCCAGGACCCCTTTAGGCCGGTTGTGGGTGGACGCGGAGAGCCTCCATAACATAGAAGCCTTTGTGCGTTAATCCGCCCAGGCGCGTGGGTGGATTTTATTCTCATTCTTTTGTAGCATATCGAACGCTTCATAAGAAGCCCTGGCGAGCGGACCGGAGCGACAAGTCCTGGGTTGATTAGGCCGTTGCAAGATAGCAATAGACATCCAAATTTTAATCATGTACAATGCGGTGTTGATATAATGATTAACATCTTAAAAGTAATCATCCTCTTGAATTAGGGTCCTCTTTTTATGGACACTACGCTACCATTTCAGGGCAGAGACTTTCCAACTTACACCATTCCTGTGCTCCCATTCCTGGGAGTCATGCCCAAAAATCAAACATATTGCAGTGCTTGTCTTTGGAACGAAGATTGCTCTTTTCGTGCTTTCACTCGCCGCCTGGGATAGGCGGGAGGAGGGAGAGTCCCATTGCTTCTGAAGTTTTAAGATGGCGGGGCAAAAGTTAAGATCAAGAGGGGCGTGAGTATAAACCGCCCCCCAACTCTCACGCGGGCCACGCGATAATGAAGGCGCGCGTGAGATAACAAGTTCGCAGTAGGAGAGCCGAGCACCCTGTCGAAAACTTTACTGGAGGTAGAGCCTAGTCAGGGCCGTGCGATGACCTTACTGCAGTAGCGAGAAAACTGAGAAACCCTTTCGAAAACTTTACTGGAGGTAGAGCCTAGTCAGGATCCTCGGATGATCTCGTTACAACGGTTTAGGGAGGAGGTTTTAAACCTCCTCCCCAAAGCCGAAAGTTTTTTAATTTCAAAACTTCCCTCGATCAATAATCATCCAGAATGCTTATCTCAGCAATAAAACACCTGGCAATTTACCGAGTCTTGTATTCATTAAAGCAGTGAGATGAAAATATGACCGAGCCTGTCTGCCCGGAATTGCTCACCTTTGCCGTCTAGGTCGAGTCAGACACCGCATTTGCCGCCAGCGCGGCCTTATCTCGGTTAATACCCGTAAATGTCGATGTAGCAAGAAGTAAAAAGTATTCATTTATTTATTGCTTTTTTATAGGATGCAGAAAGAAGAACCTTGAGCGGCATGAACGGCAGCCATGCCAGAATGCGATGTCACTTCTTCAACTCAACAATGGTCGCTCCGCCGCCGCCTTCCGTCTGAGCGGCCGGATAAAACTGCGCCACATGAGGATGAGATGCAAACATCTCCTGAAGGGTTTTGCGGAGAATTCCTTTTCCAAACCCGTGGATGACGCGCAGCCTGGAGCGTCCGGCAACGAAGGCGCTATCGAGAAACTTATCGACCTGCTCCTGGGCCTCTTCCGCTGTCGCTCCAATTACATTGATCTCATCTGTCACACCCATTCCCGAACTCTGCGGACCCTCCGAAATTTCTAAACGGGGCAGCGCATCCTCCGGTTGCTGCGCCGCTGGGGCTGCTGCTTCTGACATCGATTCACGGCTCGTTTTTCCAGGCTGGCCGGGACTTTCGGGGCGCTCCAGCACGCGCAAGCGGTCTCGCGGGACTCTCATGCGCATCCGCCCCAGCTCAATCTCGGCTTGGTTGTCATCGAGCAGCGCCGTGACCACGCCAGGCGTGGCCAAGCCGGGCACGCGCACGCGGTCTCCAACCTCTGCGGGAATGCCAGAGCCGGCCTCCGGCGGCTGTGGCTGGTCGATGGCCTCAAGAACCTGCGCATTCCATTCTTCGCGCGCGCCGCGCGCCATCGCCTCACCCTTGCGCGCCGCGCTTCCCAGCGTCTTGGTGGATTTCGATTCCCTTTGCGTCTGCCTGCGGATTTCATCAAGAGCGCGCTCCCATTTGCCACTGTATTCGCGCAGCGTGTGATCGAGGCGCTTGTCGAGTTCCCGCAGCTTGGCTTGGCGCTCCGCGACCGTTTCCAGCTTCAGCCTGGCTTCATGAGCTTCGAGTTCCTGACGTTCACGCCGCGCGCTTTCCATCGCGGCCTCAAGCTCCTGCCGCTTCTCGTGCAGCGAAGCGATCAGGGCCGAGGCTTCAGTTTCCGCGGGTTCGATGAGGGCGCGCGCTTGCTGGATAATTCTGCCTTCCATTCCCAGCCGCTCAGCGATATCAAGCCCGCTCGATTTCCCTGGTAAGCCAGGCAAGAATCTGTATGTCGGTCGCAGCGTGGCTTCATCAAAATCCATGGCGGCGTTCACGGCCTCTGGCGTAGCTGACGCATAGGCTTTCAGGCGCGAGTGGTGCGTGGAAACAAACACCAACGAGCGGCGAGCGCGGAAATACTCCAAGATGGCCACAGCGAGCGCGGCGCCCTCATGCGGGTCCGTGCTGCTGCCGATTTCATCGAGCAACACCATCGTGCTGCCGTCCGCTATTTCCACCATCGCTTGGATGTTGCGCACGTGGGCGGAAAACGTGCTGAGGTTCTGTTCGATGGATTGCTGGTCTCCAATGTCGGCGAGAACGCGGCTGCAGACGGGCAGGCGCGCTTCGTCCGCGGTAACGGGCAAGCCGGCCTGGGCCATCAACACGGCGATGCCCACAGTTTTCAAAACGACTGTCTTTCCTCCCGTGTTCGGCCCGCTGATGATCATGATCAATTGCGGCTCGCGCAGCTCGAGGGTTAATGGAACCGGCTCGCTTGCTGATGCCCGCAAAGCCTCGATGAGCAAAGGGTGCCGCGCCCCGCTCAAAGTCAGGTTGCGTTCGGCTGAAAATTCGGGGAAACAACCGCCATATTGCCGGGCGAATTCAGCCTTGGCAAAAGCCATGTCAATCTCGCTCAGGCAACGTGCTGCATCAAGGAGATCATCCCGCCGCTCCCGCAATTTCTCGCTGAATTCGCCGAGCAGGCGTTGGATCTCCTCCGCCTCCTGATCCTGAAGTTCTACCCATTCATTGTTTAACGGCAGGGTTTCGAGCGGTTCCACGAACACGGACTGTCCTGAGGAACTTGCCCCATGCACTACGCCTTCCACCTGGCGTTTCATCCCCGTCTTCACGGGAAGCACAAAGCGGCCGTTGCGTAGCGCAACCACTTCGTCTTGCAGAACCTGGTTCTGGCCGAGGCGGCGGAGAATCCGCTCCAGTCTCGCGTGCAGCTCCCGCTGCGTCTGCTCAATAGAGCGGCGGATGCGGGCCAGCGCCGGGCTGGCGGAGGAATCGAGCGACCCATCGGGAAGAATTTTCCCGATGAGTTCTTTAACCAGATTGCGCAGATCGGGGATTGCGCCGGCGAGAGCGTCAAGCGCGGCGAACGGGGGCTCGCGGAAGAGATGGCGGCAGGCGCAAGCCACTCGCGCCATTTCGATTACGGCCAGGATTTCGAGCGCAGAACAAGAGGCGCCCTGAACGCGAAGACGCTCGAGTTGGGGCCTGGGATCGGTGAGACCCGCAAGGGTAGGGCGCGGATTCCCTGAAAGATACTCGCGCGCCTCCCGAGCGGCGGCAAGCAGCGGAAGGATTTCAGCCAGCTCGGTGCGCGGCTCAATGGTGGTGAGCACGGGCTTGCTGAGCGGGCCGGAAAGAAAGCGGCCCATCAACTCTACAATCGCCGGGAATTCCAGGGCCTCGCGCGAAAACGGGTCCGCCGCCCGATGATGTGCGTGCGTCATGAGGACCAATTCCGCAATCAATAATCAATGCGGCGCGGTTGCGGCGGGAGCCGCGGGCGGCGCGCTCGAGAAATCCACTTTCGGAACTTGCTGCGCGTAAGTGGACGCCTTGAAATAATCACTATCCTGCGTGAAGCCCGCCATGCCTGCAATAAGTGTGTTCGGGAACAAACCGAGATAGGTGTTGTAGTCCTGCACAGCTTGGTTGTAGCGGCGGCGCTCAACCGCGATGCGGTTTTCCGTGCCCTCGAGTTGATCCTGTAATTCCAGGAAATTCTCGTTGGCTTTAAGCTGCGGATAATTTTCGACGACGGCAAGAAGCCGGCCGAGCGCCCCATCCAACTGGCCATTTGCCTGGATGCGCCCGGCGGGCGTGCTCGCGCCCAGCAGAGCTGCGCGCGCGTGGTCCACGTCCGCAAAGACGGCCTCTTCGTGCGTGGCATAGCCCTTGACCGTATTCACGAGGTTCGGGATCAAGTCGGCGCGGCGCTGGATCACCACGTCCACCTGGGACCAGTCGGCTTTCACCTCCTGTTGTTTGCGAACCATGTTGTTGCGGATGCTCACATAAGCCCCAATCACAATCGCCACGATCACGATCAGAACGATCACCACCATCTGCCACTTCTTCATCGGCATAACCTCCGTGCTGCCATTTCCTGCTACAAAGTAACACCCGGTTTTGTAGCGGCGGCCTCTGGCCGCCGGTCGTTACTATCTAAAAGCCGGCGGCCAGAGGCCGCCGCTACAGATGACCGTCGCTGTGAATAATCGGGCTACGTTCCGGTTGCGAGCCGCTCATCGATCACATCAACCGCGCGTGTGATGGATTCGAGATAGTCCTGGAAGATCAAGCGCGCGTCCGAGTCCTTGCCCTTGCGTTCTCCCTTTCGGATGCTGGCCAGCTCCCGGAAGCTTGTCGTGCTGAAGCCAAGTAGCGCCGACAGGCGTTCGACAGCCTCCAGGTTGGTCGCGGGCGCTTCTTCGCCCAGGGCAATGAGCGCGTGCCGGAACAGCAGGCCGAATGTAGAAAGGGATTTTACCATCAGCGCCATCACGGCCTTGTGATTCCCTGCTGCCAACACGTAACTCTGCCGGAGCCGGATGAGGCTGTGGCGCAGTTCCCGCTCCACTTGCTGGCGATACTGCAGCACCGGCGTCTCAAAAAAATCAAACACATCCTCACCGAAGAGCACGCGGCGGCAAGTCTTGATTTCGAGCAACTCCACCGCGTAAATATCAGCCGAACGTTGCAATTCTTCCAGCGTGAAAACCAAAAACGCGGAATGGCCTTTCTTCATCCACCACTTGGCCGCGACCTGAAGGCGCGCAAGACCAGGGACGTCAATCTGCCGCAGCAGGCAGAGAATGTGGATGTCGGAATGCTTCAAATCTTCATTTGCAGAAGAGCCATAAAGCACCACAGAGCGCAAGTTATCGCCTGCTGCGCTCTTGAGTTTTTCAACTAGGCCGTTTGTGTCCTTATGGTCCATTTTGTCTCACTTCTGCGCATACCAACGGCTTATTGTTTTCCCACCGCTACCAGCTTCCGCTCGCTCCACCGCCGCCGGACATTCCGCCGCCGAACCCCCCAAACCCGCCGCCTCCACCGCCGCCGCCTCCGAATCCTCCAAACCCACCCCCAAACCCGCCGCCCATCCAGGGGCCGCCCCACCAGCCGCCACGCCGGAAACCGCCCGGCCCTCCGAAGCGCGAACCGAAAGAGCCGAAAGCTCCTGCTCCAATGATGATCAAGAAGATT
>DASZAE010000204.1:0-4519 GCA_035945515.1 Terriglobia bacterium
CTTTGGAATCCTCGCCACGCTGATCTGGCACTATTCGGTGGACGCGCTCTACGAGGCGTTTATCCTGCTCCGGTCTTCCAACCATTATCTGATGTTTTCAGGCGGCCTCTGCGCGGGCGTGATGCTGATCCCGCTGATCGTCGCGCTGGCGGCTTACTTCAGGACGGGAACCTTCACCGAAGAATCTCCGCTCACCAACGCCAGCGAAGGGGTTGCGCGCGCGCAACACGAAGCGCCGATGGAGACTACGCCGGAGGTTCATTACCAGCCTTATTCCAAGCGCAGGCTGCTGGCCGTGCTCATTGTGACCGTGGTCTTCATTGCGCTCGCAGCCGTCGCCGCAGGCGTGGTGAAAGTTTACCGGCTGGGCAAGGACAATAAGGTTGGCGTCACGCGCGCGGCGGCCATTGCGACCGCAAAGAACTATTTGAACAGCGTGCATGTGAACGCTGCTTCTTACCGCTCCGCCGCCTGGCTGCGCGAAAACGTGGACCAGCTCGCGCTGCGCTATTTCCTGGAACGCCTGCCCGTGCCGAAGGCTGGCCAGATCATCCGCGAGGCGTCGGAACCGCTGCTTTGGGAAGCGCGGTTTTACCGGCCGCTAGAGAAAGAAGAACACCTCGTCTTTATAGACGCTGCCAGCGGCAAGGTCTATGGCCACGAACATCTTTTGCCCGAGACGGCGCCCGGCGCGTCGCTCACGCCCGCGCAGGCGCTGACGCTTGGCGAGCAGGAGGTGGCGAAGCAAGGCTACAAGCTCTCCAATTTTGTTCTGCAAGATTCGACGGCGCTCAAACGTCCCGCGCGCGAGGATTACACGCTGGTGTGGCAGGCGCGGCCGGGCGATCCGCGCAACGTGGGCGAGGCTCACTACCGGCTGGAAGTGGAACTTGCGGGGGACCAGATCGCGGGCTTTTACCGCTCCTTCAAGCTGCCGGAAAGTTGGATGCGCCAGCAGGAGGCGACGCGGGTTGCCGATTCGATTTTCTCCGGCGCGGCCGTTCTCCTTGGCATCGGGCTGATTGCAGGCGGCGTGTGGCTGTTCGTTATGCAAGTCCGGCACGGGACCATGCGCTGGGTCAAATCCCTCAAGGTTGCCGTAGTGTTCACCGCGCTTCTGGTTCTCTTTGAAATCAACTCTCTTCCCGCGCTGGGCCGCGCTTACAACACGTCCATCTCGCTCGCCAATTTCCGCCTTCAAGTTGGAGTCAGCTACCTGGTGCTGGTGCTTCTGGCGGGGGCGTTCGTGTGGCTGCTGATTGCGCTTGCCACCAGCCTTTATCCTGAATCCTGGCAACTGCTCGATTCCGGCGCACGCCGCATGTGGCGGCGCGACGCGGTCGTGGCCACGGTAGTGTCCTTTGCCGTGGGCGCGGGGCTTACGATGTTTCTGGCGTTTATATCAGACCGCTTTCATCACTATGCGTTCATCACCTATCCAGGTCCGCCCGCCCAATGGGGATCGTATCTGCCCGGCCTCGGCTGTCTCGTGCAGAGCTTGCTGGCCACATTGATCTCAGTAGTCATCCTCGCGGCGGTGATTTACGGCGTCGTCCGGGGGTGGCGGCGCAGAGCCTGGTGGTTCTGGCTGGGCGTTGCCTTCCTGCTGATCGCGCTGGGTCCGGGTTCCGCGCACGGCGCCGCGGCTTTTGTTTTCGGCTGGCTCACGCGCGCCATCCCGCTGCTTGCGGGCGTGGTGGTGATTGTGGTGTTCTTCCGCGATAATCCTCTCGCCTACGTGACGGCGATGTTCGCGTCCGTGATTGCGACGCCTGTGATGGGCCTGCTCTCGGAACCGTCCACGTTCTATCGGCTGAACGGCGTCTTTCTCGCCGTCGCGGGCGCAATTATCCTGGCGTGGCTGCTGCTGCCGCGCAGCAAGCCGGATGGCCGCGCGGAGACGTCGCCGGGCAGCCTGGGCTTGATCTCTTAACGAATTGCCGGACGGCCCTATACAGATTTCTGGCTGCCGGATTTTAACCATAAAGACCGGCGGCCAGAGGCCGCTACAGATCTGACTCGTCAGAATCGCCAATCCGTTTCAAGGTCGACTGCGTTGCCCTGAACGTTGCCGAACGACTGCGCGAAATTGTAATGCAGATAACCCGCCGTTATCGAGAGGGCGCGGCTGACGCGCAGGCTGAGAGCGGGTCCGGCCCTGAACGCGCGCGTGAAAGGCGCTCCCTCGGCGGCCTGCTGAACGCCCACGTCTCCGACGAGGGTATATTGCAACGGCCCCCAAAGCGTCCCCTGAGCGCGTGTGGTCAGAAAATGGCTCTGATAAAACGCAGGGTTAAAAAATCCCAGGTACACGCCCTTCTTCCCGCCCGCATATCCAAAGGCGTCGCCGGAATAGCCCGCGTCAAATGAAAATCGCTCAACATGGATAAGGTTACGAGTGAACGTTGCCGTCCCTCCGTCGCCGTGGTCGCGGCCGTTCATTGCCAGCACCGGGACTCCGCCTTCCTGTAAATCGGGCTCAATAAACACGCTAGACGAATCACGACTATGAAAGTAGGAGGCGCGTAGCCAGGTGCGCGAATCAAACTGGAGATTCATGCCGCCTTCGATGCGCGTCTCAAGGGCGCCGAAGCGCGTCGAAGCGGGGGTGTAAGTGATGGCGGCGCGCGAGGCGGAAAAATCGAGACTCAGCTTGGATGTGAGAAACAGGCTGGCGCCGATGTAACCCACGGGCGCGAGAGACCGCGTGGCAAAGCCGTAGTAAGGCTCGCCCGGCCCCATGCGCACGCCACCCAAGCCGCCGCGCAACGTAAGGAGCTTCGAGACGCGAGTGCTCTGGCCGTACATTAATTCTGCGGGCGCAACGGCCCCATGAAGCGGCCCGAACGGAGTGTTCGAGGGCGTGGCCGCGAGCAGCACATATGAGTCGCTGCGGGGTAGGAACGAAAAGCTGGTCCTGATGGCGGAGCTGTAGGTATCCAGGTCTTCTATCACCAATCCAGGCGAGGCGTAACGCACGCCATAAAGCGAGGCATTCTGAAAGGCGAGCTCGCGCGCGTAAGTGCTTGTGGTGTGCACGGTGACGCGATGGTCGTTCAGGATTGCCGTCTTGAGGGCCGCCGCCTCCGAGCTTGCCGGATCGATCCGCGCGGCGCGCTGAGCCAGCGCAAGCGCCTGCCGTGGGTGGCGCAACGCCCGTTCGATGCGCGCCTGCAACATGATGGCGTCAAAGTCATTCGGGCGCGCGGCCACCGCTCGCGCTGCCAGCGGCGCGGCCCGGGCGGGGTCGCTTAGAAAATAGTAAATGCGCGCTTCGCCGTAAAGCGCGTCCGGGGCGTCAAAATGCGCGGCCAGCACGGCGTCGTCATAGCGAAGGCTCTCTCGCAATCGTCCTTGCCGCGCTTGTAACTGAGCCATTTGGAGCAGCGCCCAGCGGTCGTCCGGATGACGGCTCAACAGGCTGGCGAGCGACGTCTCGGCGGCGCGGTCATCCTTCATCGCCAGCTCAAGCCGCGCGGCGGCGAGGAGACCATCCGCATTCGCAGGATCGAGCGCAAGCAGCCGCCGGTCCACAGCCAGCGCGTCTTTATAGCGGCCTGACCACTCTAAAACGCTCTCCAAGCCTTCCAGCGCCTCGCGGTTCTGAGGCTGCTTGCGCAGCAACTGGTTATAGACTTCCACCGACGCGGCGAACTGCCGGTTCCATGCGAGCGCCCGCGCCAAATCTAGTTGCGCGGTAATACTCGACGGATTAAGGCGTAGAGCGCGCTGGCCGGCGCGAATCGCGCTGCCATACATGCCAAGCTGCGCTTCAATGCGGGCAAGACCTTCGGCGGCGGCGCTGTCTTGCGGATGAGCGGCCAGGTCGCGGGTGTAATACTCGAGCCAATCTCGGGGCGGCGCGCCGGGCGCCGGGCGCAGCGCGGTCCAGTGTTCCTCATCCATAGCGCGCGCAATCGACTTGAGCGCCTTCTGATTTTCCGGGTCGCGCGGGTTCAGAAGCGCGAGCCGCTGGAAAATCGCCTGCGACGCGGCAAGCTGATGCGTCCAGTAAAAGATGAAGGCCTTACCCTGGAGCGCGTCGTAATTGGCCGGTGATTGTGCAAGCATCTGGTTGTACGCCGCGAGCGCATCGTCATACTGGCCTAGCTTTATGTCCGCGCGAGCGAGGCTGAACTCGGCGCTCACAGTCACCTGCGCCCTCTCGCCTTGGGTTTGCGGAACGACGGGCTTGCTCTGCGCTACTGCAAACGCCGCCAGCCATGCGGTCGAAATGGCAGCAAGCGCAATCTTCGAGAGCAATTGGAAGGGTCCACGGCTGGGCATGGGATCGTCCGAATGGTAATGGCGCTCTACTCGGCGAATGCAGTTGGCGCGACGGCCAAAACCTTAAGGAGCCGACGCTAGCAGTTTGTTGAAAAACCCGTTCGCGCTGTCATTCTGAGCCCTTCGCTTGTCATTCTGAGCGAAGCGAAGAATCCCGGCATTTCGCTCAGGGTAAACTCCGCGAAGAATCTGCTTCTGCGTGAAATCAATAACTTCCGAGATTCTTCCTTCG
>DASZAE010000205.1:0-8918 GCA_035945515.1 Terriglobia bacterium
ACCTATGCGAAGGTTTATTTTGATACTAATCTTATCTGCCCTGCCTGCGGCCGCGCAGCAAATCGGGCAAAACGCGCCTTTGCAGGCTAATCAGCCGGCCATGCTCAAGGTCCAGACGCAACTTGTGGTGGAGACAGTTGCCGTTAAGGATAAGCAGGGGAATCCGGTGCAGGGCTTGACCGCAAAAGATTTTACAGTGACGGAAGACGGCATCCCGCAGAAAATCAGCTTTTTCAGATTCGAGAAGCCGCCGGAAGGTCCGGCGCCCGCAGCCGGGCCCGCGCCGGTAAATGTAAAGACTTACTATGAGCTTGCGCCGGAGCAAATCTCACCTGAGTCGCCGGAGAGCCCAAAATACAACAATCGCCGTCTCATAGCTCTCTACTTCGATATGACCGCCATGCCGCCAGCCGACCAGATTCGCGCGTTGACGGCCGCGCAAAATTTCATACGCACAGACATGGGGCCTGCCGATCTTGTGGCCATCATGCGGTACTCGGGAAGCGGCGTCGACGTCCTTTCAGATTTCACTCAAGACCGGGACCGGCTGCTCAGCATCCTGCAAACGATGATTGTAGGCGAAGGGCAGGAATTCGCCGACGCGTTGACGGATGACGCGAGCGCCTCGGACACCGGCGCCGCATTTGGGCAGGACGACAGCGAGTTCAATATTTTTAATACCGACCGCCAATTGGCTGCTCTGCAGACGGCGGCAGAGATGTTGTCCCACCTGAGCGAAAAGAAAGTTCTTGTTTATTTTGCGAGCGGATTGCGGCTGAACGGCTTGGATAACCAGGCTCAGCTTCACGCCACCATCGACGACGCCATCCGGGCCGGTGTATCGTTCTGGCCCATTGACGCGCGTGGTTTGGTGGCCGGAGCGCCGCTTGGGAACGCCACCCAAGGCTCGCAAGGCAATCGAGGCATGTACACGGGGGCCGCGGCGCTCGCGGTAGAAAGCGACTTTCAGCTTTCGCAGGATACCCTTTACGCGCTCGCCAAAGACACGGGCGGAAAGGCGCTATTTGATTACAACGACCTCAGCAAGGGCATCAAGCAGGCGGAGCAAGCCGTTTCGGGCTATTACGTCCTCGGCTACTACACGACCAATTCGGCTGAAAACGGCAAATTCCGCCGCATCAACATCGCGCTGGCCAACAATCGAGCCGCGAGCTTGGATTACCGGAGGGGCTACTATGCAGCGAAAAAATTCCGCCAGTTCACTCCAACCGACAAAGAGCGGCAGCTTGAGGACGCGCTGATGCTGCCCGATCCCATTACGGAACTCACCATCGCTATGGAGATTGACTATTTCCAGCTTAATAGCGCCGAATATTTTGTTCCCATTGTGGTGAAAATTCCAGGCCGCGAACTGGCGCTGGCCAAGCGCCGCGGAGCGGAGTATACGCTGCTCGATTTCATCGGCGAAATCAAGGATGATTACGGCACAACGGTGACCAACCTGCGCGATAAGATTAACATCAGGCTCAGCGGCGAAACGGCAAGCGAACTCGCAAAGCGCCCGATTGAATACGACGGCGGCTTTACGCTGCTGCCGGGAAAGTACACCATCAAATTTTTGGCCCGCGACGCCGAAACCGGAAGGATTGGGACGTTTGAGACGCCGTTTGTGGTTCCTGACTTGAACCTAGTGAAAAATCAAGTGCCCATCAGCTCCGTGGTGCTGGGAAATCAGCGCGTGAAGCTCAGCGAGGCGCTTTATAACGCTGTCAAGAAGAAAGACGAAAGCAGGGATGAGTCGGTAAACCCGCTGGTCCAGGACGGGGAAAAATTGATTCCCAGCGTCACGCGGGTGTTTAAGAAGGACCAGGACTTGCATGTTTATCTACAGGCTTACGAACAAGGCGAGCCAGGATTTCAGCCTTTGGTGGCATTTGTCACCCTATACAACGGTCGAACCAAAACCTTTGAGACACAGCCACTCGCGGCAGCGAATACGCTGAATGAACCCCCAAACGGGCGCGTGAAAACAGCCGCTCTCAGTTTTAGCATCCCCCTCCATCAGTTCTCTCCAGGCGAATATGAGTGCCAAGTGACCGTGCTCGACCCTGAGGGGCGCAAGGACGCATTCTGGCGGGCGCCTATTGTGCTTCTTAATTGACGGTACACGCTCGCCGGGCTTGATTTCTTCAGTTGTTCATGCGATGAGATGCCTCCGCTACAAAGCCTGCTCCGCCCTTTCCACACTCATCTGGATAGCCTCCGATCCCTTGCTTTGCGCACATGACCCCTGTATACCATATAGGGACGAGAAACGGTCGTTCAAAGCAGTCAAATATGAATAAACGGCAATTCTTGAAAACGTCGGGTGCTTTTATCGCGGCGAGTGTGCTGCCGGGTTCCGCAGGCGGCGAGGAAGCAGCTACTCCCCGCACAAATTGGGCGGGCAATTACGCCTATAAAGCGCGTCGGGTGGATCTTCCCCGGACGGTTGAAGAGGTTCAGGAAATCGTTAAAAGGCGCAGCCGGGTGAAGGCGCTCGGCGCTCGCCACGCTTTCAACTCTGTCGCCGATACCACAGGAGATCAGATTTCACTGAAATATCTCAATCAAATGGTCATCGACCCGCAGTCGCGCACCGTCACCGTGGGCGGCGGGGTGACATACAGCGAGCTGGGTCCGTATCTTGACGGCCATGGGTTTGCGCTGCACAACCTGGCTTCTTTGCCTCACATTTCCGTCCCGGGAGCTTGCGCAACGGCAACGCACGGTTCCGGAAATAAGAACGGCAACCTTGCGACTGCTGTTTCGGCGATGGAAATCGTCACGGCGGATGGCAAGGTGCGGACCTTGTCAAGCGAACGGGACGGCGACCAGTTTCGAGCCTGCGTGGTTCATCTGGGCGCTTTAGGCGTGGTCACGGAAATCACACTTCGCGTCTTGCCCACGTTCCAGGTAAGGCAAGTCGTCTACGAAAATCTCTCGATTGACCGATTAGAAAAGCACCTGGACGAAATTTTTGCGAGCGGCTACAGCGTGAGCCTTTTTACCGATTGGCAAAATCATCGCATAACGCAGGTATGGATAAAGAGCCGCGTAGAACCAGGATCTCCGTTTGCCATGGCCCCGGAGTTTTATGGGGCGAAGCGCGCCACGAGGAACCTGCATCCCATTACCGGGCATTCAGCCGAGAGCTGCACGCAGCAGTTGGGGATTCCCGGTCCGTGGTACGACCGCTTGCCGCACTTTCGCATCAACGCCGTGCCCAGCAGTGGCCATGAGTTGCAAACGGAGTATTTCGTTCCGCGCGAGCGAGGTTACGAAGCCATTCTCGCGGTCGAGCAACTCCGGGACCGGATAACGCCCCTCCTTTTCGTCACCGAATTGCGCACCATTGACGCTGACGATCTCTGGATGAGCACCTGTTATCAGCGCCCTTCCATGACCGTCCACTTCACTTGGAAGCCAGATTGGCCCGCGGTGAGGAACCTTTTGCCCGCGATTGAAGAAAAGCTCGCGCCGTTCAACCCCCGGCCCCACTGGGCAAAAGTGTTTACGCTGCCGCCTTCCAGGTTTCAACCGCTCTACGAAAAACTACCCGATTACCGGGCGCTGCTTGAACGCTTACGATCCCGGCGGAAAGTTTCACAACGAGTTTCTGAATCGCAATATTTTCGCCGTCTGAGGGCGTCGCTGGCGCAAAAAGCTCCTGCGCAGTCTTGCGAGTTATTCAAAAGAACACAAGTGAAGGGAGTAAAAATGGAGAACAAAAGCGGAGGCCGTTTTGGCCCTCGGCTGTCGCGGCGAGACTTGCTTGAGTCCACCACGGGCATCGTCGGAGCGGCCATGATGCTTCCCGATGCAAATGCGCTCGGCCAGGGAACGCGCCCGGAAGGCGTGGCCGGAGGACTCAGCATCAGCTCCGTTCAGGCGACGGTGCACGAAGTCCCTGTGCAAGTACCGCTGCTTGGCAGGGCATTGAAGACGCAGCTTGTCTTCGTCGAAGTCAACACGGACGAGGGCGTCACGGGATTTGGCCTTACGGGCGATCTTCAGGCCTTCGGCGTGCGAGAGCTCGTCAATCGCCAGCTTGGTCCCTTTTTGAAGGGAAAAAGCCCGCTGGACACGGAAGCAAGATGGCAGGAGATGTTCCTGACCTTCAACCCTCGCTATCAGACCGGCGTCTGGAGCTCGGCCGTGAGCGCCATAGACATTGCGCTTTGGGACATCAAGGGCAAGCACTACAATTCGCCTGTGTGGAGGCTTCTGGGAGGAGCTAAAAAGAAGACTCCGGCATATATTACCTTCGGTCTTCTCGATTACGACCGGGATCAGCTTGTGGAGATGGCACGCCGGTTCGTGGCTGGCGGGCAGGATAAGTTCAAAATGGTGGTCGCCATCGACAACGGTGAAAATCCGCTCGAAGATGTTGCGCGAGTTAAGGCGGTTCGTGAAGCCATTGGCGAGAAGTACGACTTGATGATTGACGGCAACTATCTTTTTTCGCAGCAGCGCGCCCTTGAACTCGCCAAGCACATTGAGCCCTACAACCTGACCTGGTTTGAAGAGCCGCTTTATGGAAATGACGCAAGGCTCTTAGCCGAGTTGCGCCAGAGGTGCGCGGTTCCCATCTCGGCGGGTCAGAATGAGGGGTCGCGCTTCCGGCACCTGGAGCTTCTGCAGCACGGAGCGGTAGATATCCTGCAGCCGAACGTCTGTTACGTCGGCGGATATACCGAAGGGATGAAGGTGGCGGCCCTGGCGCAAGCCTATAACGTTTTGATTGCCGACGGCGGCGGGTGGCCCCATCACAATATGCACCTTCAGGCGGGGGTCTCGAACGGTTGGCGAGTGGAATTTCACTACCTGATGTGGAAGACCGGGGAGATCATCTTTAAGAATCCCCCTGGACCGGAAAAGGGGTTTGTGATGTTGACGGAGGAACCAGGACTTGGCTTAGAACCCAACAGGGAAGCCCTTAAAGAATACCTGGTGAGCTAATCATGCAGGCGTTAGGCAGGCCGTGTGTGTCGATCAGCAGCTTGCTGAAAAACTAGGGTTTCGTCTCTGTAGGCGCGGCGGATAGCGCGCAATCGGTCGGCGTCACCAGCAAAACCGATGGTGTTTTCGCCGGATCGTAAAGCCGTAGATAGAAATAGCCGATGCCCGCCAAGCCAAGCATCAGGTTAGGTGTTTCGCCTCCCCCTTGCACGCCGCACGGCCAGGGCAAGTTTCCTTTCAAATAATAGTCGATGCCTTGCTCGCCGGCTCGCCGAGCCGTGCGCAATGCTTCTGCATCTCCAAGCGTTTGGCCGGACATGATCAGCAGCTCCGCGTTGCCGCCGGCGCCGTGGCAGAGAGAATAATTCCCTTGAGGCTGGCCGAAGAAGTTTGTGGTTGTGCGCAGAGCGATTTCGGCTTCCTGGCGCAAAACGGCGTCGCCGAGAATCTGCCAGGCGCGCAGCCTAGCAAGCCCTATACCCGGAGCGCCGTGGCACCAGGCTAGCATGAAGTTCGGACCTGCGTGGTTCGCGGGCTGCGGGGTTGTGGAGGCCCGGAAGTCGGGCCAGTTCTGTTGCTCGCGGATAAACCAACGGCGCTCGTAGAGAATGGCCTGCTCAGCCGCCCGGCGGAATTCCTCTTCTCCAGTCTGCTTGAAGATTTCGAGCAAAGCCCAGGCGATGCCCGCCGTCCCGTGCGAAAACCCGGTAAGGTTGCGCTCGACAGGAATCGGCAAAGTGTTCCAAGACCATCCGGCATCGTCCTTGAACGCCGTACTTAGCAGGTGACGGGCGTGACGCGCGGCCAAGTCAAGCAGAAAATCACGTGGAAAGCTGCAATGAATTTTCAGCAGTCCGGGGATAGCGCCGGCGCTGCCAGAAATCACATCCAGGCCCTGGCTATTCACGTCATCCTGCATTAGAGTCTCAAGCATCGCCAAAGCCTTGGCGGATAAATCCTGCCGGTCCAGGATCGCTGCGGCCTCGGCGAGCGCAAAGGCGATGCCTGTCACGCCTGAATAAAAGCCAATCCGCGCCGACAAATGGATATCCTCCAGGCGTGACAATGCCTGAGCGATGCCTCCTTCGGCGGCGGATCGGTGCGGCTTTTCTCCCGTCAGCGCGTAGAGCCGAGCAAGAAATAACGCAATACCGCTGGTTCCGCTGTAGAGATCGGGTCCAAAGGCGCGATGAACCACCCGCCAGCCGTCCTGGAGGCTCTCCATCGAGTCGCCCAGCCAATTGCACCGTCGGCCTGCCCAAAGCGCGTCCCGGCAGAGCGCATTGCCTATGCGAGCGGCTGCGTCGAGAAAAATGGGGTTAGGCTCAGGCACGCGCGGCCTCGAAAAGAGCGGGACTGTATTGATCGGCAGACCCGGCGTTCAAGTAAGGACGGTCGAGGTCAAGTCCGTTAGCCTTGAATTGGCTCGCGATGGCCGCCAGCCGCCCCGAGAGGCTCTGATCACCCTGCAAATAGGCGCTCCAAACGGCTTCGGCCAGCATCCGGCAGCGATTCATGCCGAAGCTCTCGCCATTGCCGGGGTCTTCCGCCAGCGCCAGGCCGGGCGCCAGCCGCAGAGTAAACAGCGGGACGCCCTCTCCCAACCGACCCTCCATCTCCCGGCGAACGCCGCCGAGCAGTTCTGCTGCGATATGGAAGTACCGCTTGTTCAAGTAGACGATGGCCGCGTCCAGCCGTGTATATTGGGAGCGGGTGGTAAGCGATTTCATGCGAAACGGTATGCGGAAGCGGTTGAGCCGTTCGGTCGAGAGGCGCATCAGATCAGCGGCGCCTTCGCTCTTGACATTCCAATAGAACCGGACCAGGTTGTAGTCCGCAGGCGAGTCCGTCTCCGCCTCCCCAAAGGCAAAGTAAAAGCCAGGCTGCATAGTGAGCGACTCTTTGGGAAAGAAAACGGTGGCGCTCGATCCCGCGCGCGGACCGGCGCTCGCGCCGTCTTGAATGACATATTGGCCGGGCTGGAAGGCGCGATTGACGCCGCCGCGCTGGGCGAAGATTTGGGCGGAAGGCTCGACCTTATAGATTTGCCACCCCGGCTCCCAGCGAGGCTGGCCGGCATTTGCAACCGAGAGTTCCTGAGACATGTCATCCCCCGCGCTGGCGGGAGCGGCCTGCGGCGCAACAATTCCATTAAAGCGCGAGCAAAAGCAGTATTGGTAAAAACAGCTTTGTAGCGCCGCCGGCATCGGATGCTGGGACAGATTCGGCCACCCGGCGCCGTCAGCCGCCGGCGCTACGGGCATGGTCAATCCGCCGAACGAAAAAGCCACAGGCGAATGTATAGCGAGGGCGCTCAGAATTCGGCTAATTTCGTCTTGTAGGTTTTCCATTGGCGATTAAAGGTGATGCTCTAAAGCCCTAAAAGATCTCCGATTGCCTCCTGCGGCCGGCTAAGGACGTTCATGCTCACTTGCAGCAGGCAAAGCGTGTTCGCGCTGATCTGCGGCGAATAGTACATGTACTCGTAGGCGGTCTGGATCATGCGCGCGGCGCCCGAGCGCACGCTCCGTTCAAGCATGGGCGCGGCATCGCGCTTTTCGATCTGCCGCGCTTCTAAGTATGTTTCCCAGAACGCCCGGATAGCGGGCTGCATCGATTCCACCGGATACTGGGCGCGCTTCACCATCTCCGCCGGCGGAACTTCAGCCGCGGCGGGCATGGAGAATATCCAGAACGAGAGATACGCCTGTAGAATAGCCCCCAGGTCCCAGCAGGCGTCGCCCCAATCCGCAAGCTCCCAATCGACAATCTTGATGGCAGATTCTTTGCCGTCCGCCCCGTTTTCGACAACGCAATTATCCCACTTCAGGTCGCCGTGAATCAGGCTCTCAAACCGCCACTCGCTGCGGAGCGCCTGCAGATGCCGATGAAATTCAGGATGCTGCTGAACGATGCCTACCACTTGCGAATTCCCCCCGCTCATGGCGCTAAACGAACCCGCGGTGAATTGATCCACCGACAAAATCCAGGGAATCTTCTTCGGAAAAGCAGCTTCTTCGCCGTTTGTTTGGCTCGGACCGATGCGGTGGTAGGCGGCGAGCGCGCGGGCAAGTTTCCGGGCTGATTCAGGGGGAAACGAGTTGAGCCTGCGATGGTGTTCGGTGAGGTCTTCGCCCTCCTTGAGAAGTTCAAGCACCAGGATGTAACGGGCAGGGTCGAAATCGTAATAATGAGGCAGCAACGGCACAAGGGGCGAGAAGGCATGGCTGTTCAGCGCCAGCCAATAGCATTTAGCCTCGCTTTGCAGCGTCGCGATGGCTTGCGGATCCCATTGTTGAATCTGCTTCACAAAAAAACCGGGATGCCGCCGTCGCAGGACTTTGAAATTGCGATTGCGGCGCGAGCTTTCGGTCACCATCCAGTCGCCGTCCACCACGGAATCGGCGGTCGCAAGCCCGCGCTCGATGAGGTAATAAACCAAGTTGGACGCGCTGATGAACATAGGCAAAAATTATGGCAAGTCCCGCCGCCCGGAGACGGCGGAACTTGCCAGATAAGTTTACGTCAGTTTACTGCGGCAGCGGGCAAAGTTGCGCCCCGCCGATTACGTGAGTTGGACAAGCCACCGAACACGCCACGCTGACGTGGCACCCCGCTGCCGGAGTGGTATGCGCGGGGCAGCCGGCCGCAGGAGTGGTGGGCGCTGGGCAGAAATTCGCTCCCGGCGCTCCCGGTGCGACGTGGGTCGGACAAGCAATGGAACACCCCAGCACCGTGATGTGGCACGCCACAGGCGTGGTGTGCACAGGGCACCCCGCCGCAGGTGTCGTGGGTGCTGGACAACCAGCCGCCGGAGTCGTCGGTTGCGGGCAGTTAATGTGAGTGACGCATCCGACGTGCGTGCAAGCGGCAGACACGTTGCACGGATATACCGTCTGCTGGCAAGCTAACTGTGGCAACACGCTTCCCGCGAGATACGCGGCTTGCGCGACACC
>DASZAE010000206.1:0-6398 GCA_035945515.1 Terriglobia bacterium
AGTGGGAATTGCAAGCTGGTATGGGGAAGAATGCCAAGGCAGCCCTACCGCCAGCGGCGAAACCTATAATATGAATGGCCTTACCGCCGCGCATCGGGAACTACCCCTGGGCACGGAAATCCGGGTCACCAACCTTAAAAATCACCGTTCCCTCAACCTGCGCGTGAATGACCGAGGCCCGTTCATCCCAGGCCGCATGTTGGACGTCTCCCGCGCCGCCGCCCGTCTGCTGGGTTTTTCCGGAGAAGGTATAGCGCGTGTTCGCCTGCAAGTGATCCACCTGCCCCATCAGAGCCGCGTCCAGGTCGTCTGCCCCGGCGCCAGGCTTTATGCTATGAATTGATAGGCTGCCAGGGCCGTGCGTTGTGGCGGCGCCGTTCAACCACCATTCAGCTTACCGCAGGCGCTCCTCTGCTAAAATGGCGGCATGATCAATATCCGTGCCGCGGCGCCAGACGACGCTGCCTTGATTCTTCAATTCATCCGCGAGCTGGCGGATTATGAGAAGGCCCCGCAAGAAGCGGTGGCGGCGCCGGAAGATATTCTCCGCGATGGCTTCTCCGCCCATCCTAAGTTTCGCTGCATTATCGCGGAGTGGGATGGCCAGCCCGCGGGCTTTGCCCTTTTCTTCTACAATTACTCCACTTGGCGCGGACGCCCGGGCATTTATCTTGAAGACGTTTTCGTGCGGCCCGAGTTCCGCAAGAAAGGCATTGGCAAGGCGCTGCTCGCGCACCTGGCGCAAATCGCCGTGCGCGAAGGCTGCGTGCGCTTTGAATGGCAGGTCCTCGATTGGAACACGCCGGCCATCGAATTCTATAAGTCGCTCGGCGCCGCAGTGATGAAAGAGTGGCTCACCATGCGGGTCACGGGGGAAGCATTAAAGAAGCTTGCGGATGAATGCCCGTAAGGCCCATGAGAGATAGGCCCCCGTCTTTTTTAGCGATTGGACATAGTCATGCCCCCGCTTGACGAGCCATCCGGTTTGCGATACCGTCAGGAAAACCGGCATAACTCTTAGATTGCCGGCGGCGCCGAAAGCGCCAAAGTGTTGGCATTTGTCTTTACCGGGCATGAGGATGCGCGCGCGCAGCGACTTCGCTTGCAGCCTCATTTTCAAGGAGGTCTTCATCATGAAAACAAAACTGCGGCTACTATCCTTCGCCGTGGCTTTATGCGCAATTCTCTACATGGGCTGTGGAAATAAGCAGCAGACAGCGAGCCAGGAGGCGCAACAAGCCCAATCCGCCCAGCCGGCCCAATCAACTCAACCGGGTCAACAGGCACAATCCGCGCAGCCGGTGGCGGGCGGCTCTGGCCAGATGGCGGGAAAGAAAGAATCGCGCCGCGAGAGGGAGCAAAATTCGCCCCCTCCAGCACCCAAGACCGTCACCTACACCATACCTGCGGGCACGCCCGTGCATATCCACTTGAGTGACGCCATTAGCAGCGCCACGGCCACGGCGGGCGCCGGATTCAGCGGTGGACTCTCGGAGCCGCTGGCGGCGAATGGCATAGTGATTGCCCCGGCCGGCAGCCTTGTGAACGGCCAAGTCGCGGCGGCGGATAAGGGCGGAAGGCTCCATCATCCACCCGTGCTTGCGCTCACGCTGACCTCGCTTACACCCACGGGAGCAAGCCCCATCGCTATCTCTACGAACACCTGGAGTGAAGAGGGTAAGTCGCAAAAGAAGCGTGACGCGGTCGCAATTGGCGGCGGCGCGGGCGTTGGCGCGCTCATCGGGGCGCTGGCCGGTCACGGAAAAGGCGCGGCGATTGGAGCCATCGCTGGCGCGGGCGCCGGGACCGCGGGCGCCGCGTTTACGGGCCAGAAGCAGATTGTGCTGCATTCTGAAGCTCCCTTGCGGTTCGTGCTCACCCAGCCCATCACCGTCACGCGGCCAGCCGGAGGACATTAAGATCTCGGCCCGGCGGCGCTTGCGGCCTATCCTTTGCCGTCCGCCGCAGCCTTCCTGGCCTTGAGCTCATTGATCTCAATTCGCAGTCTCGACTGCCGCCGGGAAAGAATCCAGGCGTAAACCATGAAGACGATCCAGACCAGTGTGTAAGCAAGAAACAGGTATTTGTCGTTTGGGTCCGTCATAATGCCTTTCGGTTGTAGCGCCGCCGTCCCGGCGGCATGTTTTCAAAGCCGCTGCGCCGCAGCCCGGTCCTGCGCCTCATCCTCTAACTCGCGCCGCAGCCGGCTTGCCTCGCGCCGCGTTGCCAGCATGGACATCCTCAGCCGCAGCAGATAAAAGAACAAGCACAAAAAGGCTCCGGCGCTCACCAGGAACGCGAGCAGCATTTTGGGCGGCAACCCGGAATCGGGACCGCCCATAATGACCGGCTGCGGATGCTGCGTCCTCCACCAGCGAATGGCCATGTAATCAATCGGAACGTCGACAAAGCCGATGATCCCAACCACGGCGGCAAGCAGAGCGGCGCGCGAGGGGTTCACAAAAAAGCTACGAAGCAGCACGTAGGCCACAAAGAGCAGCCAAAGGATAAAAGTCAGCGTCGTGCGCGGATCCCACACCCACCAGACGCCCCAAATAGGCTTGGCCCACAGCGGACCGGTAATCAGAAGGCAGCAACAGAAAACAAACCCCACTTCGCCCGCGGCATTGGCCAAATCGTCATAACGCTGCGACCGCTTCCAGATGTAACCTACGCTGCCGATAAAAATCACCGTATAAGCCACCAAGGCCGACCAGGCCGAAGGCACATGGACGTACATAATCCGGTAGGCGTTGCCCTGCGCCGCCTCATTCGGCGCATAAACAAACCCTAGATAGAGCGCCACGACGATCCAAACCGCCGTCAGCACCGCGTGCGCCGTCATGGAGGAATGTTTTTTCATCGGGACTAACGAGCTTCTGCCTTCCGCCATCGTTGCGAAATGAAATACTCAACTCATTGACATCGTCACGGCGAGTTTATCTCGTCAACGATGATGGCGGCATAAAGCCGCCTCTACAGAGTCGAGTGATAACTGCGGCTGTAGCGGCGGGCAAAGCCTGTAAGGGGCCGCCGGTCTTCACTATTAAAAACCGGCGGCCAGAGGCCGCCGCTACAACGTTCTCCCAGCGCCAGCCTACTCTTCCAGCACATATTCGAACAATAAGAACGATAACACGAGAAATATAATGCTGAAGCCAATCAGCAGCTTCACCCAGCTCAAAAATTGCGCGGGCGGATCGCCTCTCAGCGCGCTGGAAGTCGCCTCGATGGCGCCGATGAAAATGGGGATGATCACCGGAAACTGCAACACCGGCAGCATCACCTCTCTCATGCGGGTGTTGGCGGCCACCCCCGCGAACGTGACGCCCACCGCCACGTATCCGAGCGTGCCGAAAAACACCACGCAGGCAAACCACTTGAGCGAAGGCAAAAAGGAAAAGTTGTACCAGAGCGAAACGGCAAAAACAATCACCACTTCCGCCACGGCCAGAAACACAAAGTTTGAAAGCGCCTTCGCCAGATAAATCAGGCCAGGATCAACCGGCGTCAGGCGCAAACCCTCCAGGCAGCCGTTCTCCCGCTCGGCGGCGAACGAGCGGTTGAAACCCAGGATTCCCGCAAAAGCAAACGCAATCCAGAGAAGGCCCGGCAACAGCCGCAGCGACTCTTCCCCGCCCGGCTGAAAGGCGAAATTAAAAAGAAAAACCACCAGCACGCCGAAGACGCAAACCGCGGCGAGCGTCTCCCGCTGCCGCCATTCAAGGCGGAGGTCCTTCTCGAAGAGTGTCCAGATGACGCTGAGGCTTCGCATAGAATAGAAATGGAGCTCAATACACGATGCCCTAACCTGGATTATTCATGAAGCGCGGGCCTTAGGATAGGGGGACGGGATTTTAACCCCGTCGGAAAGCTCGCTCCTTCCGATTTCATTTGCATGGCGCTCCCGCGGCTCGTTCGAACGAGCCGCGGGAGCGCTATGCAAGAAAGGTGTTATAATCCGCTCGAACGGCACGGTTAAAACCGTGCCCCCCTGTTGGCATAACTGAACTTCGTGAATAATCCGAACTAAGCCCTCTTCTGGTGCAGCGGCCCGTTGAGGCATCGCCCGCCGGTTTTCAAGAAGTAAAGGCCGGCGGCCAGAGGCCGCCGCTACAGTTCCACAGCTTGAGGGCGCTCAGCGGGCACCGGCGCTTGGCTGGGCGGCCCATCGTAACGCACTCTGCCGCGCTCAAGCAGCACGCAGCGGCGCGCGATGCCGGCGCCTTGAGCAAAACGATGCGTGGAGAAGATCACCGCCTTGCCTTCCGCGGCGAGGCGGCGCAAAAGGTCTTCAAGACCCGCAGACGATTCCGCGTCCAGCCCCGTAAACGGCTCGTCAAGCAGCAGAAAGTCGGGATCGTGCAGCAGGGCGCGCGCCAGCGTGGCGCGCTGCTGCCAGCCGCGCGAAAGGCTTCTCACCAGTTGCGAGGCCCGCTCGCGCAGCCCAAATAAACCGAGCGCGGCGTCGATTTTCTCTTCGAGGGAGGGCAGATCAAAAAGCTTGCCGGTTAAAGCCAGATTCTCACGGATGCTCAGATCGCCGTAAAGGAAGGTGTTGTGCGAAACGAACCCTATCCTCGACTTGCAGGCCGAGGGATGTTGATCCATCCGCAATCCGCCGAGCAGCACCTCGCCCTCGCTGGGCGCTGACAGTGAGGCAAGCGTGCGCAGCAGCGTCGTCTTGCCGGCGCCGTTGTGGCCGTAGATCAGCACCGGCTCGCCCCCCGTTATCCTCAGCGAGACCGCCTTCAAAGCCGGGAAATCACCGAAATATTTGGACAGATTCCGGGTTTCGAGCACGGCCTCAACCATGATTGTGCCGGGTGGCGTAAGTCTCGATGAACGCCGGAGGCGTGGTCTTCAGCAGGACTACCAATTTAGCCTTTAGATCGAGGCGCTCCCGCCAATATTTTTTCTCCGCGATCTTTTTGGCTTCGAAAATCTCATCCAGGTTGGCGAGCGAATCGAGGAGCTTATCGATCTTCGCTTCCAGTTCCTTCTGCGCCGGACTGCCGGGGCGCGCCGCGCCGCGCTTGGCCCATTCTTTGGAAACCCGCACGCCCATAGCCCAGAGAAGCACCAGCAGCAGGCAGCCCATCAAGGGCAATCCGACCTTGGTCATCGGATTCGATAATTCCTTCACGGCCTGATCGTTTGAATTGTCTGGCGTCGAAGCGGCAGCGAGCGAAGCGCCCTGAAGGTCAGCCTCAATCGTCTCGCCCTGCTTCAGGTTTGCCGCCACATACTTCTGACCCCCGGTGTCCGCGTCCGCGCCAATGGGCTTAAAGAACGGCGAGCTTACCGCAAGCGACGCCGGGACTACGTCCATCTCGATCTGGTCGACGGGGTACGGAACACTGTCGGCGAGCTTGAAGCTTGCGGATGCGTAGTCGGCGTCGTATTCCACCATCACCACCGTCAAGCCGGGTTTAACAGGATACCGTATTTCGTACTGCCCTGGCGTTTTGCCAGGCTGCGTATTTTGCGGCAGCGGCATGTTCAATTCGCCTGCCACGGCCACCGATGGCTGGCCGGCATCCCGAGCCAAATTGAACAGAAAGGTGCCGCCGGAGTTCACATACGTGACCGCAGGGTCGGAGGTGTTTCGCAGGGCGTACAACTCTTCCACGTGCATCTTGTCGCCTTGCGCTCGAAGCAGAAAACGCGCCGACGTGACGCGGAAAGGCTGCGCCGCCGAAGAGGTTGCGTCATAAATCTTAAGGTCCGCCTTGGCATTGGGCGTTGCGCCCATGCGCACGGCGGCGTGGTAGTCCACTCCTTGATACGACGCTTGCAATAGATAAAAAGTATTCGGCTGAATGGAATCACCCGCAAACACAAATCGGCCGCCGGCGGTGGCGCGGGTCGCGGCGACTTGGCGCATTCCGCCGTTCCCCGGCTGCAAAAGCTGGATTTCCTGACCAGCGGCAGGACGATTGTGCGTGCCGTTGGTCACCATGCCTTCAATGCGCCCTGCTGCCAACAGCGGACTGGAGCAAACCATCGCCGCAAAACAGCAGGCCGTCACGAGTTTATAAAACGAATTCTGCATGATTTGTTAGAACCGCACGTTGTAGCGGCGGCCTCTGGCCGCCGGTTTTTAATAATTAAAGACCGGCGGCGAGGACGCCGCCGCTACAGCCACAAGCCGCAGGGTTATAAAACGAACCCTGCGCTACAAAGTACAAACTTCGAACCGGCCCCTCCCATTTTTGGCCTCAAAAGCCGTTACGAACCGGAGGCGAACCGGACCCGCTCTGGCATCTCCTTTGTTTTGTTGTAAATGCTCCGGTTCGTAGTGGAAATCTCTCTAATTCCTTTACATTCAATCAATTGAGCCGATTTCGTCCGGTTCGTACTCCGGTTCGCGCCGGTTCGTGTTACTAATCTTTCTT
>DASZAE010000207.1:0-5389 GCA_035945515.1 Terriglobia bacterium
TTCGCTTGAAGCGAGAGTGCCCCTGCTCGATCATCTTTTTGTCGAGTTGGCCACGTCCTTGCCCAGCCAGTTGAAATTGCGCGGAACCACCCAAAAATACATTTTGAAGAAACTGGCGGAGCGCGTGGGCGTGCCGAAAGAGGCGATTTACCGGCCCAAGCAGGGCTTTGCCATGCCTCTGGTGCATTGGATCAGGAAGGAATTCAAGGAAGAGCTGCCTCGGTTGCTGCTCGAAAAGCGCACGCTCGAACGAGGCTATTTTGATCCGGACGGCGTAAAGAAACTGCTCAGCGAGCATCTGGACGGCGCCCGAGACCATTCGGCAAGAATCTGGAGGCTCCTGATTTTCGAACTGTGGCACCGCAACTTTTTGGAGCCGCTTTCTTCCCACGAGAGCCAGCCGGTTGCGCTCGCGTCATCGAATTATACGTAACGCCATAAGTCGGCGATGCCTGATTCTGTAGCCGCGGCCTCTGGCCGCCGGTCTTTACACTTAAAATCCGGCGGCCAGAGGCCGCCGCTACAGCCAATGATCGTCGCCGACTTATGACGCTCTGTATAGCTGCGTTATGCGTCGCAGGTAACGCCTTGAAGCGCGTGTAGCGCGGACCTCCGCCGTTGAGGTCCGTGGTTTTTGGATGGCCCGTGGGAAACCCGCAGGCTGCAAAAACGGCAGTCTGCGCTACAACATTGCTGAGGATTACAAATTATAGTGGCAGCGTCTGCTGTAGCGGCGGCCTCTGGCCGCCGGTCTTTACTATTAAAATCCGGCGGCCAGAGGCCGCCGCTACAACGCTTGAGCGTCACTATAATTTGTAATCGTCAATAGATGTCCCGGATTAATTTCCGGCAGAGGGCAACTAAATGATGGAAGACGCAGGGAAGCTTGGAACACAGGCGCAAACCGACGCTCAGGAAAAGATCACGTTTTCTTTCGGACGTAATTGGCACGATTTTATTGAGCGTCATCTTACTCCGGAGCAGGAGCAAGTCGCCCAGAAATCCATTACCGGCTTTCTGGAATTGGATAATTTGAATGGCCGCACATTTCTCGATATCGGCTGCGGCAGCGGGTTGTTTTCGCTGGGCGCTCTTCGCCTGGGCGCAAGCCGCATCGTGAGCGTGGACGTCGACCCGTTTTCCGTGCGCAGTTGCGAGGAATTGAAGAAGCGCGCTGGAAATCCGGCTAATTGGGATGTCGTGCACGGATCGATCCTGGATAGCGCCTTAGTCTCGCAGCTCAGCAAGGCGGACATCGTTTACGCCTGGGGGTCGCTGCACCACACCGGGAATATGTGGCAGGCCATTCGTAACGCCGCCTCGCTGGTCGAGACCGGCGGCCTCTTTTATCTTTCGATTTACAACAAAGTGAGTGGCCGCAAGGGTTCCGAGTTCTGGCTTAAAGTGAAACGGCTCTATAACCGCTCCTCGCGCCCCACCAAGCTCATGCTGGAGACCGCGCATTTCGTGCGTAATGGTCTGCTGCGCAAGCTCGCATCGTTTGAAAATCCGCTCACGTTGTTTACCCAATACGGCCAGGGACGCGGCATGAGCTATTGGACCGACATCCGCGACTGGCTGGGCGGCTATCCCTACGAATTCGCGTCTACCGACGAGATTTTCCGCTTCTGCACGCGCGAGCTGGGCATGGAAATGGTGAATCTCAAGGCGACGAATACCACAGGGACCAATGAGTTCCTTTTTCACAGGATTAAGTAGGTGACCTCATCCGCCTCCAAGCATAGCCCTGCGATCTTTCTCATGACCAATACGTTTGAGACAGGTGGGAGCGAACGCCAGTTCACCATATTGGTCAGCGCGCTTCGTGAGCGTGACGTTCGCGTTGAAGTGGGATGTCTGGCGCGGATCGGCGCGTTTCAAAGCGGACAAGGTGAAGTCGCGCAGTTCCCATGCGGAGGAAGCCTCTATGGCTGGCGCTCGTGGACATCCCGATTCACCCTTGCCCGGTATTTGCGCGCTCGTCGCATTGAAGTTGCCCACGCATTCGATTTCTACACGAACTTGATGTTGATCCCAGCGGCTCGTTTAGCGCGAATCCCTGTTGTGCTGGGCAGCCACCGGCAGCTTGGCGATTTGCTCGGCGCATCCCGCTTCCGCGCGCAGAACCTTAGCTTTCGTCTCTGCGACCGTGTCATTTGCAATTCGCGCGCGGCGGCGCAATCGCTCCTCGACCAAGGGCTGCCGCAGCGTAAGATTGAGATCATTCCTAACGGGCTTTCCGCGGATGTCTTTGTCCCAGTTCAGCCGGCGCTGCCGCAGTCTCCTGCGACGCTCCGGGTGGGCATGATCGCGCGCATGAACAATCCGGTGAAGAACTATCCGGGATTCCTTCGCGCCGCCGCACTCCTCGCGCCTAAATTCCCTCACGTAGAATTTGTGCTGGTGGGCGACGGCCCTTTACGGCCCGAGATAGAGCGGCTTTCAAAGAGTCTGGGACTCGAAGGCCGCGCCCTCTTCTTGGGCGACCGGCAGGATATTCCGGCGGTGCTGGCGTCGCTCGATATCTCTGTCCTAAACTCGTTTTCCGAAAGCCTCTCGAACTCAATTCTCGAATCCATGGCAGCGGGACTTCCCGTCGTGGCTACCAACGTGGGAGGCAATGCGGACCTTGTACGGGAGGGAGAAACGGGTTTTCTGGTTCCCTCCGATAATGAAATCGCCCTGGCAAATGCAATCGAACAACTGCTGGCGCGGCCCGACCTGCGCTCCGCTTTTGGAAAGAGAGCCCGGGAAATTGCGCGCGAGAACTACTCAGTAGAGGGTGTGGTCGAGCGGTATACACAGCTTTATCTGCGGCTGTTGTCTGCCAAGCGTGGGGCCAAATCTGCTAATAACTCCTCATCCCGGCCGGCTTCACGGTTCGCCTGTCCAATGCAAGTTGCCGTCGTCGCGCCCTCGCTCCGCTACACCGGAGGTCAGTCCGCCCAGGCGATTTTGCTGCTGGAAAAATGGAAGGGTGACGCGGAAGTGCAGACCCGCTTCATTCCGGCCGATCCAGATTTCCCCGGCATTCTCACATGGACTCAAAAGATTCCGCTGTTGCGAACGATTGTGCGCACGCCGCTCTATCTGGCCGCGCTGTGGCACGGTCTCAAGGGAGCCGATGTGGCGCATGTTTTTTCGGCGTCGTATTGGTCGTTTCTGCTGGCGCCGTTTCCGGCGCTGGCGATCGCAAAACTGCGAGGGGTGAAGGTGCTGCTCAACTACCACAGTGGTGAGGCAAAAGATCATCTGAGCCGGTGGCGAAGCGCGCTGCCTATCTTACGCCGCGCGGATTGCCTAGTGGTGCCTTCCAATTATTTAGGTGATGTTTTCCGCGAGTTTGGCCTCCATGCGCGAGTTGTGCCGAACGCCGTAGACGAGAGCCAATTCAAGTACCGGTTGCGCCAGCCCCTTGAACCGCGCCTGGTGTGCACGCGCGGGTTTGGGGCGTACTACCGCGTGGACCATGTAGTGCGCGCTTTCGCCCGCGTGCAGCAAGCCTTTCCCGAGGCTACGCTGAGCTTGCCAGGAGTGGGACCTGAAGAGGCCGGGGTACGTTCGTTGGTCGAAGAGCTAAGATTGAGCAGGGTTGATTTCCCCGGCGCGGTGGCGCGCGAGCAGATGGGCCTTTATTACGATCGCGCAGACATTTTCATTAACGCGTCGTGGCTCGACAACATGCCGCTTTCTATTCTGGAGGCGTTTGCTTCCGGGACTCCAGTAGTCAGCACTGCGCCTGAGGGCATTCGATATCTCGTGCGCCATGAGCAAACCGGATTGCTGTGCGAGCCAAACGATTGGGAGGCTCTGGCTGCTAACGTCATTCGCTTGCTTGGCGATCCGGCGCTTGCGGTGAGGCTTTCGCAGAACGCCTATGAGGAATCGAAAAAGTACCGCTGGGAAACGGTTCGCAGCCAGTGGCTGGAAGTATACAGCTTGCTTTTGGGCCGGGAATCGAGCGTGCCAGCAACTACCGCAGCGTTAAAGGGCGAAAGCTGCGCCACAAAAACGACGCCGCAGCGGTTGTAGCAGCTTTGGAGCGCGGCAGCTTGCTGCCGCTGTTCACAGCGCAAGCAAGTTTGCGCGCTCCAAACGCCGCCTGGCTCGGATATACTGGAAATTAAGCCGTCCTTGCAGTACCAAGCCGCATTTTTATATTTATACGAACTCCATACGTTCGAGACTCTAATAAGATCAGGAGACAGAAGAATGAGCGATCACCTTATCGCCCCGCACGGGGGCAAGCTGGTCAACTTAGTGGCTGCCCCGGAGCGGGCAGAAGAAATCAAGGCAGAATCGAGAGACTGGCCTTCCTGGGATCTCACAGGCCGCCAGCTTTGCGACCTTGAACTACTGTTGAGCGGAGGGTTTTCTCCGCTCCACGGTTTCATGACGCGCGCCGATTATGAAGGCACATGCCACAACATGCACCTGAAAGACGGGACGCTGTGGCCTATGCCCATCACTCTGGACGTGACGGAGGATTTCACTAAAAAACTGGGAAAGAACAGTAACGTTGCGCTGCGCGACCCGGAAGGCGTAATGCTGGCCGTGCTCCGTGTTGAAGAAGCGTGGAAGCCGGACCGGGAAGCGGAGGCCAAGGCGGTTTTCGGGACCACCAGCACAGCCCACCCCGGCGTGGCTTATCTGCTGAAACAAGCCAACCCCTGGTATGTGGGAGGGCGGCTTGAAGGCGTCCGCCTTCCTTCGCACTACGATTTCCGTTTATTGCGGCTGACCCCGGCTGAGTTGCGCGCCGAATTTTCGCGGCTTGGATGGAGAAAGGTGGTCGCTTTTCAGACGCGCAATCCGATGCACCGCGCCCATCAGGAACTGACCATGAGGGCGGCGAAAAAGGTTGAAGCCAATCTTTTGATTCATCCTTCGGTGGGCATGACTAGGCCAGGCGATGTTGAATACTATGTGCGCGTGCGCTGCTATCAATCCATGCTGCCCAAATATCCTAAGGACACCGTGCGGCTGTCTCTGCTGCCTCTGGCCATGCGGATGGGCGGCCCGCGCGAGGCGCTGTGGCACGCGCTCATCCGCAAGAATCACGGCTGCACGCACTTCATCGTCGGGCGGGACCACGCCGGCCCCGGCAAAGACGTTGACGGCAAGCCGTTCTATGGTCCCTATGACGCGCAGGAGATGTTGAAATCCAATGAAAAAGAGTTGGGCGTGACGATGGTTCCTTTCCAGATGCTGGTTTATCTGGAGGATCAGGATACTTACGTTCCCGAATCCGAAGTTCCGGCGGGCGCCCGCGTGCTGAATATTTCCGGCACCGAATTGCGCCGCCGCCTTGCGGAGGGGCGCGAGTTGCCCGCGTGGTTCACCTTTCCGGAAGTTGCGCGGGAACTGCAAAAGAGCTATTTGCCCCGCA
>DASZAE010000208.1:0-4932 GCA_035945515.1 Terriglobia bacterium
TCAAACTTGCCGTCCGAGGTCATGAACTTCATCAGGTTAAGTGACGCCAGATTGCAGGCCGAATCGTCCAGAAACATATACTCACTGCACGGATTCGAGGCGTTAATGCGCGCCGTAGCCTTGGATGTGTGCCACTTGTTAATGGTGCTATCAAATTGCATTCCTGGGTCGCCGCACTGCCAGGCCGCCTCAGCGATTTTATTCATCAAGTCGCGGGCGCGATAGGTGTTCATCGGTTCACCGCTGATCACGCTTCGCGTTTGCCAGTCCTGATCGTTCACCACCGCCTTCATGAAATCATCATTGACGCGCACGCTGTTGTTGGCGTTCTGGAAAAAGATGGAGCTATAAGCCTCACCGTCAAGCGACGAGTCGTAGCCCGCGTCCACCAGCGTCCACGCCTTGCGTTCTTCCTTGGCCTTGCACTCGATAAAGTCGACCACGTCCGGATGGTCGATATTCAAGATCACCATCTTGGCGGCGCGGCGCGTCTTGCCGCCGCTCTTGATGACTCCGGCGAAAGCATCGTAGCCTTTCATGAAAGAGAGCGGCCCGGAGGCGATGCCGCCGCCTGAGAGCGTCTCCGTAGAAGAGCGAATGGGCGAAAGGTTTGTTCCCGTGCCCGATCCCCACTTAAAAAGCATTCCTTCGGTCTTGGCCAGCGTGAGAATGCTTTCCAGGTCGTCGCTCACCGAATTGATGAAGCAGGCCGAGCACTGCGGATGGCGGTAAGCTTCCGTCTCCTTCTTCACTTCGCTCGTGGCTGCGTCCCAGTACCAGCCCGTGCCACGCGAGCTGCGCTGGTACTTGTGCCACAGCCCGCAGTTGAACCAAACGGGCGAATTGAAGGCCGCCTTCTGCCGCACCAGCAAGTGGGTAAGCTCGTCGCAAAAGGCCTGCGCGTCCTCCGCGCCCCGGAAATAACCGCCCTCAACGCCCCACTCGGCAATCGTGTCCGCCACCCGGCTGACGAGCTGCCGCACGCTCGATTCGCGCTCCGGCGTGCCCATCTTGCCGTGGAAATATTTCGACGCCACGATATTGGTGGCCGTCATCGACCAATCCTTCGGCGTCTCCACGTTGCGTTGCTCGAAGATCGTTTTGCCTTTCTCATTTTGGATGGAGGCGGTGCGCATCTCCCATTCCACTTCGTCAAACGGGTGGACGCCGGGCTTGGTGAAAAACCGCCGGAAGACTACCCCGCGTTTGCTGGATGCGGTGCGTGTTTGTGATCCATTTAATAGCGTAGAAGTAACCTCTCGGTCGGCCATAAAATCCTCCACCTTAAATTAGATGAGTAAGTCTCCTAGCGGGCTATATCCCTTCACCTGCGGAAGCTGGCTGCAAACTTTCATGACCTTCAACCCGAACGCTGTTATTATTCGACGAAGCCGGGTTGGGATCACCCATACTGTTTCAGAGCGATACCACTCTGCTTGGCTCAAAGGCGTAAAGCGGACTTTGCCGCTACTGAGTATTGCGATGTCAATCGCCACAAACCCTAACGCGATGGGTTCATGCGCTGTCGAGCAATGTAACGCTGGGGAAATGCTCATGTCAAGCAGAAAATACAACAGATTGTGGTATCCCTGGGAGAAAGACCCTAGATATAGCGGAAGTGATTTTTAATCTTTCAGATAGACCAAGGCAGGAAAAACCAATTCTCTTCCTTCAAAACTACTTCTTGAACAACGCCTCGAAGGCGGCGCGGGGATTGTCGGGACGCGAAGCTCCGGGCGAGGTCTGGCGCTCAAGCGTGACTCGAAGCTTATAGTAACCGCACTCATTGCGGGCGTCTTTTTTGGGAATACGCGCCGTAATGGGCTGGGTGCATTCGAAACGCGCCGAAGTGTCAAAGTGGGCGCATTGCTTGCAACTATGCAACTCAAACCCGCAATGGGGACAGCGACCGTTGAAATCCACTTCAGCCGGCAAAATCTTGCCGCAACCGGCGCAGCGCGAAACTTGATGCGCGTCAGGGAATTTGGGAGTTTTAGGTCCGAAAGTCTCCGGCTTCGGCTGTGGGCGATTTTCGGAGCGCGTGCGCGGCGAGTCCTCGTAACCGCGTTGCCGGTATTTTCTATCCATAAAGGTCTTTCGAGGGAAGGAGCCGGGAAACATCCAGATAACTTGCAACCCTCACAATGCAGAACGGTGTAAATCGTCGACGGCCCGCCTGCTGTAGCGGCGGGCAAAACCTGTAAGGGGCCGCCGGATTTTAATAGTAAAGACCGGAGGCTAAAGAGTCTGTGTGAAAACTGCTCACCAACGGTGTCATTCCGAGCGAAGCGAGGAATCTCGCTTTGAAATTTAAGACCCTTACGAGATTCTTCGTCGCCTTCGGCTCCTCAGAATGACACGCAACGTGAGTTTTCACAAAGACTCTAAAGGCCCTGGTACAGAAATGCTTCCACGCGCACACGCAGAGCATGGATGCTATAGCGCACGTAAAATCGCCGCTGAAATCATGCCTGGAGGAGCGTGCGCACAAAACTATTGCTTCGGCGCGCTGCCAAGCGACCGGATGTAGAGCACTAAATCCTGAATCTGGCTTGCCGTCAGCTTGCTGCTGAAAGCGGGCATTTGAGTGCCTTTTTTACCGTTAGTGATAGCTTCGGTGATTTCGGCGTCCGAATGCGCAGCCTGCCATTTCTGGCTGGTAAAGTCCGGGGTATGAATAGCAGCATAACCTTTGCCGTCCATTCCGTGGCACATCACGCAGTGTTGAGATTGGAAAAGTTGTCCGCCCTCCTTCGCCGTTCCTTCCGCGGCAAAGCCAGGGATGGCCAGGGCCACGGTCATAAGTGCCATTGAAGCAATGGAAACGATTCGAAGCTTCATTTTCACTCCCGAAGTAAAAATTTAATGTCCCCCAGCCGCGATAGTACCGAGAGGTCTGGCAAAAATCAAGTTAACAAAGTGTCATTTTATGCGTGGTGAACGGTCAAGCTCACCCAGTATGGCGCTCACAACACGGCCTACGATTTCCAGACTGGCAGGGCTGCAGTGATCGAGCGTGTCCCCGGCCGAGTGCCAATAGCTGTTGTTCGGGCCGTAGTCAAAGTCGATGATATCCACCGCGGAGACGCCCGCCTCAATAAAGGGCGTATGATCGTCGCCAACCGCCAGAGATTCGCCTTTGAGAAAATAGCGCGAGTAATCCAGCCGGTCCGCTGTCTTAAACAGCAAATTGTTCAGCCAGCCCGTTGAATTATCGTCCCGGCGGATGTCGAGATTCTTATCGCCGATCATGTCCACCAGAATCATCGCTTGGATGCGGTCGAGTTCGCCATCCGCCGCAAGCTTTTGCTCGAGATGGCGGCTGCCATAAGTTCCATCCGTCGAAGACATTTCCTGTTGTATCGCCTCTTCGCCGTCAAAAAAAACCAACCAGGTGGTGAATTTATATTTGTGGCCTCTGCACAAGTCCCGCCCCATTTCCATCAGAAACGCCGCGCTCGAGCCGCCGTCGTTCGCGCCCACAAAGCGGAAATCTTTGAAGAGCTTGGTATCGTAATGGCCTGCCAGCATGACAACGGACTGCCTCTCGCCCGGAATCTTGACGATGATATTGTCCATATCGATGTTGCCCATGGGCGTCGGAGCTGTAAATGTGTCTTGCTCCACCGCGCAGCCATCCGCTTGCAGCTCGCGGATGATCCACTGACGGCTTTCGGCGAGCGCCGGCGATCCCGGTGGCCGCGGCCCGAATGCCACGAGATGCCGTATGTCCTCATAAGCCCGCTGCCCGCTGAAGGCAGGCACGGATTGCCCTGATAGGCCTGAGTGGCCCGCTTGGGCCTGAAGATCTGCGGCAAACGCGGCAGGAAGCAATAAGACCGCCACGGCAAGCAACAGCTTGTCCCATTTTCGAGTCATTTTGTAGATCACAGCGTGGCGCGTCAGGCAGTTTGCATTCTCTTCTTTTTGCGCCTTGTCCACACGAGCCAGGAAAGCAGGATGCTCAGCATGTAGAGCGCAACCAGAGGAATCCACACAATAAAAATAGAAGCCAGGTCGTTTGAAGGAATAATTGCGGCTGAAAGCACCGCCGTAATGAGCACGGCATAGCGCAGGTTTTTCCAAAGAAACTTGGGCGTCACAATCCCGAAGACCGAAAGGATCAGGATTACAACCGGCAACTCGAAGATCAGGCCCACTGCCACGATGATCTGGATTGCCAAGTCCCAATACTCATTGATCGTGATCATGGGCGTGAAGCTGTGGGCGAAATTGACTAGAAATTCGAGCGCGGCGGGGAAGGCAAACTTCCAGGCAAAAAAACCGCCGGTCAGAAAGAGACTGCTGGTGAAAATAATGAACGGCCAGATGTAACGCTTTTCGTGCTTATAGAGGCCGGGCGAGATAAAAAGCCAGATTTGATACAGCACGTATGGACACGCCAGAAAAAGCCCGCCCACCAAAGAAAGTTTGATGTAGAGATTAAACGGATCGACCGGGTTGGTGTAAACCAGATTCTCGTGCAGATGAAGCTTGGCCAGTGTGTCGGTCAGCGGCTCGGCGAGCAGGCCATATATCTTCTCGCGGAAATAAAAGCAAATGCCCGCGGCAATCACAATGGAAATGATGCTGTGCATCAACCGCTGACGCAATTCCTCGAGGTGCTCGAGGAACGACATCTGCTTACCATTGAGTTCTTCCTCAGGACCGGGTTTCGGGTTCTTCAGGGGTGGGGATGGTACTATCGTGCCCATAGGCTGGCGCCGGCTCGTCGGCTCTTTCTACCTCATATTTATCAATCTCGAGCGTCCGTTCGACGACATGATCGACAAGATGTTGTTTGTCTAACTCGAGGTTACGTATTTCATCTTCGAGGGAAAACCGCAACTCGTCGCGGGCGCGGCGCAACTCACCGAGGCCTTTGCCAAGCACTTTGGCGATTTCGGGAAGCTTCTTGGGCCCAAACAACAG
>DASZAE010000209.1:0-5052 GCA_035945515.1 Terriglobia bacterium
GGCCTCTGGCCGCCGGTTTTCACTCATAAAGACCGGCGGCCAGAGGCCGCCGCTACAACCGCGCCCGGCCGCAAGCGCGCAAAATCGCGGAACGAACCCTAGGAGGCCTTTAGAATCAATACCCGAGGCTCTGGGGCCAACGCGCGAAACCGCTTGGGAAAGCGCTTGGCCGGTCTGGGCAAGCCTGCCGGGCCTCGAGAACCTAGCCCGCTTGCTTCACGCAGAGGCCGCCTTCATCAGAATTCGAGGATCGATCGGCAAACGCCGGAGGCGGACGCCCGTGGCAGCGAATACGGCATTCGCAACCGCAGGCGCAAGCGGAGGAACGCCGGATTCACCCACCCCGCCGTTAGGTTGTTGCCCGCCTGGCACGATGTGAACTTTGATTTCAGGGGCATCCGTTATGCGCAGCACTTGATAATCATTGAAATTGCTCTGCTCGACAGCTCCGTCCTTGATCGTAATCTCGCCAGAGAGCACAGGCGTAAGGGCAAAGTTGATTCCGCCTTCGATCAGAGCTTTCACACTATTGGGGTTTACCGGAAGGCCGCAATCGACCGCCGCCACGATGCGGTTGATGTGCAGATTGCCGCCCTTGCCGACGGCAACCTCCGCGACTTGCGCCACGTAGGTGTCGCCGAAATGATAACACGCGATGCCGCGGCCATGACCCGCAGGCAACGATTGTCCCCAGCCGGACTTCTCGGCTGCAAGCTGAAGAACACCTCGCCGTTTCTCAGAGGTCTCGGGGTGGTCCGCTCGCAGGTTCATCATACGGAACGGGTAGGGATCGACGCCGGCAGCGTGCGCGAGTTCATCCATGAAGCATTCAATCGCAAAGGCTTCAGCCGAGGCGGAAACTGATCGCCACCACGCTCGTGGCACCACCGACTCGACCGGAGCATAGTCCAGCCGGTAATTCAGCGTGTGATAGGGAAGCGAGTCGCTAAAGCTGATTTCCTGGGATGCAACGTGCTTCGGATCCTTCAATGATTCTGGCGAGTCGAATACCGACCGAATCGGCGTCGAGACCGCTCGCCACGCCCAGGCGGCGATCTGGCCATGCTCGTCGAGCGTGCCGGCGAGCCGGTAGAGGAAATATTGCCGGTAGAAATCATGCTGCATATCATCTTCGCGGGTCCACAGCACCTGGACGGGGACCTTCATTTCTTTTGCCACCTGCCAGGCTTCCGCTTCATAGTCCCACTGGTAACGGCGGCCAAATGAGCCTCCGGAAAACGTAGTGTGAACGGTGACCCGCTCGGCCGGCACGCCCGCGAGCGCCGCGATCTCCGACTGCGTGATTGCAGGAATCTGCGTCGGAGACCAGACTTCGATCGAACCGTCTCTGCGGACGTGAACGGTGGAATTCATCGGCTCCATGGTGGCGTGTGCCTGGAACGGCAACTCATACTCGGCCTCGATCCTCTTTGAGCCTTGCGCCAGGATTCTCAGAGCGTTGCCACGATCCACCGCGACGACACTCGGTGGACCTTCCGCTCGCTGCTGAAACAGCGCCCGCATACTTTGGGTGCTTTCGAGGGCGCCTGGTCCTTTGCTCCAGGTGATCTTGAGCGCGTTTCGCCCCTGGATCGCCGCCCAGGTCGAATCGGCCACCACGGCTATTCCGCCAGCAACGCGGATGTTTCGCGCGACTCCAGGGGCAACGGGCATCGAGCCAATAGGGGGTACACGGAATATGCGCCGAACGCCGGGCACGGCTTTGGCTTTCCTATCGTCGAAGGCTACAAGCGTGCCACCAAAATGCGGGCAGCGCGCGATCACTGCGAACAGCATTTCAGGAGCACGGACGTCGATCCCGAACCCGGCGCTGCCATCGACCTTGCTCGGGACGTCTACCCTGGGCACGGGCTTCCCAATCAGGCGAAAGCTTTTCGGGTCCTTTAACGGAGCCTCATCGGGTTTCACCGGCGGCAACTTGGAGGCCGTCTCAACCAACTCACCATAACGAAACTGTCGACCGCTGAGCGCATGGATGACCGTGCCGTTGTAGGCGCGGCACTCGTTGATCGAGACCTTCCACTGTTGCGCCGCGGCTCTAAGGAGCATCTCCCGCGCCTGTGCGCCGGCTTGGCGCATGGGCATCCACGTTCCCGCCGTTCCGCCGCTGCCGCCGGTTCCAAGGTGCTTGTAGACCGCCGGAATTGTAGGGGCTTGTTCAACGCGAATTGTAGACCAGTCCGCCTCTAACTCATCGGCGAGCATCATCGCGTCCGCTGTTCGGGTGCCTTGGCCTAGCTCAGGTATTTCCGTGAGCAATGTGATTCGGTCATCCTGCGTGATGGTGATCCAGGCATTCGCTTTGAGGGTTTCTAGCCCTGGAGCGTGCCCGTTCTTAGCGCGGCTGCACGCCGGGAGATAAAACCCCACAACCAATGCAGCGCCGCCAAACGCTCCAGACTTCAAAAAATCGCGCCGCCCAATCTCATTCTGCGTTGTCATGATGTGGTCTCCTCTGCTGCGCGCTCGATGGCGCGCCGAATCCGCTGGTACGTAGCGCAGCGGCAGATGTTGCCCGCCATTGCCTGGTTGATTTCTTCTCTGGTGGGATGTGGATTCTTGGCCAGTAGGGAAACCGCCTGCATGATCTGCCCCGACTGGCAGTATCCGCATTGAGGAACCTGTTCTGCAATCCAGGCACGCTGCACCGGATGGCTACGGTTAGGTGACAAGCCCTCGATAGTTGTTATCCTCTTCCTGCCGACGGTTTCGACGGGGGTTTGGCATGAACGCACCGCCTCGCCGTCCAAATGCACGGTACATGCGCCGCACAGTCCCATCCCGCAGCCGAATTTTGTGCCTGTTAGTCCAAGCGCGTCTCTTAGCACCCAGAGAAGTGGGGTCCCAGGCTGGACGTCGGTAGTGCGCCGCTCGCCGTTCACAATTAGCGTAAAGAGAGCCATCGCGAGCCTCCTCTAAAAGAAATTACCGCCAACTACCGTGCCATCTTCGCCACGGCGGGCGCGCGCCGTCAATGGATAACCGCTTAACGTCGCATGAAATCCTTATGGCCAACTAAGCCTAATATTTACAGATAATTACGGATTGGTCTGACGCGGCGCATCTCTTCGCTCGGAATACCTGTCGTGTTATACTCCGCAACAGCAAATGGAGAACGGGAATAATTCGAGTCGAGTCGTCCGGTTCGGGGTGTTCGAAGCTGACCTGCGCACAGGAGAACTGCGCGAACGAGGGCGAAAGGTCAGACTGCAAGAAAAGCCTTTTCAGACCTTGGCGCTCCTGGTTGAGAAAGCAGGAAATGTAGTGACCCGCGAAGAGCTGCGCGAGCGTCTCTGGCCGGCGGATACCTTCGTCGAATTCGACGCTAATCTCAATACGGCCATTAAGCGGCTACGGGAGGCGCTGGGTGATTCCGCTGAGCGTCCACGCTATATTGAAACCCTTCCGAAGCGCGGCTACCGCTTCATCGTTCCCGTGGCAAGGCCGAATGGCATTGAAGCGGCAGTTCAGAGATTACAGGATATCCAGCCTATGCCTTCTCAAACAGGACTACCCTCCCACCGCTGGATACTGCTGTTTGTCGCGGGGTTCCTCGTTGCGGTCCTTGGTGTTGGAGTTTGGGCATTCCTGAAGCGCCTCCGACCTGCGCTCACGACGACTGCTGCCCGCCCGATGTTAGCAGTCCTTCCTTTCCGAAACCTCAGCGGGAACCCTGCTGAAGATTATGTCAGCGACGGAATGACCGAAGAGATGATCACCCAGCTTGGGCGCATGGATCCCCAAGGACTTGGCGTGATTGCCCGGACTTCTGTGATGAAGTACAAAAATACGGACGAGGATACCCGGCAGATCGGCGGGGAATTAAACGTGGATTTCGTGCTTGAGGGAAGCGTGCGAGAAGATTCGAAACAAGTCTTCATAACCGCGCAACTTATCCAGGTGCGAAACCGGACGGATTTATGGTCTGAAACCTATGAGAGGCCCTTGAGGGATATCTTCGCGATTCAGCGTGATGTGGCGCGCCGCGTGGCCGAGTCGCTGGCCCTAAGGCTTCTGCCTGAAACAGAAAGCGCGCTGGCGCGAGCTGAGACTGTGAATACGGACGCTTACGAAGCGTACCTCAAAGGGCGTTTCGCCTGGGATCAAAGCACGCTCGACGGCTTTCGCCGCGCGCTGGACGCCTTTGACGAGGCCATCCGATTCGATCCGAATTACGCGCTGGCTTACGACGGCGTCGCTCGCACAAATCTCTCGCTCATCGATTATCGCTTTATATCGCTTGGCGACGGCAACGAGCGTGCCACGCAAGCCGTGGAGAAAGCGATTGCGCTCGACCCTTCAATTCCCGAGTCTTACGTTTTGCGCGCGGCCATCTTATCTCGAAGTAATCCCAGGCGGCCCGGCATAGAAGATGCCTACCGGCGCGCTCTGGCCTTGAATCCCAGTGATGCCGAAGCTCACGAGCAGTACGGATTGTTTCTGCGCGACGCCGGCCGGTTCAACGACGCCTTGCGACAGATGCACGAGGCTGTTGTGCTCAATCCCCTGTCTCCGAGAGAGCACATGCTGGCCGGTTGGGTAATGCTTGACGCCGGCCGCGACGAGGAATCCTCCAGCGAGTTTCAAAAGACGCTCGGTATTGTGCCGAATTATCCCCCGGGTCTCTACTTCATGGCCCTCGTCAAAGAACGCCACAATCAATGGGCTGATGCTGTGGCGCTGCTTGAAAAGTCCGTGGAAAGCTCGGGCCGGACGCCCAAATACCTGCACGCTTTGGGCATGGCATACGCAAAAACCGGCAGGCGGGAGCAAGCCCTAAAAATACTCGATGAATTGCGGGATCAAGCAAAAGGTGGTTACGTGGAGCCCGGCTTCATCACATCATTGGAAATACAACTCAGAACGCTAAAGCCTTCGCCGAGCGCGGCCGCCGCTCTCGATCCATCCCTACGCCCTGCGGGCCGCAGAGGCTGGGCGCTGCGCAGGTGACCAGGAGAAGTTCTGGCAATTCCGCGACGCAGTCCTCCGGGATCAGGTACCGCCAGCCACAGACGTCTTGCTCAGGCATGC
>DASZAE010000210.1:0-9447 GCA_035945515.1 Terriglobia bacterium
CGTCAACTTGGTCAATGTGCTGATGACAGTGACCAACAAAAAAAAACAATTGGTCACGGGCCTGGAGAAAAAGGATTTCGAGTTGTTTGAGAACAACAAGCCGCAAACTATCCGGTTTTTCACCCAGGAGACTAACCTGCCACTGCGTATCGGCGTGCTGATAGACACCAGCAACAGCGTCCGCGAACGCCTGAGTTTCGAAAAGGAAGCCGCCATTGATTTCCTGAACGCGACCGTGCGGCCTGATGAAGACAAAGCGTTTGTGGTCGGCTTCGATGTTGAGCCGCAGCTCCTGCAGGATTACACCGATGATGTGGGCGACCTCAGCGCGGCTATCCGCGAGCTTCAAGCCGGCGGAGGCACCGGACTCTTCGACGCCATTTATTATGCTTGTAAAGAAAAAATGATTTACGTGCCAACGCCGCAGCCTTACCTGCGCCGGGTATTAATTATCCTAAGCGACGGACGGGACAACGAAAGCAAGCACTCCCTGGATGAGGCGCTGGCGATGGCGCAGCGCGCCGAAGCCATCATCTTCGCGGTCAGCACCAACCGGACCGGCTCTGAGGAACACGGGGACAAAGTCTTAACTACTTTAGCGGACCAAACCGGCGGACGCGCTTTCTTTCCCTTCGAGGCAAGCGATCTTGCCTCTGCGTTTCAGGCCATTTCCAAGGAACTGCGCAGCCAATACAGCCTTGCCTACGTGTCAACGAATACTGCCCACGACGGAACGTTCCGCCACATCCGCATCAAGCCTCTTGAAAAAGGGCTCCGCGTGCGAGCGCGAGCCGGATACTTCGCGCCTTCGAAATAATTCTGGAGCGGCGGCCTCTGGCTTTTGAATAGCAAGAGCCAGGGCCGAAGGTGGCCGCTACAAGCCCAGTTATCACAATCCTTATGGGCCGGAAGACGATGCCGCAGTCGCGTAATACCCTTGCCTCGCCTGCACTCGATAGTCCTTATTATTCACGCGCACTCGAATCCGGTGATAGCTGCCGTCCCGGATGCGGTCGGTGGGCGTATAACCCAGCAGATACTGAGTCCTCAGTTGGCGCTCGATCTCCGCAAAGGCCGCCGCCGTATCCTTGCTCCGCCCAACGCGAAGGTATTCCCCGCCTGTCTCCTGGGCCATTTTTTTCAAGATTGATTCGCCGTTATAGCCGCCGCCGTACATGTTATAGGTGGAATACATCCTGGGGTCCGCTATATTGATGGCATAGATGATCACGTCAGCCTTTTGCGCCGCCTCAATCGTGGAGGCGAGCGTCTCCTTACTGCCCTCGTCCATCCCGTCCGTCAGCAGGATGAGCACTTTTCTTCCCACCTGCGACGGCATCAAGCTGGGGTCGGTCGAAGCCAGCCATACGGCGTCATACAGATGCGTGTAGCCTTCCTGGGCGGAAGGAAACGTGCCGGGTAGAGGTCCCTGTCCTCCGCCGTTGATCTCCGTCTCATTTATCGCCTGGATAAGGCTTTGCACATTGGGAGTGAAATCCTGCAGTAATTCGACTTGCAGATCAAAGTGGAGAACGAAGGCAAGATCTTTGGCCCGCATGACCTCCCTCAGAAAGTTGGTCGCCTGCTGCTGCTCGACCTGCAGGATGTTCCGCTGACTGGGGCTGGTGTCAACCAGGATCCCCATCGTTAGCGGCGTGTCTGTTGCGATGGAAAAATAACGAATCTGCTGCGGAGCGCCGTTATCTGTAATCTGGAAATCGTCCCGAGTCAAATTGGGGATGACGTAACCGTGCTTGTCCGTCACCACCGCGTAGACGTTCACCACTTCGGTCTGGACCTTCAGCACCGGAGGTTGCGCTTGCTGTGGCGGCTGTGAAAGGGTAAATGCCGGAGTCATCGCAAGTAGAATTCCGATGATCGCAAGCGCGCGGATCATAGCTTTGCGGCCCTCTTCGCAAAAAAACTTTCGAGCTTGTGAAAGCGCGCGTATAACAGCATGGCTAATGATGTGGATGCGTTCAGAGGGCGCGCAAGTTGCATGGCAGCCCCTCTTTATGCGTGTCTCAACGCATCAACGCGTTCCATTCCAAAGATCGTGATGACTTTTTTGCGAACCGGAAGATTAAAAACTTTCCAGATTGCAACCCGCGCCCTTCACTTTCCTCTTGACAAGATGATGCGCAATCACTATACATGATGATGAATACGCGCTCCGCCAGTTTTGCTGGCGGAAATTTTTGAATCTCTTGAGAGGAGAATAAAATGCCAGCAAAGAAGAAGGCAAAAGCCAAGAAAAAGAGATAAGCGGCTTCGGAAAATCTGAAGCAACCACTCGGGGACGCAGCGATGCGTCCCCGAAGTTTTTTAGTGGACTCGTAAGATACGCTGCACTAGTGTCCTATCCCAATGGTTCGCGACATAAATCCGCCGCTGTTCGTACCTGTCACCCTGAGCATAGCGAAGGGTCTCCATATTTGTTTTTTAAGAAATGCCGGGATGCTTCGCGGAGTTTACCCTGAGCCTAATGCCGGGATCCTTCGCTCCGCTCAGGATGACGAGCGAAGGGCTCAGCATGACAGTAGCGCCGCCAATATAGTTTGCGAATTTCTGAGACACCACACTAGCTCTTTCCTCTAGGTCAAAGCTGATTTGCTTGCCGTAACCTTAACCTTCCCTTTACAATAAATTCTTCCCTTGGGCCGGAGCTTGACGCTTGTCCCATGTAAAAATTCTGATTAGCGGATTGGGTTACATGCTCAGCCGTTACGGCGGCTGGGGGCTTTTCACCATTTCTTATCTCGACTCATCCTTCCTCGCTTTTCCCGTCATCAACGACCTCCTGCTGATCAATCTCGCCAGCAAGCACCCGCATAAAGCCGTGCTGTACGCACTGCAGTGCACGCTCGGGTCGCTCCTTGGAGCTCTGACCCTTTACTACATCACCCGCAAAGGCAGAAACCTGCTGCCGTCCCGCACGCCCCAGCCGGAAAAGACGCGCGTCCGGCATTGGATTGAACACAATGATTTCGTTTCTCTTCTGGTCGCGTCGCTTCTGCCGCCGCCGACTCCCTTCAAGGTTTTTGCGATCATGTCGGGCGCTATGCAGATCCGCATTTCGCGCTTCATTTTCGCGCTTTTGATCGGACGCGGCATCCGGTTCGCCTTGGAAGCGTGGGTAGGAGTCTTTTATGGCGCGGCGGCGCAGAGCTACTTGCGCCAGAACATCGTCTGGTTGTCTCTGGGCGTGGTGGTCGTTACTGTGGTAGCCGTGGTGGTCTATAGGTACGCAAAGCGGCGTTTGGAAGCGCCTGAAGAGACGCCTGAAGCCAAAGATTGAACGCGAGGCGCTCCACGTTAGGATTAATGCTTGTTCTTCGCCGCATCAATATACCGGCTTTTTCATAACGAATTCGAAGGTTTGCCCCTTGACCCGCAGAGACTGATCCACGACAACCTCAGCCACAAAATTCCAATACGGAATCCCAGGCCTGGCAAACCGCAGATCACGCAAATAAACGCGGAAGCCATCTTCATCCGCGTAGACGATGGCGTAGGGAAGCCGGGCAAATTGGAGAAACGCCTTCGCCACCCGCGTTTTTTGGGCTACGTCCAGCGCCCGCGAAGGAGGGGGCTTGCGGAGCACCGCCGCTTCCTCGGGCATCACATCACCCGCCAGGGCGTTCACGTCCAGCAGATAGAAAGCTGAATCGGTCTCCACTACGCCATGCCAGCCAAAGGGATCTAAGGCGGCAGGAAACGCGCCCAAAGTAATCGGGTTTTCTTCTCCGTAGGTGTGCGCGCCAAGCATGTTCAGCACCCGATGGTGAGACAAACCGCGCAGCCCCCAAAGCGCCGCAATCGCGCACAAAGAGAAAATTGCTCCGTTGCGCACAGCTTTCGCATTGCCTTTCCTCGCCCCCACTTCTTCGGTGACCAGCCCCAGCACGACCGGAACACATAACCCCAATATGAGCGCGAATAGCAGCCACAGATCGATAACTGGGACAAGATTCAGCGCGAACCAGCGTCCGCTGAATGGCAGGAACGGACGAATGCCATACGAATTGGTGAAATCCATCAGGACGTGAACTGCGGCGCCAATCCAACAAACTACAAAGAGCCACTTCAGGCTTAGGGGCGGCGCGTTCTTCCGGGCTGCGGAGCGACGACCGACCTCATAGAGAATGAACGCGAGAACTGCGGCCAGGACAGTAAACCCGATCAGCGAATGGGTGATGCCCCGGTGATGTTCGAGATACGCCAGGCTGCCACGAGCGCGAGCGATGATATCCACGTCAGGCACATTGGACGCGATAATCAGCCCCAGCATGGCAAAGCGCGACTTGCGCTTCAGCCCGGCTTGGCCGAGCGCAATCCCCGTTAGCGTGTGCGTCAAATTATCCACGTTCTGCTCTCGCGCGCATTATACCGGGTTTGCCTGCGCACCGCTGGGAAAAATCTTCCAGCTTTTACAGACGAATTTTCAGCCTGAATCCTTGCCGGATCATAGGACGCGCGGATTCGCTTGTGCTAACATTTGAGATTCAACAAATAAACAAAGGAGCAAACACTTGGCGGCTATTGATTTGATTTTAGGAAGAGAAATTCTCGACTCCCGCGGCAACCCCACGGTGGAGGCGGAGATTCATCTGCGCGACGGGGCATTCGGCCGGGCCGCGGTGCCCTCGGGCGCCTCAACCGGTGAACACGAGGCTATTGAGCTGCGCGATGGAGATAAGCAGCGGTATCAGGGAAAGGGCGTGCTCAATGCAGTGGAAAACATCAACGGGATGATCGCGCGCGAGCTGGGCGGCCACGACGCGAACGACCAATCCGAAATCGATAAGTTCCTCATTGATCTCGACGGCACCGCTAACAAGGGCAAGCTGGGCGCGAACGCCATCCTGGCGGTTTCGATGGCCGTCTGCCGCGCTGCTGCGAGCTCGGCCCGGATGCCGCTCTACCGCTACCTCGGAGGCTTGCAGGCGCGCCGGATGCCGGTGCCCATGATGAACATTCTGAACGGCGGCGCTCATGCCGACAACACCGTGGACTTTCAGGAGTTCATGATTATGCCCGTGGGCGCGGAGAGCTTTTCGCACGCGCTGCGCATGGGCGTTGAGACTTTCCATACGCTGAAGAAGGTCTTGAAGGAGCAGGGCTACCAGACCGCGGTAGGCGACGAAGGCGGTTTCGCGCCCAGCCTTAAATCCAATAAGGAAGCCATTGAGTTGATCCTGGAGGCCATCGACGGCGCCGGCTACTCCGCCGGGCATGATATCGCCATCGCGCTTGATCCCGCGTCGAGCGAAATGTACAACAACGGGAAGTACGTGTTCTTCAAGTCCGATCAATCCAAGAAGTCCGCCGACGATATGATCAAGCTCTACGCCGACTGGGTTCGCCAATATCCTATCGTTTCCATCGAAGACGGGCTGGCTCAGGACGACTGGGACGGCTGGAAGGATTTGACTGCCGAACTCGGCGATAAAGTTCAGTTAGTGGGCGATGATCTCTTCGTCACCAACACCGAACGCCTCGAACACGGCATTGAGCAAGGCGCAGCCAACTCCATCCTTATTAAGCTGAATCAGATTGGCACTGTTTCTGAAACTATGGCCGCCATCGAGCTCGCGCACCGGCACGGATACACCGCCGTGGTGTCACACCGGTCGGGGGAAACGGAGGACACGTTTATCGCCGACTTTGTGGTGGGCCTGCGCACCGGCCAGATCAAGACCGGCTCAGCCAGCCGGACGGACCGGGTGGCGAAATACAACCAGTTACTGAGGATTGAAGAGGAACTGGGGCCCGTGGCGGAATTCCCAGGAGTATCCGCGTTCAATGTCCGCGCCATGCAAGCGGTAGAGTAAGCCCCCCCATTCTTTAGCGGCGTCTCGCTACCGTTTTTACTATTTACAGGCGGCCGAAGTCTGCAATCGGCCGCCTCTCGAGCTGCTTCTACGCGACGAAGAATTCTAACTCGCTGCAGTGTCGCGCCTGCTCTTCCAGAAAGCCAGAAGGCCCAGCGCCGCGATCCCGGTTCCAAATAAAACCAATGAAGCCGGCTCCGGAACGACGGGGGGCGGTGGCGGGACAACGCCTCCGGGCGCGCCGTCAATTTCGAAGGCCGGCCTTGCCAGGCCTGAAATTGCATTCGACCAAGGCCCGGTGGCGCTATCCGCGGCATTGAAAACAAGGTTTCCCGCCGGGCTTGAGTTGTCACCTTCTATATTCGCCACCCAACCCACGTTGGTGAGGGGGGCCGGGAAGTATGCAACAAGCCAGTACGTTTGTAGCGCGGTAAGCACCGGGTTTGAGCTTGATGTGAAAGTAATGACTCCCGGCGAGACCGCCAGCGCGTTGTTTAATTCGATGGTCTCAAGTACATTTCCGCTGGGCATGCCTGAGTTGTCTGTCTGCAGATTGATATCGACGGTGTTCTGGCCGGAATTGAGCAGCAGGACAAGCTGCGCATCCTCAAACGTGTAATTTTGGTTCGGGACGGCGAAGGAAACGCCGATTGCTTCAGAAACGCCGGAATTGATGCCTCCCACTGGATAAAATGCCGTGAACGCATCGCTTGCAGTAAAATTGCTCGCCACAATATCAGCCTTTGACGGCTGCGCTGTGGCGCATAAACCAACCATGAGAATTGCCACGCTAACCACGATTTGCTTTAGATAATGAATGCCTGCTGGCATGAGTGTTCCCTCTCCTCAGTCAAAATGTATTTCTAACTCCGGCATACAGCTTGAATAAAGAAACAATTACATGCGCCAGCTCGGATATATGACGCATAAATTGGGCGAGGCGTTGTCAAGCAGACGCTAGGCCTCGCGCTTCTCTTCTAAGCATAGCCAAACGCTTCCGCCGCGCAATAGCAGACCCGTTCAAGTTACTCCGTTTGTAAGGGAGCTAAATGGTTAATAGCATGGAATGGCGTTGTAGCGGCTTCCCCCTTACGAGTTTTTGACCGGCAATCAAAGCCTCGAAGGGGCCGCCGCGCCGATCTACCGTTTCTCGCTTTTGGCTTTCTTTTCGGCATCGCCCTTCTTGTCCGTTTTGCTCTTGCGGCTTCGCCGGCGGCCTTGGAATACCGGCACAATGTTCTTCATCGGCTGCGAGGCGCGCACCTGGCTGTGCATGGCGTATCCCAATTGGGTCTGGCAGCCCGCAAGGTCCGTCTGAAACATCTCCAGGTTGCGGTCCTGATGTTGCAGGATAAAGCTGATATAGGGTATCAGCCCGTTCAACTGAGCCTCCATATCGGTCTCCCGCCGGGCATAGTCATCCGCCATGTTTTCATTTTCATATTTGCCCGCCTCGCGCCCAAACACGCGAAGCGGATGGAAAAGCGCATTCACGCTGCGATAGGTCTGGAATGCGTCATACATGCTTCCAGGGTGATCGCTGAAGAGCGCCCGCCATTTTTCAAGCTCATCGAGATTGGAGGCCAGCGCGGCGCGGGCCTGGGCGGCCATCGTGCGCTCCGCCGGCGACGCGCCTTTCCATTGATCTGGATGCTCCTGGCTTAGCAAGTCGCGGATGCGGAATTCCGAGATGTACACCTTATAGAGAATTGATTTCACCTGGCCGGGCGTCAGCGGCGGCGGCTCAACCGCCAGCGTGGAGACGGGCGGGGCCATCGGCGCGACGTTCACGCGCTCAGTCTCGAGCCCTTTCTGGCCGGGAGGGACCTGGGACGGCGGGGCGGCAAGCTCCTTCTGCGCCTTTGCCTCAACATACGCCACATAGCTCGCGAGCGTGTTCCGCGAAGCGGCAAGCTGTCTGGCGGCTTGAGCGAATTGCGAACCCGCTGCCTGCCCTTCGTATTGGGTAACCGTCGTTTCAACTCCGAGAATGCCCGGCACAAGATCGCCCAGCGCGGATACCGTATTCTGCCCCAAGTCCGTCTTGTCGATGTTATAGAGGAATTGATAGCGCCACTTTTCGACTGTTGTGAGCTGATTTTTCACCGATTGAAGGCGCTCATTGAAAAGCGCCCGTTCGGAATCCGGCATCTTCCACTTGTCGGGCTGCAATAGGCCTAGCAAATCACCCACGCGCGCGTCGGTGAGGTAGACGTTGCGCAAGAGCGCCTTCACTTGCTCCGGTTGCGGCGCCGCCGCCTCGACAGGACTTGCTGAAGTTGCGGGAGTTTGTGGCGGCGTAGATGGGGTGCTAGCTGCCGCGGGCGCAGGCGGGTTAGCGGCCGGCGCTTGAGATGTTACTGCGGGTTGAGCCTGGGGCGCGACGGCCGTGGCCGACTGAGCGGGTTGGGATTTTTGCGGTTGCCCGGCGTTTTTGGCCTGTTCATTTTGTTCCGCTGGTTGAGGTGGTTGGGCCGCTTGGGCCGATTGGGCTTGTCCGGAGGTCACCGCGCCGGGCTGGCCTTGCTCGGGCGCGGCGGCTGGAAGAGGAGGCGCAGAAGTCTCTGTTTGGGGTGGAAATTTGCCAGGGAACTGGGTTGTCAGGTAAGAGGCTAGATTATCCCGCAGACCAGAAAGCTCGCTCAAAGACTGCTCGAGGGGCGCGGCGGCATTGCCACCGTACTGCCGGGCGTCCTTGGCAATTTGTCCGATTTGTGGAATCACCGCGCGAAGGCTCTCAAGCGTTTTTCCGGCGGCTTCCGCGTCGTCTGGATGGTAATAAAACTGATAACGCGATTTTTCGAGCGTCTGAAACTGGTCCTCCACCGATTTTACTTCCTGCTGAAACTGGCTGCGCTCGGCATCCGTCATCTTCCAGTTTGCACCTTGAGCCACATCCAGAAGATCGTGAATGCGCGCTGCGGCCATGTAAATCTTCATCAGCAAGCTTTTGCCCTGATCGTTATTCTGGGATGTCACCTGCGGCGGGGCCTGAGGGCCAGATTGAGGAACAGCCGCAGGCGCGCCAGCTTGGGATATCGGGCTGCCCGCCAGCGCCACGCTGCCGCTGAGCGTTACGGCGATAACACTAAGAGTGCAAAGGTAAGCAAGCAAAACTTTCATGAGGTTCCTCCCAAAAAGAGGCTTAAGTAAAAAGGATGGCAGGACTTAGTTGGCTTCGTCCACAAAATTTTTGAGCGCAAGACGCGACTCCTCGCTAAGGTCAAGAAATTCGATTCCAAGCCCTTTCCCTTCGATGGAATAAACCACCCGGCAGCGGCACGCCACGGGCATCTCCTGAAATTCGAGCGAACCCTCCATCGGGGCTTCAATCCCCACTACCGGTTCCGTTCCAACACCTCCTACACTCACATCACGCGCGGTCAAAATATACTCGCGGCCTGCGCACTGCAGCGCAACCTCGCCTGTTATGCCGGCGCGGGGGAACGCCCGCCGGTCATCCTCAGACCAGCGCGTATAGGGATGTTTGTCTGTCATCAAAACCTCCGGCTAATTCCTGATCTTAACGCCCCGCTTTGTAGCGCGGACCTGCGCTGTAGCGGCGGCCTCTGGCCGCCGGGTTTTAATAGTAAAGACCGGCGGCCAGAGGCCG
>DASZAE010000211.1:0-5289 GCA_035945515.1 Terriglobia bacterium
TCGGGCCTTTTGGAAACCGCGCTCTTGATCGCTTTCCCCGCGTCCTGTTTTTCAGCTTCGGTGGGCATGGACTATGATCCGGTGATCACTGCAAATACGACTGCCAGGCTCAAACGATGATCCATAGGCGCAGACAGCAGCTGCGCGGGCAAAGTTCAACTTAACACACCTGCTCGCGGAGCGGCAAGAATGGGCACAATTTGTTGTTGCGATTCACCCGTCACTCGCGCTCCGCGTTCCTCGACATAAACGTCCACTTCGCTGCGCACGCCAAAGTCGCGCAGATAAATCCCCGGTTCAACCGAAAAGCAGGTGCCTGGAATCAGCAGCCGTTCGTCGTGAGTCTCAAAATTATCCATATTCGCGCCCGTGCCATGAACTTCCTCTCCGATGGAGTGGCCCGTCCGGTGGATGAAGAGATCGCCATAGCCGTGCCGGATAATCACTTGCCGCGCGGCATCATCCACCTCATAGCCGTGCACAGGACGTCCAAACGCGAGCGCCGTTTGAGCCAGATCCACCGCGGTGTCACGCGCCTGCCGGACCACTTCGAAAATCTCCGCGTAGCGTCTGGGAACTTCCCTTCCCACGAAGCCTGTCCAGGTGATGTCGAAGTAGACCGCGCCTGGCGCGCGCCGCTTGGCCCAAATATCCAAGAGGATGAAGTCGTTCTCGCGGATGGGAAAAGCTGTTCCGGGTTGCGGGCTGTAGTGCGGGTCGCCGCTGTGCGCGTTTACTGCGACAATCGGCGGCTCTTCTGATTCAACCCCGTGTTGCCCGAATAGCCGCACAATCTCCTGCTGCAATCCATATTCATCGAGCGGCTGCTCTTGCGTGATCGCGTTGCGAATCATACGGAAAGATTCACGGACAATTTCATGAACAGCTTTGCCGGCTTCAAGGTGCAGCGCCAAAGCTTCCTTGGACCATCGGGCCTCGAACCGTTGCACTAGGTCTGCTGAGGAAACTACTTCCGCGCCCATTTGCCGCACCAACTCCACCGTGCCCGCGTCGACCAGCCCCACATAAGGATTAGCATTTAACGCCGAATACTGCATGGCAATTCTTTTTTTGCCCTTCAGGATGCTTCGCAGGGCGGATGTCTGTTCGGTCCAAGAAGCGTAAACCTGCTGGCTGCCGGGAAGCGGCGACAGAACTGCTTGCTCAATGCGATGGACAACCTTTACCGGCTCGCCTTCGGCGGGAATCAGGTAGTACCACCGCCGCGTGCACAGGGCAGGCGCGAGACCAAGAATGCGGTAGGCGATGGGGTCCCGGTGATGGTGGTCGTAGAAAAGCCAGCCGTCAAGCTGCGCGCGCCGCAGGCCCTCCTGAATATCTCTTATATCCATAATCCTCGCCCCTCGATGAGCGTCTTAAAAGTAAATATCCCCCGGCAGAGCCGGGGGCTTTAGAATGGGCGGCCCCTCAAAGGGGCCTAGCCGTTACCTTCACGCACTGCAAAAATCATGCTTGAGGCAAAACCCCTCACCCGCCCTCCTACGTCGGGCACCCTCTCCCGTCGGAGTCTGTGGGACAACTCGGAGGTCGAACCTAGAATCAACAACTTACGGATGAAGCAACCCTTGTAACTTATTGATTCTTCGTCGGCAAAGTTAGTTGTCCCACAGACTCCCGTCGGGGAGAGGGTGGCGAGCCCTTCGCTTGTCATCCTGAGCGAAGCGAAGAATCCCGGTATTTCCGCTCAGGGTAAACTCCGCGAGCCGGGTGAGGGGCATTTCGGTGCTGACTCCTGGAACTGTCAAACTTCTACTGCCACCCCGGCAGAGCCGGGGGAACTCCCGCTAGATTAGAAACGATGATTCTAAATGACTTCTTGGGTTCGTTCCGTGATTTTGGAGTGCGGGAGCTTGCTCCCGCTGTATTCCGCCGGAAGCTTGCTTCGGGCGCGGGCGGGACGCGCCCCCAGTCAAAGCGGCAGCAAGCTGCCGCACTCCATAGGCGCCCATCTTGCAGCGGCCCCTGGCCGCATGCCTCAGTCTATCAGATGACATTGAGAAATTTGAGACAAACGAGACACCATTTTCTGCGGCCTTCAACCGGCGAAGATCATCGAAGCAGTTTACCAGCCTCATGCCGGTCAAAACCCCATGACGATTAGGTGCTTCTCGCAAACCGTTGCCTAGCACGGCGGCAGGCAAAAGGCTCCGCTGTGGTGTATGATGCCACTTGGCGTCATCCTTATCAGGCGCCACGTGTCGCGCCGCTTGTGGCGCTATCCATAGGAATAGGAAGGTGTAATGAATCTGAGCCAGCCGCTCAAGTGACAGTTCCCGGTAAGGAGGACCATGAACGGCTCGAACCACGTTCCGTACAAGCGCAATCTCGAAGACCTCCTCAACTTACGCCGCTCCATGTGGGCCAATTATATCCGCGCGGCGCAGCTCAGGAATTTCTCCTGGCGCCACGCCCGCAAGCCCATGGGCCATCAAATGAAGGCGTTCTTCAATACGATGGTCTGGGTTCTGATTTATCTCCAGCACCGTTTCGGCCGCAGGCATCCCTTCCGCGATTACGCAGACGACCCAACTTGCGGCATCTTCCCCTTGACCGCAAAATTCCCCTTAAACGGCGAACGCCCTTCAACCGGCGAAATCCGCGTCAGTCTGGCCGGAGATTGGGGCGCCGCGACTCCGGAAGCGAGCGCCGTTGCCAGCCGCATCCGTGAATTTAACCCGCACTATACCATCCATCTGGGCGACATTTATTTCGTAGGTGATGCCAACGAAATTAAGGAGAATTGCTTGGGCGATCCGCGCGGCAAGCAAATCCATGCCGTCGCCTGGCCTCTCGGCTCGCGCGGAAGCTTCGCGCTTAACGGCAATCATGAAATGTACGCGAATGGCCACGGTTATTTTAAAGTTTTCTTGCCTCGACTCGGCATGAGGCCAGGTCCCAAGCTGCGCCCTGCGGGTCAAAAGGCGAGTTTTTTTTCTCTCGAAAACGACGATTGGATCATCATTGGGATGGACACCGGCTACAACTCGGTCGGTATGCCCGTGCTGGAAAGAGTGGCCTATCTCAAAAACCTCCCTTATCTGGGAGGCGACTGCAGCCTTCCTTCCGCGCTTGTCCGCTGGCTGCGAGACGCCGTGAAGCCCCGGCTTGCCGGACGCGGCGTTATTTTGCTCAGCCATCATCAATACTATTCTTCGTTTGAGCGCCCCTTTTCAAAAGCCGGAATCCAATTGCGCGAGTTTATCGACAAGCCCGTGCTCTGGTTTTGGGGCAACCAGCATCGCTTGGCCGTCTACGGCCCGTGCCGCAGGAAGAGCGGCATCGAGGCTTATGGCCGCTGCATTGGCCACGGTGGAATGCCGGTGATGATCCATCAAAAGCCCCGCCACAGGCCAAGTGAAGGTCCCCTTGTAGCTTATGATGAAAGGGAATTCCGAAGGGTGGGCAGCACCCCGGTGGGTTACAACGGGTATGCAAACCTCGTTTTCCAGGGGCCGCATCTCAGAATCGAGTACCGCGACTTGCGTCATCGTGACAATCTGCTGCTCACCGAGGACTGGGAAACGCGCGATGGCCAGCTCGTGGGCCGGGACATTCGCGTTCGGACCTCCAGCCCGGACTTTAAACAATATCATCCTGACCTGCGGGCCGCCATTTCTTCCGCCGACCAGATCGAGATCTCTCGCGTCACGGCAGAGTAACGATTGCCCGTCAAAAATCCCCTGTGGTCCCGTAGAACGTGGAATGCCCTGTGCGAAGGTCCTTTCCCAGAAAAAATTCGACGGTTGCGCTGCCTAGCACTCGCAGTTTCAATTCGACTCCCGTATCCACTAGCCACTGACGCGCGCCGAAGTCGCGCGTGGGATCGGTGATCTTCCCCGCGTCAAGAAAAGGTCCTATCTTCACGCTGAAAAACCCGTTGTGATAGATGTTTTTCGCGTCGTCCCAGTTCGCAAGCTCATAATTTCTTCCCAACGGCGCGCTGCCTTTCCTGCCGTTTGCAGTCCCAATATGCGCGCGCAGCCAAAGGTCGTTATCGCGCTCTAATCCCAGGATAAATAAATCATCAAACGGAACCGCTCCCCAAGACTGCCCGGCTCGCATTTGCGCCGTCATTTCATAATCGTCGCCGAGGGCGCGGGGGAACCATTTCATGCGAAGGCCCGCCTCGGCTTGCGCAAAAGGATCAGAACCGCGCGCAAAAAGTTTGCCAAGCTGAGCGGAAACATTGCCGTCAGCGGTCAGCCGCCGCGCGGGATCATCAAAAACGAGCGCATTAAGCCCGGATTGGTACTCCAACGCAAACCCGTTCCTGAAGAACCGCGCAGCCGAAGGATTGCTCCAGTAGACATTGCGAAAGGTGCGACCCGAGAGATCCACGCCCATATTCCAGCGCAGCCGGCCGTTGACGATGGATTCGATTCCACCGCTTCCATCGATTTTCTCAAGCTGCATGTCGTCTACCGGAGCGGCAGAGGCAAAAAATGTATTTGTCAGGTTCCAATATTCTCTGCGCGCATCCAATGAAAAATGGTAGCGCCATTGCGGATTCTGATTGATCGCGCCGGAAATTGTGGTAAAAATTCGCTCTTTATTGGGATCCCATCGGAGCAGAGAAGAAAGGTTTACATCGCTACCGCGAATATTGATCCACTCCGGATAAATAGTTTCATAAGGAGCGCCGCGCAGGAGAGTCACAAGGTCTGCGATGGGACCGCTGCCGAGGCCGCTCCGCTCAACCGGCGTGAAAATGGCGTCAAAGCCGCTGCTCGCAGCGGGAGTAAGCGTGATTTGCGGGTTAGAAAATACATCCAGCGAGTTCAACAGGGCGTTGGTAGTGCGAAGGTCGTCTTCTTGAAGCACGTTGCCCGGTGAAAAAGAAAAAGCTCGGCTGAGCAACCGCGGGCCAAGGCGAGGCTGCGGCTCGATGTGAATGTCTTGAATGCGGGGCGCCCCAACCTGGTTCCAATACTTGAGTGCGGCGGGAAGGTTGCCCTGGAGGAAGTAAATGGTTGCCAAAAAATTCTTCGCGTACTCGTCGCCAGAGTCAAGCCGTAGGACTCGGTTGAGATTCTTTTTAGCTGTGCCGTATCGCTTTTCAGCAAAGGCAACGCCTGCAAGTTCAGTAGGAAAACGTTTGTCGGAGGGCGCCTTTTTGCAGCCTCGTTGAAAGGACTCCTTGGCAAGCGCCCAACGCTTCAACCTGGCCAGCGCCATGCCTCGATAGTAATCAATTTCGGCCGGGTCTCCTGGCCTTATCGGCGTCAGGCAGACCACGTCTTTCCAGCGCCCTGCGGCGTAAAGCCGTTT
>DASZAE010000212.1:0-5467 GCA_035945515.1 Terriglobia bacterium
CACGCGGCGCGGGCCGATGGCGCCTATCTGAAGCCAAACGGAAGAGGAACCCGGTCCACCGTTGAAACAGAAAGTCAGCGGCCGCTCCGAAGCCGCGCCCGCCCCGTCGAGCGTGTAGGCGACATAGAACATATGAGCTTGAAGCGTGCCCGCGTCGTCGCGGATCGGCATCATTCCCGCCGTCGCGGTATAACTCAGGACCTTTCCATCGACGGTGACTTGATGATGCGTGACGACGGGTTTTTCCTCTTTGGCTTCCTCTTGCTTATTTTCCGGGGTGGGTGGCGCGGGATGGGCAGCGTTGACTGCCGCCGGTTGCGGCGCCGCAGACGCTCGGCCTTGCGCCCGCAGTGGAGCGCCTGTGCCCGCCAGAACGATGACCAACAGCAGGGTGGTGAATGCGTAAATCTTATTGAACGTCATCAGTTAGCTCCAAGTGCTCGATGTAAAGCTGCGAGTTTTCGTTGTAGCGGCGGCCTCTGGCCGCCGGATTTTAATAATAAAAGACCGGCGGCCCCTTACAGGCTTTGCCCGCCGCTACAACCGCGCTACGAACCGGAAAACCTCCGTTTTTGACCCTAAAATGCCGTTACGAACCGGACCGCTCTTGCATCTCCTTTGTTTTGTTTCAAATGCTCCGGTTCGTCGTGGAAAACTGATCTAATCCTTTTGCCTTCAATTCATTGCAGCGATTTCGCCCGCTTTTCCGTCCGGTTCGCGCCGGTTCGCGCCGCTAATCCCCATTTGTTTTCAGCATCTTACAAAATTATGCCCTAAACATTCTTTTTTTCGCTGTTTTCGCTCTCCCTTGGATCGTCTTTGGGCGGGATTTCCACAGCCTCCCGCCGTCCGAACCACTGCTGATCCATCAGTAGCCGCGTTTTGCAATCGCGTTTGATCATCGCTCGTTGCCGCTGTAGCTGCGTAGTGCAGAGCTTTGCTTTTTAAACTCTGCGGATTTTTGCCGGTCTTGACGACGGGCCGCTGTAGCGGCGGCCTCTGGCCGCCGGTTTTCAAGAAGTAAAAGCCGGCGGCGAGGACGCCGCCGCTACAACACAAGTCTGTAGCGCAGACCGCCGCCTTTGCGGTCTGCGGCCTTTAAATGCGCAAAAACCGCAGACCTCAAATACGGAGGTCTGCGCTACAAAAGCATAGCACGCCACTCTGAGATTTTTGAGACAAATGGGATAAAAGAGACGGCTTTTTTGGGAGAGCGCCAACGCTACTTGGCGCCGATGACCATTTTATCGGGCGTTTCGCTGGCGCTCGATTCCGCGGCGCGCTGGATGCGCATTCCGTAGAACGACTGATAGACAAAGAAGAACGAGATGGCGAAGAACACCGCCGCCAGGATGTGCGTCAGCAAGCCGCCGGTCTGAGCGGTAAGCCGGACGGCAAGCTCGACGGCGAGCAGCCCGAAGAGCGTGGTGAACTTGATGATGGGATTAAGCGCCACTGATGACGTATCCTTGAACGGGTCGCCCACCGTGTCGCCCACCACCGTGGCATCGTGGAGCGGGCTTCCTTTTTGCTTCAGCTCCACTTCCACAATTTTCTTGGCGTTGTCCCAGGCGCCGCCCGCGTTGGCCATAAAAATGGCTTGATATAGGCCGAAGGTGGCAATCGAAATCAGGTAGCCGATGAAGAAGAAGGGATCCAGGAAAGCAAAGGCCAGCGTGACGAAAAAGACGGCAATAAAGATGATCAACATCCCCTTCTGTGCATAGCGCGTGCAGATTTCCACCACTTTCTTGCTGTCGTCAACAGAGGCCTTCTCAACGCTTTCCAAATGGATGTTGGCCTTGATGAATTCCACGGCTCGATACGCGCCGGTAGTAACCGCCTGGGTTGAAGCGCCGGTGAACCAATAGATGATCGCGCCGCCCGTGACCAAGCCCAGCACAAAGGGCGCGTTCAGTAGAGAGAGCTTGCTCACGTTTTGCGTCAGCCCGTAAGTGAGCGCCATGATGATGGAAAAAATCATGGTGGTTGCGCCCACCACGGCGGTGCCGATCAGCACCGGCTTGGCGGTCGCCTTAAACGTGTTTCCAGCGCCATCGTTGGCTTCGAGCATTTCTTTGGCGCGCTCGAAATCAACCTCCACGTTGTAATCTCTCTGCATTTCGCTCCGGATGCCCGGAGCCTGCTCGATCAGCGAAAGTTCGTAGATGGATTGCGCGTTGTCTGTGACCGGGCCGTAAGAATCCACCGCGATCGTGACCGGACCCATGCCGAGAAATCCAAAAGCAACCAGGCCAAAGGCAAAAACGGGCGCGGCGAGCATGATGCTTTCGAGGCCGCGCACGCTCACCCACGAGCCAATTGCCATGAGGAGGACCATCACCAGTCCGAGATAGTAGGCCGAGTAATTGCCGGCCACAAAACCCGAAAGGATGCCCAGCGACGCCCCGCCTTCCTGCGCCGATGACACCACTTCTTTCACGTGCCGCGACTCGGTGGAAGTGAACACTTTGACCAACTCAGGAATTATCGCGCCGGCCAGAGTGCCGCACGAGACGATGATCGAAAGCTTCCACCAGAGCGAGGAATTGCCGCCGAGACTGGGCAGAAGAATCCAGGAGACCAAAAAGGTGAGGCCAATGGACGCGAAGGACGTGATCCAGACCAGCGACGTAAGCGGCGCCTCAAAGTTCATATGGTCCGCCTGGCTATACTTCACCTTGGCGATGGCGGCGTTAATGTAGTAGGCTCCGGCGGCCGCCACCAGCATGGCGACGCGAATGACGAAAATCCACACCAGCAACTGCACCTGAATGGCCTGGCTCTTCACGCCAAGCAAGATGAACGCAATCAGGGCGACGCCCGTGACGCCGTAGGTCTCAAAGCCGTCGGCGCTCGGACCCACCGAATCGCCCGCGTTGTCGCCTGTGCAGTCGGCGATGACGCCAGGGTTGCGCGCGTCGTCCTCTTTGATTTTGAAGACGATCTTCATCAGGTCCGCGCCAATGTCGGCGATCTTGGTAAAGATGCCCCCCGCGATGCGCAGCGCCGCCGCGCCCAGCGACTCGCCGATGGCAAATCCAATAAAGCACGGCCCGGCGTAACTGCCCGGAACGAAGAGCAAAATAATCAGCATCATCAGCAGCTCAACGCTGATCAGCATCATGCCAATGCTCATGCCGGCGCGGATGGGGATTTCATAGAGTGGAAATGGCTTGCCCTTCAGACTGGCGAAGGCCGTGCGCGAATTCGCAAAAGTGTTCACCCGGATGCCAAACCACGCCACGCCGTAGCTGCCGCAAATGCCAAAGACGCTGAACGCCAGAATGATGATCACGCGCAGCGCCTCAAACTTCAGCAATACGCCGAAGTAAACCACGATGATGGCGGCAATGAAAATCCAGAGTAGAAAAAGGAACTTGCCCTGCGTCACCAGGTACGTCTTGCAGGTTTCCCAAATGAGCTGGGACATTTCCTTCATCGATTGGTGCGCGGGCAGGTTTTGCAGGCGGCTGTAAATGGTGAGGCCAAAAATCAGGCCGAAGATGCAGAAGAGGATGCCGTACATCAGCAGCCGGTGCCCGTCAACGCCCAGGAACTGGACCTGGGTAAAGTCCGGCAGCTTCAGGCTGGCTTCGCCCGCAGGTTCTGGCGTCTGCGCCAAGACTGCGGCCGGCGCGAAGAGAAAAAGAGCGGCCAGGAGCCGTAGTGGCTTAGCGGCCCGGACTCCGCGCCAGAAGGCGGCCCTCAGGGTTTTTGTGGCATTAAAGCCCAACTTTGGGCCTGGAATACGTTTGTGAATCAACTTGGCCTCCGATAGCGCCGAAGAGCGCCCGCCACGTTTGACCGCGCGGCAGTTTACCCACGGTATTAGGATTCAGGATGAAGTGCAAGGAGAGAGAACTCGCCGTTAACGTAAGCCGAACTTATAGCATGTTCGTCATCAGGGCGTCAAGGAAGGGAATTTAAAAGTGAAGCGGCGGCCCCTTGCGGGCTTGGCCCGCAAGGGGCCGCCGCTCCAAACGGAGCGTGCGATAGCGTACTCCCGCTGTCGAAGGGGCGCTGCTGGCGCCAAGCCGCGCCTGCTCCGCGCCCTGGGCGGGGGCACAAACCCCGCCCCCGCGAGACAGCGGGAGCAAGCTCCCGCGCTCCAGAAAGGATTCTCTCAAAACCAGCGTAAAACCCAGCCCACGGCATAGCCAATGATGCCGCCGTTCAGAAATAGCGGCTCCAGCCAGTCGCGCAGGCTGAGGATTGTGGGATCGGTCGGAACAGGCCAAGGTCCGTGGCCGCCCCAATAGACTTTCATCAAGAGGGCAATGGCCACAGCAGCAAGCGCCTTTCTGCGGATTTCATGGGATTTTTCGGCGCCCACCAGCGACGCCCTCACGGGCGCGCAGAGCGTGCCGCCTTGCGTGAGTGGAAAGCGGCACTTTGCGCACTCAATGGCGAATCCATAGATAGGGAAACTGCAACGGGGGCAACGATCCATTGATAACCTCCGGCGCCGGCACGCGGGGCTGAGCCGGTCATCCTTTGAAATTTCAGCCCGGCTCTATCTCACAATATATTGGAGCATGAGTAAATAGTACGTTCGTACTGCCTGCCGCTGGTTTTGTAGCGGCAGCTCCTAACAGCCTTCGGCCGCCACTATGGCGAATGACCTTGCTGACTTAGAGCCTCTGTGTAACATCTACTACCCTGTATTGTTCGTAGCTTTGCCCCCGCGTCACAACTGCCCAACAGCGGTGAAGCGTTCCTCAATAGAAGGTTTTCTTGACCGCAACTTCAAGCTACCATAGGGAGTGCCATGAAACTTCACTACTTTCTATATGCGACGCCATAAGTGGGCGGCGCCTGATTCTGTAGCGGCGGCCTCTGGCCGCCGATCTTTACTATTAAAATCCGGCGGCCAGAGGCCGCCGCTACACCTTTTTCAGCAACCTGCTGGACGCCTAAGGCAATGCGGCACTCTGGCCGGCAGAAAAATGAGGAGATACACATGATGAAAATTCGCGCCCTTTTGCTTGTTTTACTCGCGGCGTTGCTGGCTGCGGGAATCTGCCCGGCCCAGACGCTGCGGCAAAGCGCGGACCAAATCGGGCTGCTGGTGGGGACGGCGGTAAACCCGCGGATTTCTTCCGACGCCGTTTATGCCGCCACGGTGGCGCGCGAATACAACATGGTTGAGCCGGAGAATCAAATGAAATGGACTGCCGTTGAGCCCGCGCAAGGCAAGTTCAACTTCGGCCCCGGGGACGCGGTGGTAACGTTTGCCGAGGCTCACGGCATCAAGGTGCGCGGCCACAATCTGCTGTGGGCCATCTACAATCCCGCCTGGCTAAAGCAGGGGCATTTCACGCCCAAACAACTGCGGCAGATCATGAAGCGCCACATCCAGACGGAAGTGAAACACTATCGCGGCAAGGTGTTCGCGTGGGACGTGGTGAACGAGGCGATCAATAAGGATGGCAGCGTCAAGCACAGCATCTGGTATGACCAGCCG
>DASZAE010000213.1:0-11381 GCA_035945515.1 Terriglobia bacterium
TCCGCCTACAAGCCAGAGGAGTGTCTGGTAACGGTGGGTGGAAAGCAGGCTATTTTCGAGGCCGTTGTGTCGGTCGTCAATCATGGCGACGAAGTGATTTTACCCGTGCCGTACTGGGTTTCCTATCTTGACATCGTGAACTATGCGGGCGGCAAGCTCGTGTTGCTTGATACGAAGGAGAGCGAGGGATTTGCCATTCGCGCCGAGGCCGTGGCGAAGCTGATTACACCGAAAACACGGATTCTGATTGTCAATTCGCCCTGCAACCCTACAGGCGCTGTGGCTCCGCCGGAGGAAATGGAGAAGCTTCTGGCGCTCGCTGAGCGGCACAATTTCCTTCTTATGTCGGACGAGTGCTACTGCCGCTTCCTTTATGACTCACACAAGCCCTTCTCGCTAGGCACATCAAAAAACCGGGAGAATCTTTTAATCGCGGGATCGCTCTCGAAAACGTATGCTATGACGGGCTGGCGCGTGGGTTTCGCGCTCGGATCGGAGGCGTTGCTTAAAAAAATGCTCAACTTGCAGAGCCACTCTACCTCAAATCCCACGTCGATCGCGCAGAAAGCGGCGGAGGAGGCGCTGAGAGGGCCGCAAGAATCGGTCGGAAAGATGCTGGCCGAATACGCGCGCCGGCGCGATAGAATCGTGGCCGGGCTGCGCGCGATTCCTGGCGTTCAGTGCGTGATGCCGCAAGGGGCCTTCTACGTCTATCCCAACGTAGGGCAGGTTCTTGAAAGGGCCGGAATGAAAGACGCGACGGAACTCGCCGCGCGCCTTCTCGAAGAAGTGCACGTGGCTCTGGTGCCTGGGCCGGCGTTCGGCACCCGTGAGCACGTTCGCATTTCCTACGCCACGTCGACGGAGCAAATTGACGAGGGTTTAAAAAGGCTGAATCAGTTCATCTCGAAGCTCGTTCCCGCTTATGCCCAAGCTCGATAGGCCCGGCGCTCTCAACAGGCCGCTGCAACTTTCTCCGGTCTTTTTGGAAAAGGTATGGGGGCGGCGCGATCTCGCGCCGCTCTACCCTGACTATTGGACAACGATTCGCGGCAAGACCGTCAGCATTAAGCGTCCGCAGCGCAAAGGCAAAACGCCCATCGGCGAAGTCTGGCTGACGGGCGATAGCGCGGCTTTTACCAATGGTCCACTCAGCGGCGCGACGCTCGGCGAAGCGTGCCGCCAGTATGGACGCGAGCTTTGCGGCGACGGAGCAACCGACGGCCGATTCCCCATCCTCAGCAAATTTCTTTTCACCAGCGATTGGCTCTCGGTGCAGGTGCACCCCGATGACGACTATGCCCGCAAGCATGAGAACGGCAGCCGCGGCAAGACCGAAATGTGGCACATCATCCAGGCGGAGAGCAGCGGCGAGATGATGCTGGCCTTAAATCCAGGAGTTGATTCGGGTTCGCTTAACGCCGCGATGAAGGCAGGGAGTTGCGTTGATCTTGTCCAGCACTTCAAGCCGGAAGCGGACGAGGCCGTTTTTGTTCCGGCAGGAACGGTTCATGCTCTCGGACCTGGCTTGATTTTATTCGAAGCCGAGCAAAATTCCGATGTCACTTACCGGCTGGATGATTTTGGCCGCAAGGGCCTCGACGGGAAGCCGCGGCCCTTGCACCTCGAGAAAGCCCTTGCAGTCACGAAACCTAGGTTGGGCGCTTTACGTGATCTTCCCCGGCATGAATTTCAGGAGACTTACGGCCAGCGGCGGCTGGTGATGGCGTGCCCATTTTTTGCAGTGGAAGATCTCACGTTGCGGAAGGCCGCGAATTTCGCCGGCAATCCCGCGCGCGTGGAAACCTTTGTCACGCTTTCCGGTGAGGGGCGCGTGGAGACCGCGGAGGGGTGGTATGCGTATCGCACGGGGGACGTCTGGCTCATTCCACCCGCAACTCCGGCCTACCGGCTGGCGCCGGAGATTAAGAGCAGCTTGCTGAAGTTTTATGTGCCGCAAATCGAAGAGGATTTTGTGAAGCCGCTTGCACAAGCGGGGGTGAAGAGCAGCGACATTCAGAAGATCGTTTTTCCCTGAAAACAATGCCCCAGAAATCCAACGCCTCATCATCCGGCAAGTCAACGCCGCCTCTTACGCACGTTTATGCCATGGTTCTCGCGGGTGGCAGCGGCACGCGCTTCTGGCCGCTCAGCCGGCGTTCGCGGCCCAAGCAGCTTCTAAAACTTTTCGGTGAAAAATCTCTTCTCGCGCAAACGCTAGAACGCCTGCATGGATTAATTCCGCCGCACCACACCTATGTCTTCACCGGCGAGATCATCCTCGACGCGGTGCGGCGCGAGTTGCCGCGGGTTCCTCGGCCGCAGATTGTCGCTGAGCCGGCCAGCCGCAATACCGCGCCCGCCATCGGTCTTGCCGCTCATGAAATCCTGCGCCGCGACCCTCGCGGCGTGATGGTGATCTTGCCTTCCGATCACATCATCGCCAAGCCGGATTTATTCAGGCAGGCGCTCGCCTCGGGGTGCCAAGCGGCGTTGGAAGAGGGGCGGTCGGTAGTCCTCGGAATCAAGCCTACCCGGCCGGAGACGGGTTTTGGCTACATCCGTCTGGGAAAACAGGAAAGCTCCAGCGGTGGTCTTGGTATTTTCCGCGTCCTCCAATTCACCGAAAAACCCCCTGTGTCCACAGCACGGCGCTACGTTCGGTCGGGGAAATATCTCTGGAATGCCGGAATGTTCATCTGGCAAGCCTCAACGCTGATTGCCAACCTCGAACGGTTTCAACCGCGGATGGCAGCGGCGCTCCAGCGCATCACCGAAGCCGGCGGCGTTCGCTCTCCGAAAACGCTGAAGCGGCTGTACCCGCGGCTCGAAAATATCTCCATTGATTACGCGCTAATGGAGAAAATTCAAAATGTTTCAGCTATCGCGGCCGATATCGGTTGGAGCGATGTAGGAAGCTGGGCTGCCGCTCACGAATTAAGCGCGCAGGACGGGGCAGGGAACGTAAAGCCCTCGGCGGCTCTGATGGTGGACTCGCGGCGGAATATCATCTTGTCGTCGCAGAAGTTTGTTGCCGCTGTCGGGGTGGAAGACCTAGTGATTGTAGAGACGGAAGACGCGCTGCTGGTTTGCCCGCGAGACCGCTCTCAAGAAGTCGGCAAGCTGGTGAAAGAAATCGAGCGGCTCGGACACCAACGGTTGCTTTAACCCATAGCAGGCCTAATTAACAGGGGATGGAACCGCTCCCCTCCACCCCAACCCTCTTCCTCCGGAAAGAAGGACCGCGAAGCAGCGGGTAAGGGTTCTAATCACACGGACTTTCAAGACTGTGAGTACATCAAACTTTTTTCACGCGACACTCTTTGCATATGACTGACGACATCAAATTCGGCACTGACGGCTGGCGCGGAATCATTGGCGAGGATTTTATTTTTGCCAATGTGCGGCGCGTCGCGGAAGCGATGGCACGGTATATTCAGGCCAAGCATCAGGCTGGCCAAGCATTGATCCTTGGTTACGATGCGCGATTTCTTTCACCGGAAAGCGCCCGCATCGCCGCGACTGTTGCCGCCGCGCATGAGATTTCGGCGATCCTTGCGGACCACATGACGCCAACCCCAGCTGTGAGCTATTCCGTGGTCGAGCGCAAGGCGGCAGGCGGCATCATGATTACCGCCAGCCACAATCCCTGTCATTGGAATGGAATCAAGTTTAAAGCGGCTTATGGCGGCTCGGCTGCTCCAGCCATTGTAAAGGAAATCGAAGAGCAACTGGCGAACAATGGCGGGACACCTGGTAAAGCAGCCCATCGCTCATCCGTCGTAACCGCTGATCTCGTGACTCCATATTTAAATCGCATTGCGGGGATGGTGAACCTGGACCTTATTCGCGCTTCGGGCCTTGGATTCGTCATCGATCCGATGTACGGCGCGGCGCGCGGCCTGATCGCGCGGCTGTTCGATGAACATCGCATCCCGTTCTGTGAAATTCATGCCGAGCACAATCCGCTCTTCCCAGGACTAAACCCTGAGCCCATCGAGCCGCACGTCGAAGACTTGCGAAAGGCCGTGACTGCGGGTGATTACGCCGCCGGCTTTGCGACCGATGGCGATGCAGACCGCGTGGGCGCGATGGACCGCAGCGGTTTGTTCATCGACTCGCACAAGATTTTCTGTATTCTTTTGCGCCATCTTGCGGAGGACCTCCGTCAGCGCGGCGAAGTCGTGCGGACGTTTTCCACCACAACCTTGGTGGACAAGATTGCCCGCAAACACAACCTGCCGCTTCACGTGACGCCCATTGGGTTCAAATACGTTTGCGAGCTGATGCTTACACGCGACGTGCTGATTGGAGGGGAAGAAAGCGGCGGCATCGGCATCAAAGGCCATCTGCCCGAGCGCGACGGCATCTTGAATTCGCTGCTGCTCGCGGAGGTGATGGCGGAGAAAGGCAAAACGCTGGGAGAATTGGTTGAGGAACTGCACCGCGAATATGGCCCGCATTTCTATGGGCGCGTAGACCTTGAAATTGACCGCCCTGCCATTGAGCGCACGCTCAGCTTAGTGCGCGAAAACAAAATCGGGAACGTCGCCGGCCGGGCCGTTAAGTCTGTAGACAACCTTGACGGCTACAAAATGATTTTTGGAGATTCTGTCTGGCTGCTGGCGCGCGCCTCTGGCACCGAAAACATGCTGCGTCTTTACGCCGAGGCCCCGTCGCCCGAAGAAGTGAAAGCCCTGCTCGATGAAATGACAGCTATCGCCCAGGAACCGCCTTCCCACTCGTGGTATTGAGAATTACAAATTATAGTGGCAACAGATATTGTAGCGGCGGCCTCTGGCCGCCGGTTTTTCGGCGCTCAGAGAGCGCCGCTACAGAAACAATTGTCACTATAATTTGTAATCCTCCATAATGGGTCTAGCTCCTTCCCGGTCCCTTCTTATCCACTTGAAGCCGATGCGCCCTTGCGCGCGGCGTCGAGCACGCCATTGATAAAATCCACCGATTCCACGCTGGAGAAGCGGCGGGCAAGCTCGAGCGCCTCATTAATGATCACCGCAGGCGGATTTTCCGGAACGTGAAACATCTCGTAGAGAGCCAGGCGGATAATGTTGCGGTCGACGGCGGCCATGCGCTCCAGCCGCCAATGCTGGGCTTGCGCCCGCGCGGTGGAATCGAGCGCGGCGGATTCTTTCACGGCGCCTTCAAAAAGTGAACGGGCAAACGCTTCCGTGTCAGGATCAAGCTTGCGGGGATCGAGAAAACTCGAGAGGACCTCATCCGGCGGATGCTGTCCCAAGTCCCATTGAAAGAGCATTTGCAGCGCGAGTTCTCTGGCTTTTCTTCGTGACGGCATAAGAGGCGATCAGTAGTCAGCGATCAGCTTACAATAGTAAGTTGTAGCGGCGGCCTCTGGCCACCGGTCTTTATTATCTAAAAGCCGGCGGCCAGAGGCCGCCGCTACAACTTAAAAACCGCAGTAGTCCTAACGCTAACCGCTACCTTCCCGCGAACTTCGGCGGGCGCTTTTCGAGAAAGGCGCGGGTGCCTTCTTTCATATCTTCGGTGCCGCAGCACTGGCCGAAGAGCGCCGACTCGAGATTTTCACCTTCGACTTGAGTACCTTCCATTCCGTGGTGCACGGCTTCGAGGCACCGTCTCACCGCCAGAGGCGCGTTCGCCATGATTTTGCGGGCCAGGGTCTCGGCTGTTGTCATCAAGTCTTGATCCGGCACAACGCGGTTAACCAATCCGATGCGGTAAGCTTCGGCGGCGGTAATCATCTCACCTGTCAGGATGATCTCGAACGCGCGGCCTTTGCCCACCAGCCGCGCCAGGCGTTGCGACCCTCCATAGCCGGGAATCAGGCCCAGTTTCACTTCCGGCTGGCCAAACCGGGCCGTTTCAGACGCAATGCGCAGCGTGCAGGCCATCGCCAGCTCGCATCCGCCGCCCACGGCGTAGCCGCACACTGCGGCAATCACGGGCTTGCCCAGGTTTTCAATGAGCCGGAAAACGCGCTGGCCGCCCTGCGCAGCCTCACTGCCCAAATTTGCGCCGCCAGCAGTTGGGTCAGCCAGTTCGGCGAGTTCTGCCACATCTGCGCCCGCGGCAAACGCCCGTTCGCCGGAGCCAGTCAGGATGACGGTCAATACATGATCGTCCTTCTGAATTGCGCCGAAACACGCCTCAATCTCACCGAGCGCCGCATGATTGAGGGCGTTCAGTTTTTCCGGCCGGTTCAGCGTAATGTAAGCGATCCCTTCGCGGGTTTCGTAAAGCAGTGTCTGGTAATTCATAATTCGTTATGGATTTTCATTTTGTAGAGACGGTGTCTCGCCGCCGTTTTTTGAAAAGTGTAGACTAGTGCCGCGTAACTCAGATACGTGACATATGACGGGCCTGTCATCCTGAGCCAAATGCCGGGATCCTTCGCGGAGTTTACCCTGAGCGAAGCCGAAGGGCTCAGGATGACGAGCGAAGGGCTCAGCATGACATCGGGACAGAGGCTGTGTGTCACCTATTTGAGAAACGCAACACTAGCGGCCCAAGCCTGTAAGACGCTGCCGCTACAAAAGTTTTCGCGCCACAACTCTCAACCGGCGGCAATCGATGCGCCAGGAACCCTCTCGAAAGAGAACAGGACGAAGCATTGTCTCAACGTTTTCCACGAAGGCGTCCCGCTTCTGCGGAGGGACGTGAGCATAAAAGCTGCCCGCGAACATCTTGATCCAGTTACGCATACCGGCCTCGCCATCGTCAAGCGGCGTCGGACGATCAAACAGCGCCGCGAACGTTACCTCAAGGCCGTTTTGTTCCAAGAGCGTGCTGTACTCGGAAATGCCGGGGAAATACCATGGGTTTGAATTGCGCTTCGCAGGGTAGCGGATGGACTCGAGCGCGGCGTAAAAGGCACTGACCAGTTTTTCGACATTACCCTTTCCACCGAACTCCGCCACGAAGCGGCCGCCCGGCTTGAGCGCGGCGCGCACGCACTCGATTACGCTGCGGGCTTCCGCAACCCAGTGCAATGCGGCATTGGAAAACACCGCGTCGAAAGGCTCGTCAAAATGGAAATCGCGGGCGTCGGCAACCGTGAAGCGGATGCCGGGGTAATTTTTTAGCGCCTCTTCAATCATGGCGGAGGAGCCGTCGAGCCCCACCACCTGCGCGCCGGTCGCGGCGATTTTCGCCGTGAGGTGCCCTGTGCCGCACCCAACATCGAGGATCCGCTCGCCGCGCCCCGGCTTGAGAAGCTCGATCAGTCCCTCTCCCAGTTGCCACACGAAGGCGTGCTTCGAGTCATAGAGTTGAGCGTTCCAGTCCGTGGACATCATCTAACTCTACCGCATTTAAGCGAGCAACAGGAAACGCAGCTGGCGCATACCCGCTACTAGTTGGCATAGAGGCGGATCGCGGCATCCGACCACGGGGAGAATACGCTGTGGACGTTTGGCTTGACGGCGCGAGTCTACCTGCCAAGGACCGTGTCGATGCCCGAAAGCACCAATTCCAGTTTAGAGCGTGACAGCTTGCCCGCGCGCTGGGTCAGGAATTCCTTGTCTACGCTGACGATCTGGGAGACGTTGGCGACGGATTCCTTTGGCAGCCCGGTAAGCTGCGCCGGCAGATAGACATTCCCCGGGGCCTCGGCCCATTTGAGATTACTGGTCAGCGGAACGCAAACGACAGTGGCAATGCGGCTCCGGTTCAAGGCGTCGCCCTGTACAATAACCACCGGCCTTCGGAACCCCGGGCCGGAGCCTGCCGGCATAGGAAGATCCGCCCACCAAACCTCCCCTTGTGTGATTACCACTCGCTTCGCTCCAGGGTGCGGCGCGCGGCAGCGGCAACGAACGGGTCTTTTTCTTCGCCCACCGCAACGCACACCCTGTTCATCGCCTCGGTGACCTCGTTCGGAGCGTGACGCGCCAAATACTCCTTGAGCGCATCGCTGAACAAGCGGCTGCGCGACTTCTTGGTGCGGCGAGCCAGACGCTCCGCTCCCTCGTAAACCTCATCGGGAATCGATACCGCGGTTTTCATACCCCGAGTATAACCTCGATAGCCGTCAGAACGCAAGCGCAGGCTGGCCAGGACGTTCAGGGTCGCGTTGATTTGTAGCGCAGCGTTCGCCGTTTAATGCTGCGGCTTTTCCCCGGCAAAATGCCGCAGGGTTAGAAAACGAACCCTGCGCTACAAAAGCCCGGCCGGGCGCGAGCTTGCTTGCGCCTCTTCAGGAAGCAAGCTTGGCGGGCTACAGCGGGAGCAAGCTCCCGCGCTCCAAAACAGATCATGTGTTATAGCACCTCAAGCGGCAGTATGTTTGACAGACTCCTCCGTGGTTTGTTAGATTTTCAAAGGCTCAGGAAATCACGCGGATTTACTCTTTGTTTCTCCTGCTGGTGAACCAAAACCTTCATGCCAGATCCTCAATTCATTCGCAACTTTTGTATCGTTGCTCACATCGATCACGGGAAGTCGACCCTTGCCGACCGCCTGCTCGAGCTTACCGGCGCGCTCTCCAAGCGCGAGATGTCAGAGCAGGTCCTGGATACGATGGACCTCGAAAAAGAGCGCGGCATCACGATCAAAGCCCACGCGGTGCGCTTGAACTATACGGCGCGAGACGGAAACATCTACCAGCTTAATTTGATTGACACGCCGGGACACGTGGACTTTTCCTACGAAGTTTCGCGCAGCCTATCAGCGTGCGAGGGCGCGCTGTTGGTGGTGGACGCTTCGCAAGGCGTGGAAGCGCAGACGCTGGCCAACGCGCAGCTTGCCATGCACAACAATCTCGAAATCATTCCTGTGATTAACAAGATTGACTTGCCTGGCGCCGACGTGGAGATGGCTAAGCGGCAAATCGAAAACGCGCTGGCTCTTGACCCAAGCACCGCGCTGCTCATCAGCGCCAAGCAGGGCCTTGGCGTTCCCGAAGTGCTCGAGGCCATTATCGAGCGCGTGCCGCCTCCGAAGGGCCTCGCCTCCGCGCCCTTGCGCGCGCTCATCTTCGATTCCTGGTACGACAGCTATCGCGGCGTCATCGCGCTGGTGCGGGTCATCGAGGGCAAGTTGGCGCTGAACATGAACATCCGGCTGTGGTCGAATGGTCAGGTTTATACGGTAGAGGAACTTGGCGTGCTCACGCCCAAACCCCTGCACGTGGATCAACTTGAAGCGGGCGAAGCGGGATATCTCGCCGCCAACATCAAACGGATTTCCGACACTCGCATCGGCGACACCATCACGGACGAAAAGCGGCCCGCCGCCGCGCCGCTGCCCGGCTTTGAAGAGATCAAGCCGATGGTTTTCGCCGGACTTTATCCTGTTGAGGCGACCGAATACGAAACCCTGCGCGACGCCATGGAAAAGCTGCGGCTGAACGATTCCTCCTTTTTGTACGAGCCGGAGAATTCCGCCGCGCTAGGTTTTGGATTCCGATGCGGATTCCTCGGCTTGCTGCACATGGAGATTATTCAGGAGCGCCTGGAGCGTGAGTTCAACCTGAACCTGATCACCACGGCCCCGAGCGTCCGCTATCGCATCACGACCAAGTCAGGCAATGCCCTCGCCGTGGATACGCCGAGCAAATTTCCTCCCGCGGGCGACATTGCCAAAATCGAAGAGCCGGTGATGAAGGCGATGATCCTGACGCAGGATGAGTATCTGGGCGGCATTCTGCAATTGCTCGAAGAAAAGCGCGGAGTGCAGAAAGGTTTCGAGTACGTTTCAGAAAAGCGAGTGCTGCTGACCTACGAACTGCCGCTCAATGAAATCGTGCTGGATTTTTACGACCGCCTGAAAACCGTTTCGCGCGGCTACGCCTCGCTCGACTACCACATGAGCGGTTACTGGGAGTCGGATCTGGTGAAAGTGGATTTGCTCGTCGCGGGCGAAGCCGTGGATGCGCTTTCGTTTATTTGCCACCGCGAAGATGCTCAGAGCCGCGCGCGCGTGCTGTGCGAAAAGATGCGGAAGCTTATTCCGCGCCAGCTCTTTGAAATAGCTATTCAGGCGAGCATCGGCGCTAAGATCATCGCGCGCGAAAACGTGGCCGCCATCCGGAAGAACGTCCTCGCCAAGTGTTACGGCGGCGACATCACGCGCAAGAGAAAGCTGCTCGAAAAACAGAAAGAGGGCAAGAAACGGATGAAGCGCGTGGGTCGCGTGGAAATTCCACAGGAAGCATTTCTCGCCGTGCTGAAGGTGGCGGAATAGCAGAGCATTGCAGTTGTAGCGGCGGCCTCTGGCCGCCGGATTTTAACAGTAAAGACCGGCGGCCCCTTACAGACTTTGCCCGCCGCTACAAAAGCCGCCGCCGCAGCTCTTCAATGCCAGAGCTTGCTTCCAATTCCCGGTTGATTGGAAAATAAGGGCTTGATTGCAATTATGTGGAGGGACGGTGATGTCGAACGAAAAGAGCGTTAACTCTTCTGCGGCTCAATCCGCGACCCAAGCTGGCCAGCCCCCGGCAAGCGCGGCTCGGGAAGACGACGCGATCTACCAAAAGGACCGTCTGGTAGCGCGCGTGTCTGAGCCTGAGATCGATCTGAGCGCCGGTCAGATTCGCTTTGCCGAGATTTACAACAGCGATGAGCTGATTCTCGCCGATGAATGCGAATTCCGGCAACACCGCATCCTGGTGCGGAAAATCGTATATGCCACCAAAGTGGAGCGCAGCGCCGCGCACAAGGGAAGGATATTACAAGGCGTCACCGCGCAAATCATCTCATGATCCAATTGTAGTGGCAGCCTCTGGCCGCCGGTTTTTAATCAATGGCCGGCGCTCAGAGAGCACCGCTACAGAAAAGATCTTCACTACAATTTGTAATCCTCAATAGGAAGAGCCTAAAAGGTTGTTGAAAAACACGTTCGCGCTGTCATTCTGAGCCCTTCGGCTTCACTCAGGGTAAACTCCGCGAAGAATCTGCTTCTGCGTGAAATCAATAACTTCCGAGATTCTTCGTCGCCTCCGGCTCCTCAGAATGACATGTTTACGGGATTTTTCAACAAACTGCTAAGGGGGAAAAGCGGGAAAGGCACGGTAGGAGGGGGGGAACCGTCTTGCCTCTCCCGCTTTTTTTGGGGGAACACCGTTTAGTTAATGCCAAGCGCCGGCATCGCCGACTCCGACTGAAAAATCGTCAGCGCGTCGGTAATGTCATCGAGCAAGCCGCGGACGCTTTCCACGCCAGCTTCCGCAGCCCGAATCAAGCCTCGAGCGCATTTCAGACAGAGACAGAAACCATGAGCATCGGCTACTTCCCGGGGACGGCAACATGCGCACGGCCAATCTCCGCGAGAGTGCACCATTAAACCGCCAGAAGACATTGCGTAATCCATCTTAAACCTCCCGTTTCACAGATTTTCGTGCAATCGAGAGTCCGCTTGCTTCAATCGTTCGTTCGGCGTGC
>DASZAE010000214.1:0-6272 GCA_035945515.1 Terriglobia bacterium
CCTTCGCAGAGGCGCATGACGCTTTCCGCGGCGTAAGCCTGGGAGAAATGGACATCGCCTACAAGCGCGTGGAACCCTGGCAGGCATTGCCGCTCTCCGATACGGCTCTGGACGCGAAGTTCCTGGAGGGCAGCCGCCTGGAGGAGTTTCATAAAAAGCAGTTCCGGCTGAAAATGCTCAGCATCATGCTGCACGAAACGCATCATCTGGTTGCGCCGAACGAGCCGGAAAAGGTGATCCGCGAGCGCAGCGTCACCTTCTACCGCAACGCCCTGGCGAGCTATGTTGAAAATACTCTTGCAACTCTTTCGCTTACCATCGACCGCTCGTTTTTCCGTCTGGGCTGATCCTGAGATCATCGGCTCTTTGACCCGCTTGACGAAGATGGCGCCGGCGGTCCACAATGGCCGTTCGTAACCCGCGAACGCAAGCCGCCATGATGCGGGATTCGCAGGGCTATGTGAGGTCGCTATCGTGCTACGGCTCACCGGCATTTTATTGCGCGCTTTCATCGCGCTCATAGCAGTTGCCACGGTCACGCTCCCGGGTTTTGCCGCTCCCCCTGCGAACGCGCCCACAACTCTCGATTGCGGCGCCATCAGCAGCAAAATCCTTGGGCGCGACATAAATTACTGCGTTGATCTTCCCGCCGGTTACGCTTCGTCGAGCCAGCGATATCCAACGCTTTATTTTCTTCACGGGTTGTTCGAGCACTATCACGCATGGGATGAAAACGGCGGCAAGGATATCTTCGACAGCCTGCTGAAGAAGGGCATGGTTGGGCCTTTCATCGTCGTTTTGCCTGATGGCGGCAATTCTTTTTACGTGAACTCCTACGATGGGCATGACCGCTACGAAGATTTTTTCATGCAGGAGTTGGTGCCGTATATCGACGGCAAATACCGGACAATCCATTCTCCTCTCGCGCGCGGCATCAGCGGACTTTCGATGGGCGGCTACGGCGCGCTTCACCTTGCCATGCGTCATCCTGACATATTTGGATCGGTCAGCGCGCAAGGCGCTGCCTTGATCTCCAAGTTTCCGAACCCCCTGCCTACCGAAGGGCGGCTGGGATTCTACATCCGCCTGCTCGAGCGCGACTTCGGCACGCCGCCCGACGGAGCTTACTGGGATGCCAACAATCCGCTGGCCCTCGCCGCCGATCCCGCGAAATTTCCTAACTTGAAAATCTACTTTGATTGCGGCACCGACGACCGCTACGGGTTCGAAAGCGGCGCCGAGGCGCTCGACGCCATCCTTAATCAGCATGATTTCCCCCACGTTTTCGCTCTCCGTCCCGGCAATCACGGTTGGGACTACATGCAAAAATATATGGAAGACGCTTGGCTCTTCCATTGGCAAGTTTTCTCCTCGGCGGAAGCGCCGGGGAAAACCGCCGGGCTGTAGCGGCGGCCTCTGGCCGCCGCTACAGTTGTCATGCAGACACTTTACGCTGTCATCGAACTTTCCCATGGCTTTAGTTCCAATTAGAATAAATCCGCTTCATGAAGCCCTGCTTCCTACCCTGCCCCATATCTCATCCAAGCATATTGTTATCCAGAACGACGACATTCCGCATTGAAGCCATTCGTTGCCGTTCCGCAAGCGATTGCGCGCATCTTGCCTGTTTACTTAAGAAGAACCTTGGAGGCCGCTCCCGCCCTCTTGTAAACTTCGAATAGGAGCAGCGATTGAAAGTTGTGGCGAAGATGAACGCGGGCGTGACCGGAAATGCCTGCAAGGGCGCGCGCCGCGCGAACCTACAGAGTGTATTCTTGACCACATCGCGCCGCCGGCGGCTTCGCTTCTCCATCATGGCTCTCGGGTGCGTTCTTTTCTCGGGCTTTTACGCCGCGCCTCGCGCGGGCGCGCAAGCGGCGCAGCAATTTTGGGGAAAGATAGTGCATCGCGTTGAGCTGCGCACCGACTCGGCTCTGAGCGTTTCAAACTTTACCTCGCAGATCATCCAAAAAACCGGCACACCGCTCGATGCCGCCCAAGTAGACCAAAGCCTGAAGAACCTCTACGCTACCGGCCGGTTCATCACCCTGAGCGCCGGGGCAATCGAGGATCAGAGCGGCATGATCCTTGTGTTTACCGGCAAAGCTCGCTTCTTCGTGGGAAGGGTCAGCGCGCGCGAGACATCCAAGGCGCTGACGGTCTCGGCCCTTTTGAGCAGCGCCCGGTTGGCGCTGGGCGCGCCCCTCGCGCCGCCGGATCTGGAGACCGCCACTCAGAACATGCAAGCGCTCCTCAAGTCGAGCTCTTATTATCAATCCCGAATCCGCTATGCTGTCGCGCGCAATCCGTCAGATCAAGTGGCCGATATCACTTTCACGGTCGATCCTGGTCCGCCTGCAAAACTCAGCGCCGTAGAATTTTCGGGGCAGACGAATTTCCCCGCCGCGCGCCTTCAATCGGTCGCGGGATGGAAGCGCGGAACGGTCCTAGATCCCGCCAAGGTTCAGCACGGGCTGTACGAGATCCGCAGGTTCTATTCCAAGCGCGGGTATCTCGAAGTTGTGGCCAATGAGGATCGCGCCGTCTATGACGCGAAGACCGGCACAGTCCGGTTGCTGGTTAAAATCAATCCCGGCCCGGTTGTCCGGGTCCATGTCGAAGGCGCGAAAATGTCGGCGTCTCAAATCACAAAGACGCTGCCCGTCCTTTTCGTGGAGGGGCTCACCGACGACCTTTCGCTCGATGCAGGGGCCAAAGACCTTGGCAGCTATTTTGAGCGCAAGGGTTATTTTTCCGCGCAGGCGAAATGGCGGCGCATCGTGCATCCGGGCGAAACCGACATTACCTACGCGGTGGACCTTGGCAAGCGGTCGGCGTTTGAAAGTTTCGATTTCAAGGGCAACCACAGTATTTCGTCAGACGAGCTCACTCCACTCGTTACTATCCAAACGGAGAAATTCCTCACTCATCCGCATGGGATTTTCAGCCAACAAATGCTCAGCCAGGACGTAAGCACGCTCACGTCTTACTATCATTCCAAGGGCTTTTTGCAAGCGCATATCACGCCTCATCAATATATGACCGAGGGGGAGATGGCGGTGACGTTTATTATTGACGAAGGCCCGATGACGCGCGTCCATGACCTGGCGTTTCAGGGCGTCGACGCAACCGTCATCCAGCAGTTCCGCCCTAGCTTGCAGGCGCTGCCCAGCCGTCCTTACTCTCCGCAAATCATCAACCATGACCGGGATGCCATCCTCACCTATTTTGGAGATCACGGCTTTAATGAAGCCACCGTGGCGCTGCGCGTCTCGAATCTAGCGAATCATCAGGTGAATGTGAATTACGACATCCACCCTGGCGCCCGTCAGAAGGTTGAGCGCGTGGTGGTGCTTGGCAATCAACACACGCGAACAGGAGTGATCGACCGGCAGATCACGCTGAAGCCGGGCGATCCGCTCAGCCAGGCGCAGGTGTATGAATCGCAGCGCAAGCTGTACGACCTCGGCCTTTTCAGCTCGGTTCAAATCTTGCCTCTGGACCCCGCCGGCATTGAGACGGACAAAACCGTTCTCGTCAACGTTCAGGAAGCGGACCGCTGGACGCTGGGCTACGGGTTTGGCCTTGACGTGCAGCGCCTTGGGGGCAACCAGCCTGCAGGCCAGTTCAGCGCCAGCCCTCGCCTTTCGCTCTCGGCCACTCGCATCGACGTAGGCGGCCGCGACCAGACGTTCTCATTCCGGGGCCGCGTCTCCGATCTTGAAACTGGGGCCGAAACCAGTTACCTTTTTTCGCACTTCCTCAATAAGCCTTCGCTCAGTCTCCACTTTGACCTGCTCGGCTATCAAACGCGCGACGTGCTGACGTTCACCTCGCGGCTTGAACAGGCGTCTTTGTCGCTCGAGAAACAATTAAGCCCTTCCACGTTCCTGCTTGGGCGCTACAATTACCGGCGGGTTTCTCTTTATGACGTTCATCTAGCTCCCGAAGAAGTGCCGCTGGTGAGTCAGCCCGTTCAAGACGCCGGTTTTGAATCCACTTGGATTCACGACACGCGTGACGACCCCGCAGATGCGACGCGCGGCTCTTACTCGCTGCTCGATGGCAGCATTTCGACGACGCATCTGGGTTCGGCGTCAAATTTCGTGCGGTTCTTGGGCCAGAACTCTACCTATCACCGCTTCTCGCAACACTTGATCTTCGCCCGCAACACGCAGTTCGGGGTGGAAACGAGTTATGGCCCCGGTCAGCAGATAAGCGCTCCGGGATCGCTCTTCACCAACCAGATTCCCCTTGCCGAGCGATTTTTCGCGGGCGGCAGCGACTCGCTGCGGTCTTTTTCGCTTGACCAGGCCGGGCCGCGCGATCCAGCCACGGGATATCCAATTGGCGGCAACGCGCTTTTCGTCAACTCGCTTGAGCTGAGGATGCCCTTTCACGGGGGACGTTACGGCGTGGTCGTTTTCAACGACGCAGGCAACGTGTTCTCCAGCCTCAGCGAAATGCGGCTGCTTAAATTTGTTCAAAGCTCGCCCGCCGATCTGAATTACGATGTCGATGCGATGGGCGTCGGCTTCCGTTATAAAACTCCCATCGGACCTGTCCGGCTGGACCTTTCTTACGGACTCAACGTTCCCCGATACCAGATTGTGCCGCAGACGGGGCCAGTGGAGGTGCTGCGATTACCCGCGTTCCAATACTTCATCAGCATCGGCCAAAGCTTCTGAAGCCGCGCAAAAGCGATCCAGGGCGTGGCGGTTCCTCGTCCAAGTTCAGGGAATTCGCTCGGAGCAATATGTGGAAAATCATGAGCATGTCGCTGTCCGTCTCGTCGATTTTTGTATGCTCTACTCCGCGAGCTGCCAGTCAAGATGCTATGCCCATGGTGACGCTCAATCGCGTTGTCGCCTCGGTAGGCGGCATCCCGGTAACGCAAAGGGAGGTCGAGCTGGAGCGCAAGCTTGAAACTTTCCTCTCGACCGGGAAAACGCCGTCCGCGCCCCCGTCTTCGACGGCAATGGAGAGCGCGCAGTCGAGGCTGATTAACCAGAAATTGCTCGAACAGGCGCTGGCGCAATACCGCTTCGATCCAAACGCCATTGACCGCGACGCCGCCGGGAGAATGACTGCGCTGCGGAAGAAGTTCAAAGACGAGGCAGCCTTCCAATCTGCTCTTCGCGCGCTCGGCATGACCGAACCGCAATTGTTGGCCAAGCTCAAAGAACAGAGCGAAATCCTGCAAATGATCGACGAGCAGTTGCGTCCGTCCGCCACCGTGAGCGCCCAGGACATCGAGAACTACTACCAGAAGACGCTGGTCCCAAGCTACGCCGGAAAAGGCTCGCCGCCCGCTCTTAAAGATGTGCGCGGTGAGATTCGTGAGATTCTTACGCAGAAGGACATCAACCAGCTTCTCGATCAGTGGCTGGCGGAACTGAAGAAAGACCATCCCGTGGAGCTTCTGGGCCAATGACCCGCCTCATCCGCCCAGCTTGCGCAGCAGGCGCGGCGTAAGCCACCACTCAAGCAGACCGGGCGCCTTAGCGGAGGGCAGCTCATCATAGGCTATCAGGCAGCAACCGCCTTTCTTAAACGCCAGGCGGGCGTCATGCTTCGCGCCCAGCAATTCCGAAGCGAGTTCACTCAGCGAGGGCTCGTGACCCACGAGGAGCACGCGCGACCGCTCCGGGTGCTGCGCGAGAAATGAAAAAATCTTCTGCGCGGAGCCATCGCCTGGGATTAGCGCCTCGCAAAGGTCTCGGGGCGCGCCGGTTCCCAATTCCTCCACCACAACGTCCGCAGTTTCAATAGCGCGCTTGAGGGGGCTGGTGACCACCCAGTCCCATTCGACGCCAAGACGCTGGAGGCCCTTGGCGATGCCGCGCAGCTTCAGCTTGCCCTCAAGCGTCAGCGGGCGTTTGGAGTCATCCGAAGAGCCGCCCGGATCGCGGTCAGCCGCAATGCCGTGGCGCATCAGATAAATCTCGAAATCTCCATCGCGCTCATCCGCCATTTTCTTTCCCGAGGGCATGGTGGGTTTCTCCAAAGGAATCCGAACTTTTTGCTATACAGAGCGTCATAAGTCAGCGACGGTCATTGGCTGTAGCGGCGGCCTCTGGCCGCCGGTCGTTACTATTAAAATCCGGCGGCCAGAGGCCGCCGCTACAGAACCAGGCGCCGCTGACTTATGGCGTTACGTATGGCGAGCGAGCAGTAGCGCGGACCTGCCTTGTTCAGGTCCGCGGCTTGTAAGTTCGAGCGAAGAAAAACCGCAGACCTCAAAGTCAGAGGTCTGCGCTACAGGGTTTGGG
>DASZAE010000215.1:0-12299 GCA_035945515.1 Terriglobia bacterium
GACTTGCTCTTGAAGGGCGGCCACGTCATTGACCTCGCCAATCACATTGACGCGATCATGGATGTGGCAGTAGCCGATCACCGAATTGCCGCCATCGCAAAGGACATTCCTGCCAATGAGGCTGGCAAGGTCGTAGATGTCACGGGCTACTATGTTACGCCTGGCCTGATTGACATTCACGTCCACGTTGCCAATGGCGGCACGCCGCTCGACTGGTTTACCCCGTCCTCGCGTCATCGTGAGGTGCCCGAGGGGATCATGACCGACATTCCTCTCGCAGCCGGTGTTACCACCATGGTAGACGCGGGCACTTCCGGCGCCAACGATTTTATTCAGGAGATGATGCAGGTCACAGACCACTCCCAGGTGCGAGTTCTCTCGTGGCTCAATATCGTCGAAAACGGCATGTTCAGCGGCCTCGAGCAGGATCCCGACAACATGAGCCCCGCCCGCTGCGCTCAGATCATTAATGAATTTCCGAACCTGATCGTTGGAATCAAAACCGCCCATTACGGCGCCGGCTTTAATCTGAATAGTCCGCCCACACCGTGGGCCGGCATTGATAACGCCATCGCCTGCGGCAATCTGACACACAGACCCATCATGGTGGATACCTCCCCGGTTCCCGGCCGCTCCTATGCCGACATCATCACGAAGCGGCTGCGTCCGGGCGACATTCACACGCATGTCTTTGCCCAGCAGTTCCCAATCATTTTGCCGAACGGCAAGGTCAATCCGATCATGTGGCAAGCTCGCGCCCGCGGCGTTATCTTCGACGTCGGCTATGGCTCGGCGAGCTTTTGGTGGCGGAATGCGGCCCCAGCGGTCCAGCAGGGCTTCTTGCCCGACTCGATTTCCACGGACCTGCACCTCGGCAACGTCCCGGAGCTCAGCCTGACGAACATAATGTCGCGGTTTCTGGCGATGGGCGAGACCCTGAACCAAGTGATTCGGCAGACCACCGTGGATCCGGCACATGAGATACATCATCCTGAGCTCGGCACTCTCAGTCCCGGCTCCGATGCGGATATCGCAGTGCTGCAACTCGCGCACGGCAGGTTCTGCTATCACGATGATGGTTATGCGCGCATGTGCGGCGACTCTAAACTGACCGATGTGATGACGGTTCGAGACGGTGCTATCCTCTACGACCCCTCCGGGCTCAGCATGGTGGAGTGGCAGCAGGCCCGGCCGCAATACTTCGGTCATTGTCCCGCAAGCGCGACAATGTTCAATGGCCGTCGCCGCTGCCCTTCAATGGCCGACAGCTTCGAGCGTCAGCTCACGAATTATGAACGCTTCTCTCCACCGTTCCCCGTCAAACCCTGGGTGCAAGTGCCGGGGAATCAGGGCAACAATCCTCCCGGCGTTTCACATCCCCCGGACTTGACGCTGAAATATCACTCACCATTCCCGGACCATCCGAGGGCGCGGCCGCTGGCTAATCCCGGGGACACCTACCCAGTCCAAAAGCAACCTGTGGATACTGCGTCCGGTCAATAATAGAATCCCTTAAAGGAGAGCGAAAATGAGAATGCGCGCAAGAATTATGAACATCCAATCATTCGCGTCCGCTTTGGCACTCGCGCTGCTCACGGCCCTCGCGCCGCCGGCCGGAGCCCAACTTGCCTCTTCTACAAGCCTGACCGGGACAGTCACGGACACGTCTGGCGCGGTCGTTCCGGGAGCCAAGGTCAAGGCGATAAATACGGCGACGCAGGTTGCCTATAATGCGCTCACAAATGGGACGGGCATTTACAACGTCCTCTACATCCCTGTTGGCACGTATAGGCTCTCGGTGACCGCGCGTGGCTTCGACACGGCTGTGCACACGAACATCATCGTGGAAAACAACCAAACTGTGCGCACCGACTTCGTTCTGCACGTTGGCTCGGTTGAGACCTCCGTCACGGTCTCCAGCGCGCCGCCGCCGATAGCCACCGACGACGCTACGATCGGCCAAACTATCACAACCACCGATATCGCGCAGTTGCCGGTCAATGGGCAGGACCCCCTAAAGCTCGCGACAATCAATTCGAGCGTTATGCTCAACGCTGACAATGCCCAGGGAAATCCTCCAGGCGAGCGGTTCCAGGGCGCCGGCACGCGGCAGATCCAGAATGACGTCACTCTTGACGGCGTCACCTTGATGAACGCGCTTTACATGACGGTTAACTTCCGTCCCGATCCCGCCGCAGTGCAGGAAGTCAATGTGCTGACGGGAACTTACTCGGCACAATACGGCAACTACCTCGGTGTGCACATCAACGAGGTGACCAAGGGCGGCACGAACCAGCTTCACGGCAGCTTCTCTGAGAATTTCGGCAACACGGCTCTCAACGCCAATACTTTTGATTTCTCCGCGGTGCCGATCGCCAAGGAGCCATACCACTTCAACCAGTACAACGCCGAGCTCGGCGGTCCGGTGGTGATTCCCCATTTGTATAATGGCAAGGACAAGACCTTTTTCATGTTCGACTACCAGGGCCTCCGGAACGACCAGACGCCGACGGACACATACACGGTCATGACGCCATTGATGCGACAGGGCAACTTTACGGAATTGTTGCCGAAGACGACACTTACGGACATCTACAATCCAACTTGCGTGTCGGGCAACATCATCGCGCCGGCATGTATCTCGCCTGCCGCCCAGCAATTCTTGAAAGTCATTCCCGAGCCGAACGTGCCAAGTTCCAGCACGGCCAGCGGTTTTGCCCTGATCAATAACTTAGTGGTGCCCACCGAATCAAGGAGCAACTTCAATCAGTACCTGACGCGGATCGACGAGAATGTCAACAACAAGACGCGTCTTTCCTTCCGCTACGGCTACCAGTCTGGATCGCCCTTCCTCGGCGCAGCCTTCCCCAACGACGCCACATACAGCCCGAATACACAAAGCAATTTCGTGGTGGATTACACGCAGATTATCTCGCCAGCCATCATCAATGACTTCCACATCGGTCGCAACCGGTTCGATACCACGTTCGCCAGCGCCTACTATGAAGTACCCGGCACCGACGCAACTGCTCAGGCATTGGACGGCGCGATTGGAGGAAATGGCGCTTTCAATTATATGCCCGCCAATCCAGGCATTCCTGTCATCTCCATCTCCGGATACACGGGCGCTGGCAATGGTGGCACCAACTGGTTTCAGGGCGACACGGCTTGGGTAAGTTCGGATGCCGTGAGCATTTTCCGCGGCGCGCACAGCATCGTCGCGGGCATTGACCTTGATCGCTTTCTCACCACCCGCAAGGCGGTGAACGACCCCCAGGGATTATTTTCGTTCACGGGCACGATCAGCTCTCCAAAAAGCGCCGCCGGCGCGCCAGCCGATTTCATGCTCGGCTTGCCGCAGGTAGTCAATACACCCGCCCCCGAGGTTAATGGCTCCGGCCAGCAGTGGCGCGACGGCTTCTACTTTGAAGACAAATGGGCCGCTTCCTCGAAACTCACTTTGAATTTAGGCCTGCGCTACGAACTGGATACTGTGCCGGTAAGCCCAACGGGCTACGCTACAATCCTCAACGCCACCGAGACCGCTCTAATTCCCACCAACGTTCCCGCCCCGAATTACCCCTTGACTAAACCGTGGCGCCTGGGCTGGGCGCCGAGGGTGGGCTTTGCTTATCGCGTCACCAAAGCCTGGGTCGTGCGGGGGGGCTTCGGCATCTTCTACAACCCCAACCAGACCAACAGCTATACGCTGCTGGATACGAATCCGCCGATGTCGTCAGCGGCCGTCTTCAATACTTCTCCGAGCGCCGAGCTAAGCTTCGCTAACCCTTCGGGGGGAGGCTCGGCGGCCAAGCCGGCGGCAAACACGGTTAGCGTTGTAACGCTTAATGCCTATATGCCGCCAGCGACAATGAACCAGTGGAGCCTCGATGTAGAACGGTCGCTTTGGTCCAATGCGGGCCTCGACGTTCAGTACATTGGCAGCCACACCTATCACCTTGACACAAGCTGGTATAGCAACGAGCCGCAACCCGGCGTCAAGGCGTTCATGGCTGCTGACCGACCTAATCAGTCGTTTGGCAGCATTCGTGATCTTGCGGATCAGGCTTGGTCGAATTATGACGCGCTGAACGCAATACTGACACAGCGATTCCATCACGGCTTGGCCATGACGATGTCTTACACCTGGTCACACGACCTGGATATCAGCCAAGACTCGAACGATGGCGGCGCGCCTATGGATCCCTATAACTGGGCTCTTGACTACGGCAACTCGACCCTGAGCGTTCCCCAACGCTTCGTCGCAACCCTCGTTTATCAGCTTCCGTTTTTCACCGGCTCCAAAGGCTTGGTGCGGACGCTGGCGGAGGGCTGGAACGTGGATAGCATTCTCACCATCCAATCCGGCACGCCATTCAATGTGGTGGTCGCGGGCGACCCTGCGAACACCAGCAGGACGGGGGTAGAGCGGCCTAATCTCATCGGCACACCGATCAACGAATGCGGCGCCCGTCTCGTGGCATGCATCACCAATGCGTCTCAGGCCTTCGCGCAGCCAGCGGCGGGAACCTACGGCGATATGGCGCGTGATATGCTCTATGGTCCTGGCTTTGCGGATCTGGATTTCGCCCTCGACAAAAATTTCAAGTTTGGGGAGCGATTCAACTTTCAGCTTAGGGGTGAGGCGTTTAACATCTTAAACCATCCGACTTTCGGTGTGCCCGGAGCGACGTTTGGCTCATCGACGTTTGGCAATATCACCACTTTGGCAGGGACCAACCCGACGCGCGTAATCCAGTTTATGGGAAGGTTGACGTTCTAGCGGCTTAAGTTCGCGCGCCGCCCACGGCCGCACAGACTAACAAGATGCCTCCGGTCAAACGCCCCAAGCTCGCGGCAGTAGTAACCGCGATCCGCCTATATTCGCACCCGCAGCACATCGTCGGCCGTTTCCTTGACGGCTACGGCTGGGAGGGCAGGTATCATCACCCGGAGATGGATTTAGTGGGTCTCTACGTCGATCAGCGCGGCGAAGGTGATCTGACCCAGGAACTTGTGGAGCGGCATCATGGCTTGAAGGTCTATCCCACTATCAGCGAGGCTATAACACTCGGCACCGGCAAGCTGGCGGTGGACGGCGTAGTGGCGGTCGGCGAGCACGGCAGCTATCCGCGCACCGTAAAAGGTCAAGCCGAGCAGCCGCACTTCCGTTTCTTTGAGGAGGTCGTGGATGTCTTCCGGACCAGCGGGCGCGCAGTGCCGTATTTCAACGATAAGCAACTCGCTTCCTGGAGCTGGCCGCACTCAAAGCAGATGGTCGACACATCGCGCCAGATGGGTTTTCCGCTTCAGGGCGGCTCAAGCTTGGCGGTGACATGGCGAATCCCATCGGTTGAGTTCCCTACCGGCGCCACCGTTCACGAGGCTCTCGCCATCGGTTACGGGGGCGTGGATAGCTACGATTTCCATGTTCTCGAAACAATCCAATGCATGGTAGAGCGGCGACAGGGCGGCGAAACCGGAGTCGAGTGGCTGCAGGCTTATCAGGGGGAAAGCTTCTGGAAGGCCTACGAGCAGGGTGTGTGGTCCCACGCCCTGATGAAAGCGGCGCTGAGCAGGAGTTCTACACTCATGCCCGCGAGCTCCGTTTTCACCGATGTATTCCCCACAATCGAGCAGATGCGAACCTTGATGACCGAACCAACCGCATATCATTACCAGCATCGCGACGGACTACGCTGCACGATGCTGCTTATGAATGGACTGGTACGGGACTTTACCTTTGCAGCAGCAATCGAAGGCCAGTCGAAGCCTTTTTCCACCCAGATGTATCTGCCGATGCCCGACGGCCGCACAACACTGGCGAGTTTCTTCAGCCCGCTCGTGCACAATGCCGAGATGATGTTCCTCACGGGCAAGTCGCAGTATCCGATCGAGCGGACGCTGCTCACTTCCGGCCTTGTGATCGCCGGGGTCGATAGCATTTTCCAGGGCCTGCAGCGCGTTGGAACACCCCAGTTAGCGGTGAGTTACCAGCCAAGTCCTGAATCCACGTTTTGGAGAAGTTAGTGCTCACCCGCCGCCGGTTCCTTGGATATACCGCGTCGGCACCTGCCATGCTGATGTCTCTCCCACGCTTGGACGCCAAGATGGGTTCAGCGTCTAAAATGGCCGCTCCCGAGATCTCCACACGCGCACTTGAAATCCATAAGCGTGCGCTCATCTTCGATGGGCACGTTCATGCTGGTGATCGCGAGTTTTATCATGGAGGCAGCATCGGCACGCGTAAAAATGATGGGCAATGGGATTTGTCCAGGGCTCAGGAAGGCGGGGTAGGCGCCTTCTTTTACTCCGTTTTCGTGCCCGAAGAGTATTATCCGAGCCGTTTCGAAACGAAGCAGGCGCTGCGCCGCATCGATGCGGCCCTCCATCAGTTAGAGATGAACCGCGACACAGTCGCGCTTGCGCTGAACGCGGATGATGTGATCCGGATTCGCGCTAAAGGTAAGATTGCTGCGGTGCTCGATATCGAGGGCAGTTACGATTTGGACGGCGATCTTGGCGTGCTAAGCGATCTCCATCGGCTGGGCTTGCGCTCGGCACAGCTCTCCGCGCACAACTGGGACCAACACTACGCCGATGCCTGCTGTTCGCCGGCCTCGGTGCACGGTCTCGACGCCCATGGGCGCGAAGTGGTCCACGAAATGAACCGCCTGGGTATGGTGATCAATGTTTCGCACGCCTCGGACGCCGCGGCGTCCCAGGCCATCGACGCCAGCAATGGCCCGGTGATCGCGACGCACAACGGGCTGCGCGATGTGGTCAACATTCCCAGGAATATGCCCGATTGGGTGTTGCGGAAGATGGCAGCTCGCGGCGGCATGATCGGCTTTCGGACCGCCAATGAATTCAATAACCCGAAAGAGTACGCTTACCGCACTGCGCACGAACGCAAGACATTTTGGGACACATCTAGCATTCCTCAGTTGGTCGCCGGGAAAACGATCTATGAGGTGGATAAACTTGTGGCGCCACAGTTCCCAATGCCTGGTTTCCCGGCGCCCGAATCTATCCTACTCACTCCGAACGAATGGATCACTGTAGTGGATCGAGCCATCCAGATGGCGGGGGAAGACCATGTAGGTTTCGGCAGCGATTTCGATGGCGGCCCCACGCTGCTGCGCGGCATGCGCGACGTTCGGGATCTGCCCCTGGTCACGGAGGCAATGGTGCGTCGAGGCTACTCCGAACAGAGAATCAGGAAGTTTTGGGGAGAGAATCTGCTGCGCTGTTTCCGCCAGATCACTCAAGTTGCGGTCTGATGCGACGCTCTAGCGACTGCATGTTGACGATGCGCACGCGGCCCGATGGCGAGAGTGATGCAGCCTCAGGCGCGGGCGTACTGCGATTGTTCCGGCGGCTGATAGCTCACCGCCAACTCTGGCGTCTCCAACCGCTGGTTCAGCCGCCGCCTCGAATCCAGACACGCCTCTAGCAGACCGGAGGTCAATAAGGTGCGCCGCACGGGATAGGGCGCTCTCCGGGTCATGAACATCCGCTCGATTTTTGCCGCCAGACACGCCGTGTCCGTCACATCGGGTGTTGGTGGGAGAAAGAACTGAGTCGAAACGAGCCTGCCGCTTGCCAAATGCGCCGAGATGTTAAAATCCATCACCGCGCCATCAAGCATGAGAAGCGTGGCGCGCGTCCCGTCGGAGTATTCGATACAGTAGGCCGACGGGGACTTAACCAACTGAGGGAGCACTCCAGAGGCCACGAGGTCCTGCGTGCGGCCATCAAGCAAAGTGAGCCCCAGGGGGGTGTCGCTGCGGGATAGGGCTGAACTCAACAGTTCCTTGGACCACCGTCCCGAATCACCGCCGGCCCACACGTCGTCGCCCTCCAACAACTGGACCGCTCTTATACCGGTCTCGCCACCTCTTCGGCGCTCCAGCATGCACTGCATAGCTTCGAGCGCGCCGAAATCACCTCCGTTCGCCGCGCCCACGCCAACCATTACTGCCTCTTGCACGTGCGCTCCCTCCGGTATGTCCACGTCCGGCAGGCGCCAAGTGACCGGCAGCGAAGACCCAGCAAGCAAGGGAAAGTTGAGCCGCTCCGCCGTTGCCACCATCCGCCGCGCTTCCGAAAAGCTGAAGGAAAGTTGCCCATAATTGAAATAAGGCAGAGCGCGTCCCTCTTCCTCGAAAACCTGCACGCACTGCTGGAAAAAGTCATAAGAGGGAAGCAAAGTCTGCCCCTTGTTGTTGCTCGGATAATCGCCCTGCTCGGCCACGGCGAGCACAGCGTCCACGGCGAGCCGTTCGCCGCCGCACCGCAGCGCTTCAGGAATATTACGGCAGAGCCGGAAACCGAACTGTCTCGAGCGCGCCACGCTCAGATCGCTCATCGGTCCGGGCGCCCCAGGCGCCTGGGAGGCTAGCCGCCGCCGCCCGAACTGCCCGGTTACGCTTTGCCCAACCGGCGGATGCGACGGTCCTGTTTCGGGGCGCTGAGGCGCCAGGGCAGGCTGCGCGGCTGCAATTCCCTGCGCGCGGAGGGACGCAGCGGCGCGTTCCGCTTTCAGCGTTTCCGCGAACGCCTCCGGACCACGGAACTTCGGCGCCAGTGCATCCACATAGAGAGAGACAACCTGCACGTTCGGCGTGTGCCAGTTTCCCTCGAAGGGATAACCCACCAGAAAGCGATCAGCGATCGATTGCAACTTCGATCCGAGGTGATAGACGCTCCCCAGCACGGCTAGGCGCAACGGAGCCTCGGCCGAACTTGGCAGCGCTTGGCCAAGACCTGAACGGAGAAGCGGGCCCGACGTCACCAGGGCAGATGATAGAGCTGAATATCCTAGAAAGCGGCGGCGTGTCAGCACGAGATGCTCCTTTATGCAAATTCCGGACCGGCCGGATAACGCCTACAAAGGGGTACGAGGCGAAAAAATGGTCTTGCGTTTGGAAATAGGCACTGCTTTAGTGATCCGGCCCAGCTACTTTATCAAACTTTAATGGAGCTGCGCGGCAGAACGAGCAACTCTCGATAGGCTGCCAGAATCCTACGCACTCCTTCGCGTCGCCGCTCCTCTCGCCCCGCGCCAAGCCTTGCTTGCGATTATGAGGGCCGAATAGAAGGCTACCGGAGGCAGCCGCGTCAAATTCAAGAAATCAAATCCGCCGAGTCATTCCCAGCGCCCGATCCGGCCGCTCATTCTTTTCCGATGGAACTACCACTCTCCCCTGGCTCATAGCGGCGGTTATCCTTCAGATTGAAGCGCGTGGTTGCCAGGCCCGTGATTTTGAGGGCAAAACTTTGCTGCGCAGGAATTCCATCGATGCCCGCGACTTCGAGCTTCACGACGTAAGTTCCTGGGTGAGTGTATGTGTGAACCACGTGGCTTCCCATAGCTCCGGTGCCATCTCCAAAGCTCCAGCGATAGGAGAGTGCAGGAACGGGACTGTTGTCGGCCTCGGCGGAGACCAACAGCTCATCACCCGCGCGGCCGGCGGATGGCACTTCCGCCTTGACCGCGGGGGCGGCAGCGGGAACCGCAGTGTCCACCAGCTTGATCAGCCGCACAGAGTGAGGCGGCTCATTTACAAGCCTCAGCGATGCGCCCACGAGATCAACCGAAGCGTCGTGGTTCAGCACGTCGAAAGCCTGAACAGCCGGGGAACCAGGAAGATGAAGTTCAGTCATCGTGAACTCGTGCGAGCGAGGCTGCCCGGTCCAATTGAAAACTGCCAGCATGGCTTGCCGCTGGTCCTCACGCAGGTAAAAGGCGCTGGGTAGTTCGTCTTCGGGCCTGAAGGTCATTAAATCCAAGGGCAGGGCCGCCCGTCCCAGCCGGTTCATCTCGATAAGTTCTTGATTGTTCACCAATGCTAGACGTTTGGGCTCGGAACCGAGCGTCGGCAAGTCGTCGCCGATCTCGTACATTCCTCCGGCGACCGCCGCGAGCACGATCTGGACTCGGGCCTCGTCAAGGGACAATCCCGACGCCGATTCGTGCCAGTGCTGCTGCGGCTCGATTTCCCGCGAGACCGAGAAGGCGTCCGGATCGCTGACGTAGAAATTCCTATTCATGTAGAAACGGCTCGCGATATTTGACACCGCGTCCCGGCTGGCGGAAAACGAGTGTCCGGTGTCCGGGGCGACGCGGCCTTCGTTGACAAAGCCGACGGGGGCCAGCATCATGCTGCCGTCTTTATCGAGCAACACATCGCTTCCCACAGCCTGCCGGATGATTTTCAGCCCAATCCGCTGCGCCTCAAGCGCCGTGGTATTAGGCCGATAACGGTAGCCCTCAATCGCGCTCGAATCCATGAAGTCGAGCTTGATGTATCGGATGCCCCACTGTCGCGTCAGCGTGCGGTAGGTTTGACGGAGATAGGCTTGCGCTCCCGGGTTAGTCGTATCCAGTACGTAGAGCCGGTCTGCATTCCGGTTAACATAGCCGATAAAAATCGGCGCGCCGCGCGAGTCGTGGACGAGCCAATCTTTATGCTGCTCGTAAACCCATGACCGCTCTGAAACTTCAAACGGCGCCGTCCAAATGCCGGGCACGAGACCCAGGTTACAGACCTTGTGTTCAAGCGGCAACATTCCGCCTGGAAATTGAGTGGCGTTCGCCGTAGTATATTCGCCGCGCGCGTAGTTATATCCTTCGTCAATGTGGAAGTAATCATAGCCGAGCGGCTTCAAGTGCGCCGCCAGCCACTGCGCATTCGTAAGCGATTCGCCCTGATTGAGTCCCCCATAGAAGGCCGTCCAACTCCACCACCCCATCGGATCGTCTTTCTGCGTGAAATGCACGTGGTGGAGGCGGCGGATCGCCGCTCCGTAATTTTCGAGCTGGCTCAGATAGTCCCGCCCGGCCGCGAACATCACGCGTTCCGAGTGGAGCGACTGTCCCGGAGCGACCGGAAGACTCAACTCGACTTGCTGCGCGGCCGCCACAGGTGACCGGCGCAGCACGATCTGCGTCGTTCCGGTCGAATCGAGTGTGAATGAAGCGATTTGCGCTGCACCGGAGGAGTTATGACCCACCCGTAGATTTGCAACGGTAAGAAACCTGTCTTCGGTGAGCGCTGAGAGCAGCACGCTCTGTTTGCTGGCCAGGTTATAGACAAGAACCGCGCGCACTCCGCGATACTCTTGATGAGGCGCTTCTTGCAAGCCGCCGATGTGGACGGAGGGGTCCTCGCTCTCACTTTCGGCCAGCACGCGATCCTCACTCTCGGCGCCGCCGAGGTCAATGCGGGGCTGGCCAAGCGCATCGACGTCCCGGATTGCTTGAACGGTTACGCCACTCTCGGTCGAATTCTTCACCTCAACACTGATATCGCCGTAAGGCTGCTCGTCGTAAAGCCGAAGCACGCAGATCAAATCCGGTTTGTCGTTGAGTCCGGCGAAGGAAATGGTCAGCGCCTTTCCACTGCCCATTGCGTCCTGAAACGATGACACCGAGATTTCATGGTGAGGATATGCCGAGGAGCGCACCCATTGGTGGTCCACTTCCGCGCCCACATCCGAGATCAGCACGGGGCGCGGAAGCTCGCGCGATACGATTTCGTAAGCGCCGTCCTGCGCCCTCACGCGCACTGTGAGATCCTTATTTTGTATTGCGGTCTTCGTTTGGGCTGTAGCGAGCGAAGCCGCACACAGAATCAAAGCGCCAATACACGCACAGGCTAGTTTGTTCATGGGGCAGTACACCTCACTTCGTGGCGCTCTCACTCCGCCTCTACGATAGTTGAGCTTCTACCTTGCATTCAGTTGTTGTGAGAGACGTCTGCGATCACTTCCGCCTAGCCGCTCCGTTGCCGATTGTCAAAAAGCACGCCGCTCCTGCGCCCGGATGCGCGCTCCCCTGCAAGCCCTGGATCTACCGCTAGCATCGTCATCAACAGCAATACTGAGAACACAGCAATATAGGCCCGAAGCATTGGAATGCGCGTGGCGCCAGTGGTGCCAAACTTTATCCCTGCAAGCAACTACTGTTAAGGCCGCCCAACGAGCGGTATCCCAGAGAATGTAACCCCCGATCCCGCATACTTTCACTTCCCGTATCGCTGCGTCGTTCGACCGAAGAAACAAAGCGACTATGCCGCCGTCGGCGCGCGTTTCCTGCGCAGGTTATGGACAATCTGCTGCTCCAAGAAGATCAGCAGAGCCGCTCCGAGCAAACTCCACAGGACGTAGCGGTTGAGCGTGATGCCGAAAGCAGCGATGGCTAGCGCGAATCCCCACATGAACGCCTCGCCCAAAAGAGCTTGGCCCCATTGAGGCTTCGCGCCTGTAGCTGGCACACGAGCCCTCAGCGCGGG
>DASZAE010000216.1:0-8562 GCA_035945515.1 Terriglobia bacterium
AATAACAAGCAGACAGACCGGTTCATCGTCAAGCGGCGCGAGAAGAAATAAAGGGAGGAACTTTGGGCAGGTCACTCAAAAAAGGGCCGTTCGCGGATGGCCACCTCATGAAAAAGATCGAGCTGCTGAACCGGCGATTCGAGAAAAAGGTGGTTAAGACTTGGTCGCGGCGCTCGACGATTTTTCCGGAAATGGTGGGACACACTATCGCGGTGCATAACGGTAAAAAGTTTATTCCGGTTTATATTACCGAGAACATGGTGGGCCATAAGCTCGGAGAATTTGCGCCCACACGGGCGTTTAAGGGGCATAGCGTGAAATCGGCCGCGGAGCGGGCGGCGTCCGCTGCAGCGCCGGCTAAGCCGGCTGCTACGAGCGCCCCGGCTGCGAGTTGATTGAAGGGTTTCGGCGCGGAAGGTAAATTAAGAGAAGCTGAGGATCATGGAAGCTCGAGCGACAACAAAATATTTGAGAGTTTCGCCGCAAAAAGCCCGCTTGGTGGTGGACTTGATCCGCGGCCGTCAAGTTGGCGAGGCGATCAACATTCTCCAATTCACGAAAAAGCGGATCACGAGAGAAGTGGAAAAAACCTTGCGCTCGGCAATCGCCAATGCCGAGCAGAAGTCAGAGCATGTGGATGTTGAGGACCTGGTGGTGGCGCAGGCTTATGTGAACGACGGGCCCAGGGTGAAGCGGATTCGCCCGGCGCCCCAGGGTCGGGCTTACCGCTACCAGCGGCGAACGAGTCATATCACGTTGGTTGTCCGTTTGAAGGAAGAAGAATAGATATCCGGCGGCTTTTATAACGCACGGCTGGGCTTAGCGCAAGGAGGCTTTAAGTGGGCCAGAAAGTACATCCCTTTGGTTTCCGTCTTGGGTACAACAAGACCTGGAAATCGCGCTGGTTTGCGAAGAAGGGTTACGCAGACCTCCTGCACGAAGATTTGGTGTTGAAAAAGCGCCTGAAGAAGGAATTGCAAAGCGCAGGCGTGGCGTCGATTGAAGTTGAGCGCCCTGGGAACAAGCTTAAGGTTACGATTTACACGGCGCGGCCGGGAATTATCATCGGGCGCAAAGGGGCTGAAATAGACCGGCTGCGCCAGGAAATCCAGAAGCGCACCGGGCGCGAGGTGCTCCCTATCAGTATTCAAGAGGTACGGCGTCCGGAAGTTAACGCGCAGCTTGTTGCGGAGGCGATTTGCCTGCAGCTTGAAAAGCGAGTTGCTTTCCGGCGAGCCATGCGGAAGGCAGTGGATTCGGCGCTGCGCTTCGGATGCAAGGGGATCAAAGTGCGCTGCGGAGGGCGATTGAACGGGGCTGAGATTGCGCGTTCGGAGTGGTATTTGCAAGGCCGGCTGCCTCTGCATACACTGCGTGCCAATATCGATTTCGGGTTGGCGGAAGCGAAAACTACCTACGGCGTGATCGGAGTCAAGTGCTGGATATACAACGGAGAAATTCTGGAGCAGAAAAAACGCCCGGAAAAAGCCGCGGCGGAAGCGCGGCCGGCGGCCGAAACGGCTCCTGCTGCTCCTCCCGCAGTTGTTTAGAATGGCTGCCGTTGCGGCGGCGAAGTTAAGTGGTATGGATTGAAATCCTATGTTGATGCCCTCGAAAGTCAAATATCGCAAACAACAGCGCGGGCGTATGCGCGGGAAGGCGTGGCGCGGGTCAACGCTTTCTTTTGGAGACTACGGGCTCAAGACGCTTGAAGCGGGCTGGGTCACGGCCCGCCAGATTGAAGCCGGCCGCGTAGCGATCATGCGTTTCATTAAGCGCGGCGGCAAGCTCTGGATCAGAATTTTCCCTGACAAGCCGGTGACCAAGAAGCCTGCTGAAACCCGCATGGGCAAGGGCAAGGGCGCTCCCGAATTTTGGGTCGCGGTGGTGAAGCCGGGCCGGATTTTATACGAGATGGAAGGCGTCAGCGAAGCCGATGCCCGCGAGGCAATGCGGCTGGCAAGCCACAAGCTGGCTCTGCCAACGCAATTTATCAGCCGCACAGCGGCGCATTAAACTGCCCGGTTGTGGTTATGGTTTTCAAGAGCGCGAAGCGGGCGGTTGGGAGAGTGACTTAGGAATGAAAGCCGAGAAAATGCGCGAGTGGACGGATGTGGAGCTGGCGCAGAAAGAGCATGAGTTTTCCGAGCAATTGTTTCGCCTGAAGTTCCAGCTTATGAACGGGCAGACCGAGACGCTCTCGAAAATCCGCGTGCTGCGCAAAGATATTGCCCGGGCGAAAACTTTGCGGCGCGAGATCGAAATTAAGGCAAAGCCGGGAAAGAATTAACGAGACTGGCGTGAAGGTGTTGGATGGTTCCTATGGAAGAAGCAGTGACGCGGAGAAGGCAGGAAAAGATCGGCATGGTGACGGCCGCGAAGATGCAGAAGACCGTCGTCGTTACAGTGGACCGGCAGACGATTCATCCGCTTTATAAACGGGTGGTGCGCCGGAGCCAGAAGTTTCTGGTCCATGACGAGAAGGGCGAGTGCGGCGTGGGGGACTGGGTGCGCATTCAGGAAACGCGCCCCTTGAGCGCCCGGAAGCGGTGGCGCGTGGTGCAATTTATTTCGCGGGCGAACCCATTGGCTGCTCCGCCTGTGAATGCGTTGCCGGAGAGTGATCAATGATTGGAATGCGGACCATGCTCCGGGTCGCGGATAACTCTGGAGCTCGCAAAATTTCGTGCATTCTTCCGCTGGGCGGCGATGTTGGACTTCAAGCCGGCCTTGGCGACGTCATTACCGCAGCGGTGAAGGAAGCGGCGCCCGACAGCGCGATTCCCAAGGGGAAAGTGGTTAAGGCGGTCATCGTGCGCATGAGAAAAGAACAGAGGCGGCGGGACGGTAGTTATATCCGCTTTGACGAAAACGCCGCGGTGTTGATCAATGACGCCAATGAGCCTGTGGGCACGCGCGTGTTTGGTCCGGTGGCCCGTGAGCTTCGGGAAAAGAAGTTTCTGAAGATTGTTTCGCTCGCGCCGGAGGTTCTGTGATGGCCAGAGGTCTTGATATCCGCAAGAATGACACGGTCCGGATTCTTGCCGGGCGCGATAAGGGCAAGGAAGGCCGCGTGCTTGACGTTGAGCCGCGCAAGACCAGGCTTTACGTCGAACACGTCAACATGATCAAGCGTCATACGCGGCCGAACCCCAACAAGCAGATTCGCGGCGGGGTTTTAGAAAAAGAAGGGCCGATTCACGCGTCGAATGTGGCTCTGATTTGCGGCGACTGCGGGCCAACCCGGATTCAACACCGCGAAAAAGCTGAAGGCAAGAAGGTCCGCGTGTGCGTTAAATGCGGACAAGTGCTTGACCGGTAAAGGCAGAAAAGAAGCCTCGCAGAGACCGGTTTGATTTCTAATCTCGAATTTCTGATTTTTTAAAATGACTCCACGGCTGAAAGAACGATACAAGAAAGAGATAGTGCCTTCGCTGGTGAAGGAGTTTAAGTACAAAAACGTCGCGGCGGTGCCGCGCGTGCGCAAGGTTGTCATCAATATGGGGCTGGGCGAGGCGATCCAGAACGCGAAACTGCTCGATTCGGCCAGCCATGAACTGGGAGCGATCACGGGCCAGAAGCCGGTGATCACGCGCGCCCGGCAGTCGATCGCCAATTTCAAGCTGCGCAAAAATATGCCGATTGGCGCCATGGTCACGCTGCGGGGCGACGTGATGTACGAATTTATTGACCGCCTCACCAACATTGCGCTGCCGCGCGTCCGCGACTTTCGTGGCCTCTCGACGCGCGCTTTTGACGGGCGGGGCAATTACACGCTGGGATTGAAAGACCAGTTGGTTTTTCCCGAAATCGAATATTCCAAAGTTGACAAGGCCAAGGGAATGAATATTTCCATTGTGACAGACGCCCGGACCGACGCCGAAGCGTTTGCGTTATTGCGGCATCTTGGGATGCCGTTCCGCCAGGAAACCCGGCGGCGCCCCGCTGAAGAAGCTGCGGGTGAAAAGGCGGGAGGATAAAGCGTGGCGCGAACATCGCAAATGGCGAAACTTGTAAAGAAGCCCAAGTTCAAGATCAGGCGCCGGAACCGGTGCCGCATCTGCGGGCGCCCGCGCGGTTTTCTGCGCAAGTTTGAAATGTGCAGGCTGTGCTTCCGCCAGCTCGCGCTGCGCGGGGATATTCCGGGCGTCACGAAATCGAGTTGGTAGCCGGGTTCAAAATCTAGTTTCTGACTTCTAGTTTTCATTTTTTAGTTTTGAGCAGGGAGTTCTATGGCAGCGGTTACAGATCCTATTGCCGATATGCTGACGCGAATCCGGAACGGCATTCGCGCCCGGCACCAGCGGGTGGACATGCCCGCCTCCAATCTGAAGATTGGCATTGCCGCCATTCTGAAAGAGGAAGGCTTTATTGGCGGCTACAAGACAGGTGAAGAAGAAAAGAAGCGCGTTTTGCGGGTGACGCTTCGCTACAATCCAGCCGGCGAAAGCGTTATCTCAACCATCGAGCGCGTATCGAAGCCCGGTCGGAGGGTTTACGTTGGCGCGGATGAAATCCAGCGCGTAATGGGCGGCATGGGCATCAACATTCTGACGACTTCAAAGGGGTTGATGACGGGCAAGAAGGCGCGCAAGGCGGGATTAGGCGGGGAAGTGCTTTGCAATATTTCTTAATACGGTGCGCCGGGAATCCTAAGGCGCGCGGCCATCAACCGGATGCCGGCCCCACGGCGGACTTTTAGTGCAGGGAAAGAAGAACTATGTCGCGGATTGGGAATAAGCTTATTACGGTGCCTTCCGGCGCTACGATCCAGATTGAATCGTCGTCGGTAACGGTCAAAGGATCGAAAGGAACGCTCCAGGTTCCGCTTCCTGCCGGAATCCGGATGGAAAAGCAGGATGGGAATCTGGTGGCGAGGCGGGATGACCATGCTGACCCGGCCTTGCACGGTTTGGTCCGCAGCCTGGTGGCCAACGCGGTGCGGGGCGTCACCGAAGGATTTGAAAGGCATCTCGATATTGTGGGCATTGGCTACCGGGCCGAAGTTAAGGGCGAAACGGCGGTTTTTACGCTTGGATATTCTCATCCGGTAGAGTTTCCCATCCCTCAGGGACTCTCGGTGAGCGTTGAGAAACAGACGCATCTGATTGTCCGGGGAGCGGATCGCCAGCGGGTGGGGCAGCTTGCCGCGGATATTCGCCAACTGCGCCCGCCTGATCCCTACAAGAACAAAGGCGTCCGCTACACGGGCGAGCGGCTAAAGAAAAAGGCTGGCAAGGCGGCAGCGGGCAGCGGAGCGGCCAAGCAATAGTTTTTAAGCAGTTCAGGCATTGTCGAGGTCATGAACTGCGTTTTGTCAAACATCGGGCAGGCAAAGTCAAAATGTTAAAATGGGCTTCAAAGGACGTTACACGGCGCCGCATCCACACGCGGATTCGCAAGAGGATTGGGCGCCGGGCGCAGTGGCCGCGTCTCAATATTTACCGCTCTCTCGGCCACATCTACGGCCAGATTATCGACGATAAGGCGGGCCGGACGCTGGTTTCAGCCTCGTCGCTCGATGCTGAAGTCAAGCAGACCCTCAAGACCGGCGGCAATATTGCAGCCGCCAAGGTGGTTGGCAAGGCGCTGGCGTTGCGGGCGAAGTCTGCGGGGATTGAGCAAGTGGTGTTTGACCGAGGCGGCTATGCTTACCACGGACGGGTCAAGGCGTTTGCCGACGCCGCGCGCGAAGGCGGCCTGAAGTTTTAGAGGAGGAGTTTGTTTGGCCAATCGAATTGATGCGAATACTCTGCAGCTTAAAGATCAGGTGATTTCGATCAATCGCGTCACCAAGGTAGTGAAGGGCGGCAAAAACCTGAGCTTTGCGGCCCTCGTGGTGGTGGGTGATGGAGGCGGCCATATTGGTTATGGCTCGGGCAAGGCGCGCGAAGTGCCTATGGCCATCCGCAAGGGGATTGAGGCAGCGAAGAAGGCGATTGTGAAGGTCAATATTACTTCGACTTCAATTCCCCATGCGGTGCTCGGCAGGTACGGCGCAGGCAGGGTTCTGCTCAAGCCAGCCCGCGAGGGAACAGGCGTAATCGCGGGCGGCGCGGTTCGCGCAGTGATTGAGGCGGTGGGCATCCAAAACGTTCTGACAAAGTCGCTGGGCACTACGAACCCTCACAACGTAGTGAAGGCGACGATGGATGCGCTGATGAAGCTCTGCGACGCGGACCTTGTGGCTGCGGCGCGAGGCAGGGCGCGCGAAGAGTTGTAAGCGGAGACGGCATGGCGAAAAAGAAATCCAAAACGATTTTTGTCCGGTGGGTTCGCAGCGGGATTGGGTTCAGCTATCACCAAAAAAGAATGGTCCGGAGTTTAGGCTTGCGGCATCTGAACCATGTCGTTGAGCTCGAGGACAATCCTGCGATTCGCGGCCTGGTGGCTAAGGTTCCGCACCTGGTTGAGATTACCACCCGGCCGGAGCAGCCTGCGCACGCGTCGATACCCGAATTTACTATCCGGGCGGCGAGTGTCGCACCTTCTCAAACAGTTGAGTCTATGAGTTCTGTTGAGCCTGCCGCAACGCCAGAGCCGGCTGCGAAGGCCAAGCGCGTCCGGAAGAAGAAAGAGACTGTGATCGCTGGCCAGCCGGCGAGCGATTCACCCGATTCCGGCGCGCCGGGAAAAAGCGAGGAGTAGCTTCGTTATGTCCTTACACGTTGGGAACATACAACCACCGCGCGGCGCGCACAAACGATCGAAGCGCATTGGGTTTGGCATGGGCTCTGGGCACGGCAAAACGGCCACTCGCGGCTCGAAGGGGCAGAAGTCACGCTCAGGATCGAGCATCCGCCCGGGGTTTGAGGGCGGCCAGATGCCGTTGCAAAGGCGGCTGCCCAAGCGCGGGTTCACCAACATTTTCAAGAAGCATTACGCGATTGTGAATCTAGCCGATCTGTCTGCTTTTGGCGCAGGAGAAAAGGTTAGCCCTGAGACGCTGTTCGACAAAGGAATGGTTAAGAAGTTAGGCGACGGCCTTAAGATCCTGGGGAGCGGAGAACTTAACTCCCCGCTTACGGTATCAGCCCACCTCTTTTCAAAATCCGCTCTGGAAAAGATCAAGAAGGCCGGCGGCACGGCTGAGGTTTTGCCCGCATGATGGAGTCAATCAAGAGTATCTGGGAGATCACCGATCTCCGGAAACGGATTGGCTTTACTCTGATCCTGATGGCGGTGTACCGCCTCGGCTCCTTCATTCCCACACCCGGCATTAATACCGCGGTTTTCGAGCAGTTTGCCAATCAGATGGGCGGCACGCTGTTTGGCCTGTTGTCGATGTTTTCGGGCGGCAGCCTCAACCGCCTGACGGTTTTCGCTCTGGGCATCATGCCCTATATCACGGCGCAGATTATCCTTCAATTGCTCGCCGTGGTCTCGCCGACGCTGGAGAAATTGCAAAAGGAAGGCGAGCTTGGCCGCCGTAAGATTACCGACTATACGCGCTGGATGACCGTGGGCTTGGCTGCATTTCAGGCGCTTGGAATTGCCATCGCCCTTGAGCGCGAGACCGTGCAGGGCAACCTCCCGATGGTGCGCGACCCTGGCATCGGGTTTATTTTTACCACCGTGCTGACACTCACAGCGGGCGCAGTGTTCATCATGTGGCTGGGCGAGCAGATCACGTCGCGCGGCATTGGAAACGGCATGTCGCTGCTGATCTTTGCCGGCATTGTCGTGGGCCTTCCGGGCGCCATTGGGAATCTCTATGGCAAGGTTTTTGTGACCCGCACCTGGGGTCCGCTGACCTTATTGCTGTTGCTGCTTTTTATGCTTGCCATCACTGCGTTTATTGTCTTTTTCGAACGCGGCGAGCGGCGCATCCCCATCCAATATGCCAAGCGTATTGTGGGCCGCCGCATGATGGGCGGCGTCTCCACCCATCTGCCGCTCAAGGTAAATAGCGGCGGTGTGATGGCGATCATTTTTGCGATTTCGCTGCTCACCTTTCCTCAAACCATCGGGTTATTCTGGAAGGGCGGGTTGTTTGGCAAGTTTGTGCAAGATTTTCTCGCATTGTTCAACTGGGGCGAGCCGCTTTATACTTTAACTTACGTCGTTTTGATTATCTTTTTCTCCCACTTCTACCTATCGATCATTTACAACCCCGACGAAGTGGCGGATAACGTTCGCAAACAGGGCGGCTTCATTCCCGGCATCCGCCCCGGCAAGCGCACGGCGGATTATGTCGATGACGTTTTAACTAAGATTACCTGGGTAGCGGGGATTTATCTTTCACTCGTAGCCTTGATTCCCGAAGTCATGCTTGCGGGCGTGCGCGTGAACCATTTGCCGGTGTGGCTGGGCGGAGCGTGGTTTGACGCGCATCTTCCAACTTGGTTTTTGAACGGGCTTGGGGTTCATTTTTACTTCGGCGGCGCCTCGCTGCTCATTGTGGTCGGCGTCGCCATGGATACGGTTCAGCAGGTCGAAGCGCAGTTGATCATGCGGCATTACGAAGGCTTCTTGAAGAAGGGAAGAGTGCGTGGTCGCAGGGCTGCATCCTGAACCGCCGGTTGCCGGCGTCTCTCTGATCGCGCACGCTGTGGTGCTGGT
>DASZAE010000217.1:0-7196 GCA_035945515.1 Terriglobia bacterium
CCCAAACCCTGTAGCGCAGACCTCTGACTTTGAGGTCTGCGGTTTTTCTTCGCTCGAACTTACAAGCCGCGGACCTGAACAAGGCAGGTCCGCGCTACTGCTCGCTCGCCATACGTAACGCCATAAGTCAGCGGCGCCTGGGTCTGTAGCGGCGGCCTCTGGCCGCCGGATTTTAATAGTAAAGACCGGCGGCCAGAGGCCGCCGCTACAGCCAATGACCGTCGCTGACTTATGACGCTCTGTATAGAAGCTCAAGCAAACTTCACCTCGACATCGCGCCGGTCTTCTTCAGTCGCCTTGAACAGACCACGGGGCTGAAGGTTCATGAGGCCCGCGAGCATAGAGTCAGGAATTTGCTGGATGCGAATGTTGTACACGTTCACGTTGTCGTTAAAAAATTCCCGGCGGTCGGCTATCCGCTCTTCAAGCGCGGTGATGCGCTGCTCAAGATCGGTGAAGTCGGCATTGGCTTTGAGCTCAGGGTAGTTTTCGGCGACGGCGAACAGGCTTTTCAGCGCGCCGGTGAGCATATTATCCGCCTGCGCCTTTTGCTCCACCGTAGATGCTTGCTGGGTGGCGCTGCGGGCCTCGGTCACAAGCTGAAAGGTTTTCTGCTCGTATTGCATGTAGCCCTTGCATGTTTCGATCAGCTTGGGCAGCTCGTCGTGGCGCTCTTTCAAGAGCACGTCAATATTGGCCCACGCTTTATCGACGTCATTTTTGAGACGGACGAGACTATTGTAAATGCTGATTGTATAGACAACCACGGCAATGATGATGAGCAGCACAATAAGCGTTGCCAAAGTACCCATATCCAAGCTCCTTTTGACTGTGACTTACGGGACGCGGTGCCGCGCGAGCCAAGTCGCCGCGCACGCCACCGCGAGCGTCGCGCCGCCCCACACCATCAGCGTCGATTTCCAATTGAGGCTGTTTTCCAGTTCAGCGCCGCTTTTTGACGAGATGAAGTATGTCGTTTCGTTTTCGCCCTTCGCAATCAAGCTGTGGTCGTTTGCATCCGCTGGCTTCGGATTTTCCTTGCACGTACCCAGGATGTCATACTCCTGCCCCGGCAGGACGCAATATTCGGTGAAGCGATAGCGATTCGCTCCAGAGCCGCCCACGCCCTCGGCATAAACAAAAAGATACTCGTCCGTGCCCGCCGCAAGAGTTCGAACGCGCTCGCCGCGCGCACTGATGGATAAGGCGCTGAGGGCATCGGCCGAAGTTGAGACCATTTCAGACGAGGGAATCTCGCGGCGGCAATTTTCAGGCACGTCGAATTCCGCCGCTTCGGGATCGACGCGGATGCGGCCCGATGAATCCTGAAGGTAAAACGCCGTGCCGCTCACGTCCGTCCTGTAATGCGACCATCCGCGCCGGTTGCCTTCTTGCCAGCGGTCGATTTTGACCTTGTAGGCATAACATGGGGCGCCGCTGACCGGGCTTGGGACCTTCGACTCGCCTGTTGCCAGGCCATGAATCTGAACCAGCCCCATCGCGGCGCTGCGCACCGGGATCACAGGAGTGTCCCGCACCAGCAGCGACTTCCGGTAGAGCAAGAATCCACGAACGAACAGGACCAGCCCGAACCCGAAGCCTGCAATTAACCATCCTTCGATGCTGCCGTGATGGTAGCTCATGGGAAGAAGAACGAAAGCGAAGCCAGCATAGCGGAGCGCAGTGTATATGTCAATATAATATATATCCTATTAGTAAACAGTAATTGCGCTGCAATTCTCGTTTGGATTTGCTAGCTAATGTCGCGCATCTGAATTGGTAACACACTCCGAAAGTGTCATTCTGAGGAGCCGAAGGCGACGAAGAATCTCCGCAGTTGATTGAAAACAAAAATGCCGGGATGCTTCGCGGAGTTTGCCCTGAGCCAAATGCCGGGATTCTTCGCTTCGCTCAGAATGACAAGCGAAGGGCTCAACATGACAAAGCAGTGCTTGTGCCACTCATTGTCCGTTATGCGACACTAGCCAGCGGGCGGGTGCGATTGCTCAAACACTTTGCGCAGAAAATCTTCGGCGCTTTTTAAATTCTTGTGATGAGCGAAAATGGCGTCCACCGTCCGCTGGGCTTCGGAGCGTGAATAGCCAAGCTGCTCGAGGGCCTGGAGGGATTCAGCCTTCAGCTCGGAGGTGGATTCTTTTTCGAGGGAAAGGGGTTCTTCGCGCGGCGCGAGGGCAAACTTTGCCATCTTACCGCGCAATTCCATGATGATGCGCTCGGAGGTTTTCGCTCCGATAAAGGGCAGGTCTTGCAGGAACAGCGCGTCGCCGCGTTCGATGGCCTGAGCGATATCGTTGACGGGGCGCACCAGGCACTTGAGGGCCTTCATGAAGCCCACGCCGGGGACGGTGGTAAAGGCCTCAAAGAACTCGCGGTCGAGCGGGTCCAGAAATCCGATCAGCCGCGGCGTGAGATGGCCGCCGCCGATTCCGCCGTCAATATAATAAATCGTGTAGAGCGTCAGCGGATTTGGCCGCTCGCTTTCGGCCATGCGCCGGAGGCGCGAAGCGATGCCGGAGGGGACGAAAATTTCGTAGCAGAGCGCGTCCACCTTCAGCAGCAGCGCCGTGCGCTGGATGCGGTCATAGAGCACCTGGCCGGTGATTTCCGTGATCATGCCGGGCGGACCCTTCCCTTCGCAACCGGCGCGCCGCGCGGCTGCCCAAAGCGCAAAGAATTCGCATAGCAGAGCGCGGCGGCCAGGGCGTCCGCCACGTCAGGCGGGTGCGGCGTCCGTTCGAGCAGAAAAAGCTGGCGCACGGCCCGCTGCACTTGCTGCTTGCTGGCGTTGCCGTTGCCGGTGACGGATTGTTTGATGCGCTTTGCCGAGATGCTGGCGACTGGCACGCCCGCGAGTTGCGCCGCCAGGCAAATGACGCCGCGAGCGTGACTCATTAAAATCGAAGTTTTGGGGTAGAAGGCGTGGCTGTAGACTTCCTCGATGCACATCTGCTGCGGATTGAATTCCGCGATGAGTTCTTGAACCTCGTTGAAAAGCGCCGCGAGCCGCTCCGGAAGATTATCGCCGTCGCTGCGGGGCAGGCGGATGACGCCCGCCTCGGCAAGCGTGCTTCCGCCCGCGCCGTAGTCAATCAATCCATAGCCAGTAATGTTCAGGCCCGGATCGATTCCAATAATGCGCAAGGGGCGTAGCGCCGGCATGGGCAAAGTATGCGAATGGCTATTGCTCGTCACTTTTAACGGCCTTCAGACCCTCGCCGCCCCGGCGGCAACTGGCTCCCGCGATTTCTTTCCATGCAGAGGTTGATCATCGGTCCGCGCCGGGCCTTGCCAGCGCACGCGCGGCAGGATGGATTCGCGGCGAATGCGGCCGGCGTTTTCCTGCACTCGCAGCAACATGCTGTCAATCAGGACGTCGGAGAGCAGGCGTGGCGCAAGGCCCAGATCGAGCAGCTTCTGATGGCGCGCATTGTAGTAATGATCGGCGGCTTCGACGCGCGGATTTTCGAGGTGCTGCAGTTCTACTTTCAGGCCGAGCTTTGCCGCCTGGTCGCGCGCCAGCCGCGCCAGGTCGCTAATGCTGAAGATTTCCGTAAACTGGTTGAACACGCGGAATTCGCCCGCCGCGGCGGGGTTGAGCAAGGCCAGATCCACGCAGCGCAGCGTATCGTGGATATTGAGGAACCCGCGCTTCTGCTTGCCCTGGCCATAGAGCGTGAGCGGAATGCCGGCGACAGCCTGCACGCAAAAACGGTTGAGCGCGGTGCCGAAAACTTCATCGTAGTGAAAGCTGGTGGCGAGACCGGGATCCAAGGCGGTTTCGTCCGTCTCGACGCCGTAAACAACGCCCTGGTTGAGGTCTGTCGCGCGCAGCTTCCAGGCGCGGCACGCGAATAGAATATTGTGGCTGTCGTGAACCTTGGACAGATGGTAGAAAGAGCCGGGCTGCTTGGGGAAGGGCAGCACGTCGCGCCGCCCATTGTGCTCAATCTCAATGTAACCTTCTTCGATATCGATATTCGGAGTGCCGTATTCACCCATCGTGCCGAGCTTCACCAGATGGCAAGCGGGAGCGTGTTCGCGCAACGCCCACAGCACATTAAGCGTGCCGGTAATGTTGTTCGTCTGCGTGAACACGCAATGCTCGCGATCGATCATCGAGTACGGCGCCGAAGGCTGCTCGCCGTAGTGCACGATGGCGTCGGGCGCGAGCTCGCGGATGATCCGGCTGACTTGCTCGTGATCGCACAGGTCTGCGCTGACCGGATGGATGATCAAGCCGGTAAGGTCGCTCCAAAGGCGAGCGCGTTCTTCGAGCGGAAGGATGGGCATGAGCGGAGCCACTTTCAGCTCTTCTTCCCACCGCCGTTTGGCAAAATTATCCAGCGCGGTGACGTCGTGGCCCCGTTTCGAAAGATACATGGCGGTTGGCCAGCCGAGATATCCATCGCCGCCTAAAATTAAAATTCGCATAATTTGGTTTTTCTCACTTCCAGGTTTCTAATTTCGATTTTCAAATCGCTTCTGCTTGCCGCGCGCTAAAACGGCTCAAATGAACTTACGTCAATCTTATACCCCGCATCCGTGTTCAGGGGCAAGTTTTTTGGCAGCCCCCGTGAATTAGCGCGGAGCTTTGCTTTTGAAATTCCACGGGTTCTCGTTCTGTAGCGGCGGCCTCTGGCCGCCGGTTTTCAAGAAGTAAAAGCCGGCGGCGAGGACGCCGCCGCTACAGCGCAAGCTGCGTAACGCAGACCGCCGCCTTTGCGGTCTGCGGTCTTTGAATGCACAAAAAAACCGCAGACCTCAAGGCGGAGGTCTGCGCTACAAAAAGCCTAGCACGCCACTCTGAGACTTTTGAGACGAATGGGATAAATGGGACGGGTTTTTTGCGAGACCTCCATTTCCAGCTATCTCTCGATTCCGGCGTTATTGCCCGGATGCCCGATCTGAACTTGGACTTTGGGGCAAGTTCTGTTATGGTTTGGTGTTTTGTGGCGCTTAGAAATGAACGGGAATGCGCGGAGGGTTATGCCTCGGAAATCCATGCTGGTTTTAATTGCTTTGATGATCGCCTCGGCGTTGTTCGCCGGGGAAGGGAAGAAGCAACTTACAGTCGATTCGCTCAGCCACCTCAGCAGCATTGTTCCCGCCGGACCTGAACACATCGCATGGCGGCCGCATTCGGATGATTTTAGTTTCACTGAGAAAGATGGAGACACGGTTCTGTGGCTCTACAATGCTTCTACTGGAACCAAGCGGATGCTTTTGGACGGGGATTCAAAGGTCTCTTCCGCTGATCTTGATTCTTACCAATGGTCGCCCGATGGCAGCCGGGTGTTGCTTGAAGGCGGCGGCAAGCTGTGGCTGGTTCCGGTTGCGTCCGGCGCGCCCCAGAGCATCGACTATGGCGGCAGCCAAATCAGCGACGTTGCTTTTTCACCGCAAGGCGACAAGATCGGATTCGTCAGAGACAACAATATTTACGCGCTCGATCTGAAGTCTGGCCGCGCGCGCCAGATAACGACCGATGGCAGCGCCTCGCTGCTCAACGGCCATCTCGACTGGGTTTACGGCGAAGAGCTTGCCTATCGCGAAACCACGCGCGCCTACGAATGGTCGCCCGATGGCAGAAAAATCGCCTACCTCCAGCTTGATGACGCGCCCGTGCCTGAATATCCGCTCACACGTTTCCTCAAAGACCACGTCAGCATTTTCGACCAGCGATATCCGCAGCCGGGCGACCCGAATCCTGCGGCGTCTATGCACATTGTGCAAGTGAATGGGCGGAGCCGCGAGCAGATGTTTCGACTGAGCGGCGGGGATGAATATATTGTTCCTTCCTTCGTCTGGACGCCGGATTCCAAGAGCGTTTGTTTTCTCACGCTCAACCGCGATCAAACGCGCGAAACCGTGATCCTGTGGGACGGGAAGACGGCGCGACGCCCCGTGATTGAGAGCGACCCTTATTGGATCAACAATGTGGAAGCGCCCCAATTCGTCGACGGGGGCCAGGAGTTTTTGTGGCTTTCGGAGCGCGACGGCTGGAATCATCTTTATCTGTACACGCGGGAAGGGAAGCTGGTGAGTAAGCTCACGAGCGGCGATTGGATGATCGACCACCCGATGTTTCAGGACGTGCCGTCTTACCAGATTCATCAAGCGGGCCAAGGCGCGCAGGCAAATGCGGCGAACGATTGGGTTTATTTTGAGTCGACGAAACCTGACCCGCGCGAGCGGCAAATCGACCGCGTCCGGCTCGACGGAACAGGCTTTGAGCAGCTAACACATGAGCACGGCACGCACGCGCTGACACTCTCTCCCGACGGGCGCTACCTGATCGACCAGTTTTCGTCGGTCTCGACGCCGCCCGTGGCGCGTCTGCTGAAATCGGATGGGACGTTTATTGCGGACATTGATAAGCCCGCCAATCATCTTTCCGAATATGCGCTTGGAAAGACAGACTTTTTGACGCTGCGGGCTGGGGATGGCTCGACGCTTTATGCGCGGCTGGTGAAGCCGCCAAACTTTGATCCGGAGAAGAAATACCCGGTGATCGTGGATGTTTACGGCGGACCTGGGGTTGAAATCGTGCGCAATCAATGGGGCGCTACATCGTCGATGGATCAGCTATTCGCCGAGCATGGGTTCCTGATATGGTCTCTGGACAACCACGGATCGGAGGGGCGCGGCCACGCGTGGGAAACAACAATCTTCAAGGATATGGGCAAGCGCGAGCTGGCGGATCAACTGCTAGGGGTCGAATTTCTCAAGTCACAGCCATACGTTGATGCCTCGCGCATCGGTATTTTTGGCTGGTCCTATGGCGGCTACATGACGCTCTATGCGCTGACGCGCGCGCCGGATGTTTTTAAGTGCGGCGTTGCCGGCGCGCCCGTGACTGACTGGCATTATTACGATTCCATCTATACGGAACGCTACATGCGGACGCCGGATGAAAATCCTCAGGGCTACCAGGATTCATCCGATGTGCTCGCCGCGGGGCGCCTGCGCGCCAAGCTGCTGCTGATTCACGGGGTCGCGGACGACAACGTGCACATGATGAACACAATTAATTTCATCAATGCGCTGATCCAAAACAGAATTCCATACCAGCTTTACTTGCAGCCCTCGCAAAAGCATGGCTTCAGCGACCCTGCGGCCATTTGGTACAGGAATGAAAGAATATTCGAGTTTTTTATGCACAACCTGTAAATCTT
>DASZAE010000218.1:0-4340 GCA_035945515.1 Terriglobia bacterium
CGGCGGCCTCTGGCCGCCGGTCTTTAATATTTAAAAACCGGCGGCCAGAGGCCGCCGCTACAACACATCACCGCGAAGAAGTGGATGAGGGTTTAGTGTCGCGTAACCGAAATGGGTGACACATTCTGCGGCATGTCACGCTGAGCTCTTCGCGGCGGTCATTCTGAGCCCTTTGCTTGTCATCCTGAGCGAAGCGAAGGATCTCCGCATTTCGCTCAGGGTAGAGTACGCGAAGCATCCCGGCATTTTTTATTATCGAGGAACTACGGAGATTCTTCGTCGCCTTCAGCTCCTCAGAATGACACTGCCGGAATGTGTCACGTTATTCAGATACGCGATACTAGTTTTACGCTGCGTGTAATTCTCAATCAGCTACAATAAGTCCGATATGCTGGCCGTCGAGACATGCGATCTGACAAAGGACTATTTAACAGGTTTCTGGCGCAAGCGGCCGCGCCGGGCGCTGGACCGTTTGAATCTGAAGGTTGAAGCGTCCGAAACATTTGGCTTGCTGGGTCCGAACGGCGCCGGTAAGAGCACCACGCTGAAGCTTCTTTTCCGACTCATTTTCCCCACTTCGGGAACGGCCCGCATTCTTGGCCGCGACCTGAGCGACCTCTCCATGCGCGCGCGTCTCGGCTATCTCCCTGAAAATCCGAGTTTCTACGATCACTTGAGCGCGCCGGAGTTCTTAGCGTTTGCGGGCGAGCTTTTTGGCTTGGACCGCTCAACCGTAGAGCGGCGGTCGGAAGAATTGCTCGAGCGCGTGGGTCTCGCCGAAGCGCGCCGCCTTCCGGTACGCAAATTTTCCAAAGGCATGGTTCAGCGGCTGGGCATTGCGCAAGCCTTGATGAACGATCCGGATTTGGTTTTTCTCGATGAGCCGATGTCGGGCCTCGACCCCATCGGCCGCAGAGAAGTGCGCAACCTTATTCTGGACCTTCGCCGCGAAGGAAAAACCATCTTCTTTTCCACCCACATCCTTTCCGACGCCGAGGCGCTCTGCGACCGCGTGGCCATTCTCAATCGCGGGCAATTGCTCGGATCGGGCGACCTGCGCGAACTTCTGCGGCTCGACGTATCGGCCACGGAAGTTGTGCTTGCCGACCCTCCACTCGATGCTCTCGAAAAGCTAAGACCCCTCGCCCGCTCGGTGGTGCGCGCCGGAAGCCAGGTGCGCATGGAATTCGGCGGCGAGCACGATCCCGAGTTCGTGCTCAAAACAGCGCAGCAGAGCGGGGCGCGGATCGTTTCCTTCAATCCAGTGAAATCTTCCCTGGAGGATTATTTCATGGCGCAGGTAGGCGCGCCCTCCGGCGAGACTAAAGAGGCGGTTGATCTGTAGCGTCGGCCTCTGGCCGCCGGATTTTAGAAAGTAAAGACCGGCGGCCAGAGGCCGACGCTACAGCGGTAGCCACGGCACGATTTGTGTGCCGTGGGTTGTTGCTTCGGCGGAAGAAAAACCCACGGCACACAAATCGTGCCGTGGCTACTCCTCACTGGTCAGTGTCTCACGATGATCCATCGCATCTCAACGATCGCATTGCACGTGTTTAAGCAATCGGTGCGCGACCGGGTGCTTTACAACCTGATCGTCTTTGCCATCCTCATCATCGGGGCCGCCATCCTTTTCGGCCAGATTTCAGTGGGCATACAGCAGATTATCCTGGTGAACTTGGGACTGAGCGCCATTTCCGTTTTCGGCGTGCTCATCGCCATTTTCATTGGAATCAGCCTGGTGTGGCGCGAGATCGAGCGGCGGACGCTTTATAACGTGCTGTCGAAACCCGTGGCGCGTTGGGAATTTATTCTGGGCAAATATCTGGGGCTGCTCCTGACGCTTTTGGTAAACACGGCCATCATGGCCGCCGGCTTTTACCTTGCACTTTTCTATTTGAACCATCATTTCGCGCGCCAGGACCTTGGCCCGCTCGAGGCGATTTACCTCATTCTGCTCGAGCTCGCCCTTGTGGTAGGCGTGGCCTTGTTCTTTTCCTGCATTTCTACGCCCGTGCTTTCCGCCGTATTTACATTCTGCGTGTTTGTGATTGGCAATCTTCTGGCCGACATCCGCTGGTTCGGCCACGAATCGGGCAGCGCCCTCATGAGTCACGTAACCGCGATTCTTTATTACGTCCTGCCGGATTTTCATAGTTTCAATGTAATCACCAGTGTGGCGCACGGCAATTTTGTGCCGGGCTATCTCGTGCTCTCCGATTCGCTTTATGCGCTCTTATACGCTGCCATCCTGGTGGGCGCTTCGATCCTGATTTTTGAGGAGCGCGAGCTGCAATGATGCAAGACGGCAGCAGAGCGGCTCTCCGAATGGACTCATCCCCGCAACCAACCGCGCCCGCCCCATCCGCCCGCGCCAGACGGGTGGCGTTGTGGATTCTCCTGGTAGCGGCGCTTGCGCTCCAGGCGGCGCTCCGGCGGGCGATGAGCGGGGCAAGCTCGCTTGCAGGTGAAAATCAGGCGGCGCTCTATGTTTCTTCCGGGGTTTGGCTGCGCCGGCTGAGCCTCGGTTATGAAGGATTATGGGCGGACATCTACTGGACGCGCGCTATTCAATATTTTGGAACGAGCCGGCTCTCCGGGGATACGCAATTTCAGATGCTCGACCCGCTGCTTCGCATCACGACGACGCTCGATCCGCGCCTGATCGTGGCCTATCGCTTTGGCGCCATCTTTCTTGCGGAGAAGCCTCCCGCGGGCGCCGGACAACCTCAAGAGGCCTTGCAGTTATTGCGGCGCGGGATGGCTGCCAATCCCGATTATTGGCGGTTTTGGGAAGACATGGGGTTTATCGAATACTGGGATCTGCGCGACTATCCAATGGCCGCGCGGTACTTCAAAGCCGGCAGCCAGCGCCCCGGAGCGCCGATCTGGATGAAGACAATTGCCGCGTCAGTTGCCGCCAAGGGAGGCGAACTGCGAACTTCGCAACTGCTCTGGACACAGGTCTACCGCAGCGCGGCAAATGAAACCGTCCGGCGCAGCGCGATTGAACACCTTGCGGCGTTAAAAGCCGCCGAAGACATTCAGGCGCTGGACGAGCAGCTTGCGCTTTATCAGCGCCACAAGGGCCGGCCCGCGCACTCTTTTGAGGATTTGGTTTCAGCCGGTATGTTGCGCGGACTGCCGGATGATCCATCGGGCGTGCCTTACTCGCTGAACAGCAACGGCATGGCTGCGCTGGGCAAGGCAAGTAAGATTAATCTCGCGCTGGCTCGATAATGAAGCGATGTCATCCTGAGCGGAGCGAAGGATCTGGTTGTGGCTTGGATTGGCGAAAAGCAGATTCTTCGCGGAGTTTACCCTGAGCGAAGCCGAAGGGCTCAGAATGACAATGTGAATGGGCGGTAGCCACGGCACGGTGTTTGTGCCGTGGGGTACTGGGCAAAAAGCCCACGGCACGCAAATCGTGCCGTGGCTACCATTTCATCGCCCGCGTTTTGGAACGGACGGTATGGAAATTTCGCATTTCATTTTCGTAGAAGGCCTGAAAGCCTTCGCCCTGATTTTTCTGGCGCTGCTCGCGGTGAAAATTATCAGCGCCATGCGGATGGGCGCCTTGGATGGTGCGCGCAAACCGGGATGGGTAAAGTGGGCGCTTTATTTGCTGGTCATCGTGATTGCGGTTGCGGGCGCGGCGGCGATTGGGGACGACGTCGCGGCTGAACTCTACTACCGCGCGTCGTCAAAGAATGCCGACCGGGGCGAGATCCCGCTTGAATACTTAAATGCGCTCCGGGCGGTGCGGCTGAGGCCGTCCAACCTTCGTTACTGGCAGGCTCTCGATGAGGCGAAAGTGGCGGCGCATCAGTTTCAATCCGCTCTGGATGATGAGCCGGTTTTCCTGCGGCTGAGCGCCGGCAAGCTGAGTGACACCGATGAGATCCGCTTTGGAACCTGCCATTATTTCCTGGGGCAGTACGAACAGGCCGTTCAGTCATCCAAACAGGTGATCAAGCGAAGCCCATACTATCCTATCGCTTACGCGCTCGAGGCGCTTTCCTATACCGCGCTCAAGCAATACCAGGCGGCTGAAACCGCGTATCTCACCTTGCTCGGCATGGTTCCAACGGACGCAGACGCGGTGACCGGGCTTGCGCGAGCCTATTACCTTGCCGGCGACGCTCCGCGCGCAATAGCGGTGCTCAACGCGACCCGGCACTACTCATTTTCGCCGCCCCTGCGCAAGCATTTCGAGGATCTAAAGGCGCTCTATGCCCAATGAAAACGTCCTGACGCTAGGGTTCCGGCTGGAAGATGTTGTGGCGCTGCTTTTCTTCCTGATTGACCTCACGCTTCAGATTTTTTTCCGCGAGTTCCGGGGA
>DASZAE010000219.1:0-6304 GCA_035945515.1 Terriglobia bacterium
CCTGATCCTGGGCTTTTTAGCCTGGAAAGGGGCGCACTACATCACCTGGACCTTTTTAACCCAGCTTCCCGCGCCGGTGGGCGAGCCAGGCGGTGGCATGGGCAATGCCATCGTTGGGAGCGGCAAGATGCTGCTGATTGCAGCGGCGACCGGCATTCCCATAGGCCTAATGGCCGGCATTTATCTCGCGGAGTTCGGCGGCCGGACTGTTTCCTTTATCGTTCGCTACGCTGCGGACCTTTTGAATGGCGTGCCTTCGATTGTCACGGGCATTTTCATTTACACGGTGGTGGTGCTTACGACGGGCGGCTTTTCGGCGCTCGCAGGCGGCCTTGCCCTGGGAACAATGATGATTCCCATCGTGGTGCGGAGCACTGAAGATTTTATCCTCTCCGTGCCGGGGAATATGCTCGAGGGCGCCCTGGCCCTTGGCGTCAGCAAATGGCGCGGCGTGGCGACCGTCATACTGCCTGCCGCCCGCCGGGGAATTATGACGGGCATTCTGTTGAGCCTGGCGCGGGTAGCGGGAGAAACGGCTCCCCTTCTGTTTACCAGCTTCGACAATGAGTACTGGAGCCGCGGCTGGGACCAAGCGACGGCGTCACTTCCGGTTATGATCTACAAGTATGCCGTCTCGCCTTACAAGAGCTGGCACGATCAGGCATGGGCGGCGGGTTTCATCCTGCTGGCTCTCGTGCTGATCATTAACATCGCGGCGCGCGCCGTGCTTTCTCAGGGACATCCGCAAAGGGGTTGATGTAGCATGGGAATGGTGGCCAAAATGGCAGCGGTGAAAGCTCAAGGGGAGGATGCAGAAGGCGTGACTGCACAGTCTTCCGTTACCGCCAAATTCAAGATTAGCGGCCTCGACTTTTTTTATGGTGTGTTCCAGGCTCTTCATCATGTCTCTCTCGAAATCCAGTACAATGACATTACGGCGCTTATCGGCCCCTCCGGTTGCGGCAAGTCTACGTTCCTTCGCACGCTCAACCGCATGTCGGAGACCGTCCGGCATACCCGGGTCGAAGGCAATATTCTGCTGGACGGGGAAGACATCTTTTCCATGGATCTGGTGGAGTTGCGGCGGCGCGTGGGCATGGTCTTCCAGAAACCCAACCCTTTTCCCAAGAGTATTTTTGACAACGTGGCCTACGGCCTGCGCGTTAACGGCGGAAGCCGAGGCACAACCCTGGCCGACGCAGTCGAGGCAAGCCTCCGGCGGGCTGCGCTGTGGGATGAAGTCAAGGACAAGCTCTACAAATCCGCTTACGCGCTCTCTGGCGGGCAGCAGCAGCGCCTCTGCATTGCTCGCGCCCTGGCCGTGAATCCCGAAGTGATGCTCCTGGATGAGCCCTGCTCGGCGCTTGACCCGATCTCCACGGCAAAGATCGAGGAGCTTTTGTTCACCTTGAAGGCGAATTGCACCATCATTATTGTGACGCACAATATGCAGCAGGCGGCCCGCGTCTCTAAATACACAGGCTTCTTTCTATTAGGCAAGCTCATCGAATTTAATGAGACCAATGCTATATTCAAGAAGCCTGCCCGGAAAGAAACTGAGGACTATATCACGGGGCGGTTTGGTTAGCGCGGGCTTGAGGAGGAAACGCTTTTGCGCCATTTTGAGGAAGAACTCGACGAGCTTCGCAAACATCTCCTCGAGATGAGCGGACTGGTGGAGTCCGCCATTTACCGCAGCGTTCACGCGCTGGTTGAACGGGACGAAAGCTTGGCTCAGCTTGTCTTCAAAAATGAAGCGCGCATCAATCAGATGGAAATTGAGATCGATGAGATGAGCGTTCGCCTGCTGGCCCTCGAGCAGCCCGTGGCCGCCGATCTGCGGCTCATTACCTCCGCCATCAAGATCAACAATGACCTTGAGCGCATGGGCGACCTGGCCTACAACATCGCGGAACGGGCAGTCAGCTTGATGCGCGAGTCAGCCGTCAATGCGGTGATTGACGTGCCCTACATGGCGAACCTGGTCGAGTCGATGGTGCGGAAAAGCCTCGATTCCTTCGTGAAGAAGGATGCAGAACTGGCCCGCAATGTGCTGGTTTCAGATGACGCCGTGGATGATTTGCGGACGGGCATCTACAAGGAGTTGATCCGGTATATGGAGGAGAATCCAGACAGGATTCACCAGGGGATAGACCTGATTTTTGTGGCGCGCAACCTCGAGCGCATTGCCGACCACGCCACGAACATCGCCGAAGACGTGCTCTTCCTCGTCGACGGCGTCGACGTGCGTCACCATGCCGAGGCGCGCAACTAACGCACCGCGCTTGGGTGTATAAGTGACAATGTTGGAAGGCGCGTTGTAGCGGCGGCCTCTGGCCGCCGGTCTTTCATATCTAAAAGCCGGCGGCCAGAGGCCGCCGCTACAACTCAAAAGCTTTGCCCGGCGCTAGGCGACCTTACTGAATGCTGGATCTGCCGGGCGCATCGTCCTCCACTTGGCCGCCATCGAGCGGTTTGCGCCCCGCAAAGCCTTCTTCCATACTGTGCCAGTATTCAATCCGCTTTTCACCCAGCTTCCAGCAGAGGTAAACCTCCTGGCCGTCACGCAAGGAGGGGAAATCGATAAGGCCGGCCTCAAGGTCCTTCACCACGCAACCCGTTTCCTGAATCTGGTTCACGGCCTCTTCGAGGCGCTCCACAAACCGTTGCCTCTCGCCCTTCTTGCGCAGCAGTTCCTGGTAGGGCGGCACGGAGCCGCCGAGCATCATGATCCGCGCCGAGGCCTGCGAGAGGTCTTCGTCAAGGCTATCCAGAAATTGCTTCTGTTTCCGGGCTTCTTCGAGTGACTTCCCGAGCAAGGGCAGAAGTTCTTCGGCTTCTTCGCGATTGAAATATCGATCGGACATAGTTGTTGTTTCCACGTTCTAACGGTCTCACCGTTTTGATGACTCTGGCGCTTATCCTCCCCGCGTGTGCATCTCGCGGTGAAGGTCCTTGCGCAAATCAGCGACCTGGTAAAGCGCGCCGCGCGACTGCACCCGCTTGCGCTCTTCCGCGCCTCTGTCCATCCGGGCGGTCCATGCCTCCTGAATGATGCGCCCAATTCCCGGATCTCCGCGCCGCAGCAGGGACTTAAGGTCGATCCCGCTCGCGGCGTAAAGGCAGAGCAGCCAGACGCCGTCGGTGGTCAGCCGGCTCCGGTCGCACGTGCCGCAAAAAGGTTCGCTTGTGGAAGAGATGATGCCAAACGTCGTGCCATCCGCCAGCTTGAATCGCTCTGCCGGCGCCTTATGCTTACCCTCGCCGTTCACCGGCGCTCGCTCTTGAATAGGCAAGACCACGCCAAAGGATTGCTCGATTGCGGCGAGTATCTCCATGCGCGGCATGACGCGGTCGATGGACCACCGCGTAGCGCCGCCGACATCCATATATTCAATGAAACGGATTTCGGCGCCCTTGCCGCGGCCAAACTCGATCATTGCCGGGATTTCATCCTCGTTGAAGCCCCGGATAACCACCGTATTCAGCTTGACGCTCTCGAACCCCGCGTGCAATGCCTCATCGATGCCCGCGAGCACGGCTGCGTGGGCCGAGCTTTTAGCCAACGTCTGGAAACGGTCCGCGCGCAGCGTATCCAGGCTTACGGTGACTCTCCGCAATCCGGCTTCGCGCAGCCGGCGCGCCTTGCGCGCGAGAAGCACGCCATTGGTAGTCAAAGCGAGGTCTTCGACGCGAGGATTTGCGGTCAGCATTGCGATTAGTCGATCGAGGTTATGACGCAACAAAGGCTCGCCCCCCGTCAGCCGCAAGCGGCGCACGCCCAGTCCGGTGAAGATGCCCGCGAGCGCCGTGATTTCCTCAAACGTCAGGACTTCTGCGCGTTCCACCCAGACGTAGTCGTCTTCGGGCATACAATACTGGCACCGCAGATTGCAGCGGTCAGTCACCGAAATGCGCAGGCTGCGCATGGGGCGATGGAATGCGTCCAGCAGCGGGTCTGTCAAAGAACTGGACTGCGGAAGCTTAAGCTTGGAAGTCTCACTCATGGGTATGATCGAATCGCGCGCATCGCCGCGTATGCCCTTCAATGAATATGCTTCACTTTCTTCTGCATGTAGTCCATTAGCAGGTACTGTCCCAATGTGTAAGGAGTGGTGAAGTAAGCTTTGCCACGGCAAATTTCAGTGACTTTCTGAACGAAATGGATGAGGCCGTAATCGGAAGCCAGCATAAACGTGTTGATCAGGATCCCGTTCCGGCGGCAACGCGCCACTTCGTGCAAAGTCTCCGAAACCACCAGCGGATCGAGGCCAAAGGCGTTCTTGTAAATCCGCCCATCGTCGAGCGTGAGCGCGGAGGGCTTACCGTCGGTGATCATAACAATCTGGCGCATGTCCTTCTTCTGGCGCGAAAGGATGCGCTGCGCCATGCGCAATCCTTCGCGCGTGTTCGTATAGTACGGTCCCACCTGCACGCGAGCGAGCTGCCCCAGCGGGATTTCCTCGGCGGAATCATGGAAAAGCACCAAATGCAGGGTATCGCCAGGGTATTGCGCGCGGATCAGGTGCGTGAGCGCGAGGGCCACTTTCTTGGCCGGCGTGAAGCGGTCCTCGCCGTAGAGGATCATGCTATGGCTGCAATCCAGCATCAAGACTGTTGCGCACGAGCTCTGGTATTCGCACTGGCGCACCTGCAAATCCTCATAGTCCAAATCGAGCGGCATTTTCAGGCCTGAGCGTTGGATGGCAGAAAGCAGAGTCAAGTTCACGTCCAGATTCATCGTGTCGCCGAATTCATAGCGCCGCGTCGAGCCGCTGGATTCAACGCCGGTGGCTAATTCCCGCGTGTCGTGGCGGCCAAAACTGGATTTACCGAGCGATCCCAGCAGATCCTTGAGCGTCTTGAAGCCGAGAAAGTCGAGCGTCTTGTCCGTGACCTCAAATTTCACCTTGCCTTCCGGGCCGTTCGACCCCGCGCCCCGCGCTTCCGTCACTTGGCCCGGCTGACGCGCCTGATGCGGTTGATCGATGGTGACATATCCTTCCTGCTCAAGTTTCTGTATGAGCTGGTTGAGAAGGTCGTGCAAACGTGATTTCTCATACTCCTCAGGATTGTCGAGAAAATCCTTCAGCAGGTCATCAGGAATCATGCCCTTCTGATGCAGCGCATCGAGCAGCGCCTGATGAAGCTGCTCCATCGTGCGCTCAGGGTCCATTTCATAGAAATCGTAGCGTTGGTTGTAGAAGCCGCTATCGAGCAGGAAGTCCTGCAGCATTTGCAGCAGGTCTTCAGAGGTAAGCCCCTCAAACGGGTCGCCCTTGTATTTGGTGTAGTTGATGTATTTCATTTCAATCGTTTTTGCAATCGCCGTTAAAACCCTCACACACCGCTACGCGGTCCACCCTCTCCCCGCAAGCGGAGAGAGGGTCGGTATTGTTGAGGATTACGAATTATAGTGACAACTCTTTCTGTAGCGGCGGACTCTGGCCGCCGGCTTTTAGATATTAAAAACCGGCGGCCAGAGGCCGCCGCCACAGCCAAAGTTGTCACACAGACCCTAAAGCCCGGCGCTCCTCAATTCAACGAACGCCGCCGCGCCGCGGCTGGGCTTGGCTCTTCGGCGGCTTCCTCGGCGTGTCTCGCCTCTACGTGATAACCAAGCTCTTCATTCCGGCTGATCTTCTTCAGCGCGTAGAGGCCCTCCAGCACGAATTCGGCCCCGGCCACCTGCAGCGCCTTATCGTCCTTGGGCTTGATGCCGAGCGGCTCGATGGCTTCCAGCAGCCCTTGAATCTTCTTGAATTGTGGGAAAATCTCTTCCGCTGGCGCGCCTTCAGCATACTTCAGGCTGCCGCCCAGCTCGAACCACTTCACGATGCCGTGCATCGGCGCGTTCTCAAAATGCTTGCGGAAGATGCGCGCCGTAGCTTGCCGGATGATATCCCGCGCTACGGCGTCTGCGCCCCGCAGTTCGCCTTCGTATTCAAGCTCAAATTTGCCGGTGAGCGAAGGGAGTGAAGCGTATATGTCTGTAAGCCGCACCACCATTGTGCTCTCGCGGTTCACCAGCGCGCGGCGCTCGGCGTTCGAGACGGCGTTTTCGAGCGACGTGATCGGCATTCGCTGGCTCACGCCGCTGCGCTTATCAATCTTCTTCTCGGCGCGCGCCTCGAAGGCGATGCACTCTGTTACCTCGCGAACAAATTCCGGGATCATCAGGCGGGCGCGGCCGTTGCGCGCCGTCCACGCTTCCTGCGCCGTGATCGCCATGGCGTGCTCGAGCGACTGCGGATAGTGGGTGCGAATCTCCGATCCGACGCGGTCTTTAAGCGGCGTGATGATC
>DASZAE010000220.1:0-2609 GCA_035945515.1 Terriglobia bacterium
GCCATTCCCGATCATCTACGAAGCGTTCCACTATTACGCATTGCCCAATGATCACGACCTGGCGTGCACGGTCATCAAGGCCCTCGGCGATAAATTCGACTTCCTCCCCTACTACTCCGACTTTCGCGTCGACAATCAGGAAGCAGGCACTCCGAGCAACGGCCCGCTGGGATCCACTGGCCCCGCCGTCACCGGAATTGGCGCCGAGCAGCGCGGCCTCGCCTCGTATTGCTCAGCAGGCCGGTTCCAATGGGGCTTCATTCAACCCGTGTACTCCGGGTCCATCCAGATGCAGGAGTACCCGCCGCCCGACGCGCCCACGGGGAATGATCGCGACATCACGTTCTATCAGCAGCAGCTCGCCGAAATTTCGCAGAACGGCAAGATGCCTCCCTACATGTACGCCATGTCGCAAATCGGCCACGAAATGGGCCATCGCTGGGCCGCGTTCGTTTCGGCGAAGGTGGGAGGCGAGACGATTCCGCTCGGTCCCACGCATTGGGCCATGGGCTTGCAGGCGCGCGTGCCGTTTCCCTATGTGCGGCCGACGGAAGCATCCATCATGGGTGGCGGCGTTTGGCAGGACAACTTTGACGGCACGTACACGCAACTCGACGACGACTATTACGTGCCAGCGACCGGATACTCATATCTCGACCTCTACCTGATGGGTCTGATTTCTCCCGCCGAAGTCCCCGACTTTTTCATTCTTCGCAACCTTGTCCGCGTCGGCAAAGATGCGAACGGGCATCCAATCTTCAAAGCGAACCGAACCAAGGTGACGATTCAGGACGTGATTGCCGCCGAAGGAGCGCGTTCGCCTGATGTTGACCACTCGCAACGGCGCTTCAACACCGGAATGGTCATCATCGTTCAGCACGGCCTCAAACCGAGTCGCGAGCTGATCGAACGTACAAATGGCATTCGCACGCAGTGGATGAAATATTTCTCCATCGCCACTGGACGCCGCGCGTCCATGACCGCAAACCCAAACTGAGCGGCGAAAACGCAAACGATAATTCCGGGTGGTGACTCAGATTGACGTAGTAGGTTGGTTTCCGATATCCGACTTACCAGGAGTTACCTGGCAGAATTCCTTCCGAGTTGCGGACTTCTCGGGACTTGGGCAATGATTCCGGATTTCGTAGTTGAGGTGTATCATGCGCCCTAAGTAGTTCGTGCGCTTCGCAAGCCGAGAAAATGGATACAAAACAGGCAAAAGACTTTCTGGTGCAGCAGACTGCGGAACAAGCCGCTCTAGAGAACGTCCCGCTGAACGATCTAGAGAAAAGAATGATGTATTTCACAGAGAGCGATCCCACCTCATGCGAAAACCCGATTGAATTGAATGATGTGTTTGAAGGGCAGTACGACACCGGCGAATACGAAGTCAAGATTTCGCGGCTTCTGCACCATGCTTACAAGAGGCTGAAGGATGAGGACGGCGAGAAGCTCCGCAATTGGGATCAAGCCATCCGCGCACTCCGTAAGGGCGATCATTACGTTCTCATTTTGTTGGCTGCCAAGTCCGAATTAGTTCAACAGGGTACCCGTATCTGGGTGGCTATTGCATGGGGTTTTGGGTTAGGCGTCGCGCTCGTGATCTTAATGATGCTGGGCACTATTTTGGATCACTATGGACTCTTCCCAAGGAGACTCTTCGCGTGGATTCCTGCAGCCTTCGGCTGGACCTCAGATGATCCTCTTACGAGGAAATTGCAATTCTATTTCATAACCATTGTGCTCGTAGGAGTCTGGTTCGTATTCAGGCTTGCGAAGCTTGGAGCCTTACGGGACGTCCTCAGAGGCATGTGGAATGGTCCGACGTCATCCATGCGGCCCAAAAAACGTCCGAGGAATAGGTCCTGATAAACGCAATAACCGGAAACTGGGCCGCTACATAACTCCCCGACTACACAGGAGTTAGCCCGCTTTTGCCGAAAGAATTCCACCATTCGCCTTCAGCGACGCGACCTCACTTGCCCTTTGTGTATGCGCGGAAGCCATAGAATGCGACACAGCACAGGAAACCAACACCAAGGAGATATCCTCTGGGTGAGGGGATGCCTGTTGGAATGAACACCGAAATCAGCCCGATTACGAAAAGTGCGGCGCCAAATCCGAGCGCCACTTTCAAGCAACCAGCTGCCAGCGGGCCGCCATCCATGTTCCGGACCAGCCAGTAGCCGCCAAACATGAGACTGAGCCCAAGAATTGCAATGATCGTCCCGGCAATTGAAAATGGACCGTAGTCCCATCCTACGGCCACGGCAATGCTGAATAGTGAGAGCGCTCCACCGACAAGCATCAACAGAAACGACGCTACCCCGCGAAGAAATTGAAACCTCACTAGCGCCTCCCGTCCGGATGGTACCTCGAATCGGCGTCAACAGTAATGCAAGTGGTCGAAAATTGGGTTAAGTACTGATTAACGCAGTAACCGGAAAGTGAGCCATCACATAATTCCACCGCGCCTTGTCATCCGCGCGCAGCTACGATAGATTAGCCGCCTTCCGAGCGAGGAGTTGCGACGCGCGCATGAGTCCGGCGAGCAAGAGTCACAAGAGCCATCTGAAAGTTTTGTTGCGGCAGGCGGCGATTCAGAAACG
>DASZAE010000221.1:0-4095 GCA_035945515.1 Terriglobia bacterium
GCGGCTTCGTCAGGCATCGAAACTCATTACAGGCAGCTCGGATTTTCGGGCTGAGGTTGCTCGCTGACTATACCTCCGGAAAGCAGTTTACGGCAAACGGCAAGCCAGCTCTGGTGAAATCGCCCACCGGGCACGCCGTAAAAAGTAAATGGGCGTGGATTGGAGAGGGACGGGTTCGAACTTCGACCTCATGACTGCCAGGAATCCGCCCGTTTCCCATCCTTCCACCCATCCTCATGCATTCCATAGTCTTACACCAATTCGGGACGCTGCTTTCGCTCAAAAAGAAGAACCCCTTTCGAGTCAATTTCATACCGTTTTGGCATAGTTTTCGCACAGTGCGTTGCTGCCCGCCTCCAGGCACGTCAAGACCTCGCCGCCACCGGCCGCGTGCACGCCCCCCGCCTCTGTTCGATCCATCTTACCCGCCATCGGAATCAGCAAACAGCGATTGAGGCAGATGGACTCGTGCTCCAGGGCTTGCCTGGAGTGCTCGTGTCCAGTCAGATGATCTTCCTGGCCGTGATGCTCGGCAGCGGTGCGGTGGGCATGAGCGGCAAGAATGTGATATTCAGCAGCCTTCTGGTGTGAATCGTGCATCGCACTCCTCCTATTGGAAGGTCTCCATCCGTCCCGATTTATTGTGAGCTTCTCGTGCAAGTTTGTAAGCTCGTTCCGAATGCTCAAGCGCTCGTTCCATATGCCAATTGCCGTTCTCATTGTCGCCCTTTTCATTATGCTCCGCAGCGGTGCGATGGGCATGGGCGCTAAGTTCATGGTATTTGGCCGCTTGCTGGTGTAAGTTATGAATGCCGTGGCGCAATTCGTGCATGTGTTCCTCCCTTAGAAAAACGTCTACCCTGACTATGAGTCTGGGGAAGCCGGGCGTCCGTTCACTCTGGCACACACGCTTGGTCAAAACTGCTCATTCCACGCGTTAGAGATCGAGGCTTGCTCGCGAAGCTGGTAACAGTCCGTTATCGATCTGTCGCAACACATCCGGTTTTGTGTTGCCGTGCCTCAATAGGTGTTCTTTTGCTCGGAAAACATGGGGTTCTCTAATGTTCCGCTGACCTTAAAGGGAAAAGACAGCTTGCCGTTTTTTAGCGACGCCCCGGAAAGCCTGGCCAGAAGATTGGTGAAGAAGCCCTGCTTGCTCGTGATCTCGGCCACGCCCTGATAGTTCAGGTTGCCGGAGCCTGACACGCTGACGCTACCTGATCCATCAACATCGACTCCGTAGCCGTCGAGATCGACATGCCGGCTCGAAATCCGCAGATTGGCCAACTCCAGGTCGGTGGAAATAGACGAGAATGAAGATGGATCTTGTTTGGCCGGGCCAAGATCGTTGAAGTGCGCCAGCTTCATCAGATTCTTGTTCAGCATGAGGCTCGGCACTTTACCGTTCCGCACCGTCACGCGCCCCGCGCCGTGTATCCCCGCGAGTGGGTCCTGCGTGTGCTCGATTTCTCCTGCCAGCTTCAGATTTCCCTCCATTTTCCCGGTCATTTTGCCGCGGCCATAGGGGAAGGCAGCAAGAAGATGGGCCATGTCGACTCCGCTCATTTGGGCATTGGCGACGAAGGTTGCGTTCTCTCCTACCAGCTTAAGCGAGAGGTTGCCGGTGGCGTGCCCGCCATAAACATTCCATTCGGCGCCCGTGAAGAAAAGCTGCTTGCCCAGCAGCCGGAGCTTGGATTGCACGTTCGTCGCCTGGATCGCGCCGAAACGCAGAGAGTCCGCCTTCAGGCTGCCTAGAGCGGCGACAGTAGTAGAAGTAGAATCGAGAAACGCGCCGAGGTCCACGTGCTGCACGATACTTGAAACGTTGTGAGCTTCGAAAAAGACCGGACCCGGACTGTCGGAAGGGTCGATCAGATTCGACACCAACAATCGACCGTCTTGAATTTCCACTTTGGAAATGATTCCCAAAGGGGAAGCGGCTGCGGCATTTTTTGATGGAATAGGATTTTCGAAGTTCCACAGGCCATCGGGGTCCGAGATCAGGTTGATAATCGGGTCTTCCAGCGTCAGCGACTTGACGACGATTTGCCGATGCAGCAGCGCGCCCGCGTCAATTTTGGCGTAAATATGAGGCGCTTTAATAACATAGCCGACAGGGAATATCGGCGGGCTTTTCAGCCCGAAGTCATCAACTCGAATCGAAAGCGATGGAGACAGGGTGAGGGTCAGACGCCCGATTTCGACCGGCAAGCCAGTCTTTTCTTCGAGATAAGAGATAATCTCAGGCCGGTAGCGATCCAGGTTGGCGAAGACGGATAGAAGCAACGCCACCGTAACAATCGCCCCGGCGGCAATCACGGTCCTGACGATAATGGTCTTCCGGCGGATAGCCATAAACATCAGGAAAAGCAACGGAGACAATTCGCAGCAACCAAACGGAGATGGAGTCGTCACCGCGACCTCCGCTGCCGTAATTATCTTTCGTGCACGTATTTTATAGAAAGCAGCCAGCGGCGGCAAGTTGACTGTCGACAGCAGCCTACTCAGCGTGCTCTTGCACGACTAGCCTTCATACCGAACCCGCAATCATCGCCTCAGGCCCGCAGTGCCTTTTCTTCCCGTTAGCGGCGATGAGCAGTTCTGACCAAAGCTCTGAGCCTTATAGACCTGACGCCGAATTGATTAGAGGGTATAAATCGATTGACGAGGTTGACGACGCAATGCACGGAGGTTGGCGCGTCCCGCGCCACATCTTGGCGACCGGCGCTGCTTGCGGTGTTGAACCTTCAGGTGACCATTTCCGCAGAGGGTAACCGAAGCGCGCCGCAGCATTAGGGATACAGTTCTGGTACGTTTCACAAGAGCGGGACGTGAGCGGTTCCCTATATGCCTCAGATGTCCGGGGGATATCGATGAGATCAAAACGGTTGAGGGCTGTTTACGCTCTCTTCAAAGAGGCCTGCTCGGCTTGGATGGAGGACAATGCCCCGAGTATGAGCGCGGCGCTGGCTTTTTACACTATTCTTTCACTTGCTCCAGTTTTGATAGTTGCGATTGTGGTGGCTGGGCTGGCATTCGGGCAAAGAGTGGCCGAAAGTGAAATCCTGCGGCAACTCCAATCTGTAGTGGGTGAAGCTGGCGCCAGCGCCGTAGAGGCTCTAATTCAACGCGCAGACCGGCCCAGGCTCGGGATCATTGCGAGCGCGATTGGCATCGGGACCGTTTTGATCGGGACGACAGGCGTCTTTGTCGAGCTCCAAACCGCGCTCGATAAGATATGGAAGGTTGAGCGGAGATCGAAAAGTGTATGGATAGGCGTGATTCGCGAGCGGTTCTTCTCTTTTGGCCTAGTCCTGATCACCGGCTTCCTCCTCATTGTATCGCTCGTCTTAAGCGCTGCGCTTGGAATAGCCGCGAGGTTCACGGGGCATCTGCATCCCGACCGCGTGGTTTTGCGGGAAGCGGCCGCTGTCCTTCTGTCGTTTGGCGTGATTGCTCTACTCCTGGCATTGATCTTTAAGTTTGTGCCTGACACGAAGGTCGCCTGGAGCAATGTGTGGATTGGTGCCATTGTTGCATCATCACTTTTTACCATCGGCAAGGCAATAGTGGGGATGTATCTGGTCAGGTCCACTTTGGCGTCCGCTTACGGAGAGGCAGCATCGCTTCTTATTTTCCTGATGTGGATTTATTACTCAGTACAGATTTTCCTTCTGGGCGCGGAGATTACGCACGTTTACGCCCGCAAACACGGTTCACGAGCCTAGGCGGTCCCTCCAGCCAGAAAAACTCCGCGTCAAGATTATAAAGATGTGTCCTTCCTTTGGCAGTTCCTCCTATGGGCCTCACAGCGGTTCCTTTCCGCAAACTGCAATGAGCAATTTTGACCAAAGCTGTGAGCAATAGTGAACAGACGCGCGATTTACAGCGCGGTATATATAGTAGGGCCTCTCTGGGGGATACAGTAATGGGAGGTGGCCGCCGGACGCCCTTTAGAGTCTGAGTGAGAACTCGACTTTCGGCCCATTCAATAAGGTTTCCGGATCGGGGTTCGGATTTTATGACCTTTAACCTGTCGTCAGATCGTTCCTACGCCCGCCAGAGGCACTCTGCCCTAGCCCGTTTGAGCCC
>DASZAE010000222.1:0-4793 GCA_035945515.1 Terriglobia bacterium
TGTCATTCTGAGCGAAGCGAAGAATCCCGGCATTTCGCTCAGGGTAAACTCCGCGAAGAATCTGCTTCTGCGTGAAATCAATAACTTCCGAGATTCTTCCTTCGCTACGCTCAGGACCGCCTCCGGCTCCTCAGAATGACAGGATTACGGAGTTTTTCAACAAACCGCTACAGAATCCATCACCCTGCTTCGGCTTCACCGGCTGTGTGCGCCACCTTCTCCCAGTGGTGTAATCCGGCCAGAAAGCGCAGGAATCCCTGGAAGCGGAAATAGACAATCATCTGGCGAAAGCCGAAATTTTCGAGCACGCTCCAGCCAAGCAGCGCATAGAAGTCGCGCCGCGCTGGGTAGCGGCGGTACGTGAGTTCCTCTACCAGCACCGCGCCCACGGAAAGGAAAGAGGCATAGAGCAAGCTCAAGATGATCAGCGGGATATAGAAATTGAGCAGCGCCAGGCGCAGCGCGAAGGCAAGCGGGACCACGAGATATCCGATGAACTCAACGGCGGATCCCAAGCCCTCTATAAAGAGATGAAATGGAAAACTCACCAAGCCGGCGACGCCATATTTCCAATTGAAAAACATCGGTAGATTAAGCTGAAGCGTCTGGCACAGACCAAGCTGCCAACGCCGACGCTGCCGCGCGAGCATGGCAACCGACGAGGGACACTCCGTCCAACAGATGGTATCCAAGATGAAACAGGTTTGCACCCGTCTTTTTTCCCGCGCCGCCCGCCGCCGCAGTCGGACGATCAACTCCATATCTTCGCTGACGGTGCGAAGGCTGAAGCCACCGGCTTCGATCACTCTCTGCCGTTGGAACATCGCCATCGCCCCGGAAACAATGAGCGTGCCGCCCGTCAGGTCCCAACCCAGGCGGCCAAACAAAAAGCCGCGCAGATATTCCACCACTTGCAGTTTCTCGATCCACGAAGGCGGCAGGCCCACGCGCTCAATGCGTCCGCCCGCGATCTTGCATCCATTGCGAATGCGGATGATCCCTCCGCTGACGAGAGTTTCCTCGGGCGAGTGAACGATGGGCCGCATCAGGCGAAGCAGCGCGTCTGGCTCAACCAGGCAATCCGCGTCGAGGATGCAGAAATACGGCGCGCGGCAAAAGTTAATGCCCGTGTTGAGCGCATCCGCCTTTCCGCCGTTCTCTTTGGAAATGACCGTCAGTTGGGGAAAGGCCGGGTTCATGTAAGCGCCGCGGAGCCTGCGCGTAGGAAGCGGCGAGCGGATGATGAGGTCCACTCTGAGGAGTTGATATTCGCTGATCAATCGATTCAGCGTTTCGTCCGTCGAACCGTCGTCGACAACAATCACGCGGAAATCCGGGTAGTCAGATTGCAGCGCCGAGCAAACCGTTTCCAGGATGGAATTTTCTTCGTTATAAGCGGGAATCACCACGGTGACGGGCGGTGTTACAGGCGAGTCACGAAGCTCCTGCAGGCCCTGGTAGGCGAGTCGGCGATTGTAGACGAGAGCCGACCCCAGCGAAACCAGCATTAAAATGGTGTAAACACCATTCCCGGCGAAAAAGTATGCGACGGTCAGGAAGTTGAAGATGTCCATGCCGCGCTGCGCCAGTTCTCCCCAATGCCCCATGAGAATTCCTATCCAGACGGATATAAGCCCGCCATGCTTCAATGCGGTAGCGGCTGCTCTGGACGCCGGATTTGAAGGGTAATGCCCGGCGAGGCAGCCGCTCCGGCTTATTGTGCCTGCATCTGATTGGCCCACTCTTTCACTTCTGAGTGGGAGCTCGCAGAGAGCGTCGCAAGCACTGCGGCGCGCTCGGAAGCTTGACCTTGCGCCTTTACGTCCGCCTGAAAATAACCGAGTTTCCGCATCCTGACGATCTCCTTGAGCACTTCGAACTCCGGCCCGGCGCCACTTTCCGCGCAGCGTGCGAGCATCCGCGCAAATTCACCCGAGGTTTCAAGCTCCTCGGCAATCTGCTCGCGCGCATAGACGTCGCGCGTCGATTGAAAAGTACGCACCAATTGATAGACGCCCGGGGCGCCCCACTGACTAAGCGCGCGCGCGGCAGCTTCCCGGACCCGCCAATGGGCTTCCGTAAGGCTTGCCGCAAGCAGAGCCGTAGCGCCGGCGTCACGCCGCCGGGCGAGCGACCGAATAGTGTGGAGGCGCACGAACCACGCCTCGTCTTTCAGTAACCTCCGCAGTTTTTCCGCAGCGCGCTCATTGCGGACATATGCAAGCACGTGCGCTGCACGCGCCCGAATTTCCGCGTCGGGGTCGTCCGCAAGCGGTGATAGAATCAGCCCGGCGATTTCATCTCCCCGTTCGACATCCTCCAGGCAAACACTCTTCGTTTCCGCTTCTTGCGCGACGGTCATTTCAATAAGAATCTGGAGGGCGAGCCGGCGGAAGGTGGGATTGGAATGGCGAAGCAAAGGTAGAAGATGGCCGCAGAGCCCCAGAGGGAAGCAGGCCAAAGCGGCCAGGAGGTCGCGTTCGGAAAGCTTGGCCCGGGGCTGTGCAACCGTTTTTTGTAAATGCTCAACTAGCACTGGAAAGCTTCCAGGCTCGCCGATAGCTGCGAGTGAGCGCAAGGCTACGCGCTGCACGTCTAGGTTCGGATCACATAGACACTGGCACAAGAGCTTCCAGCTTGCTTGGTGCCCGATGAGACCTAGGTTTTCCGCGTTCAGCGCCCGTGTAGAGAATTGCGTGTCGTGAAGCCACCTGCGCACGCCATGACCGCCCGCGCCGTGCGGGGCTTGCAGGCCTTGCCGCCAGCGATCGACGAAACCCAAGTCTTCCACCATTCTCTTGATGGCCGGCGCATCGGCAGGAGCGCTGAGGTGCTCGAGAAGAATCTGTTCCATGCGCAGTTGAAAGCGGGGGCGCAAGAGGACGCCCACTTGCGCGCGCGTCTCGTCATAAGTCAAGGTTCCATCGCGCAAAGCGGCAAAGAGGGCGAGCAGGCGCTGCCTGAATTCATCAAGCAATTGGAAGTCTTGTTCGTGCCGGACACGGCGGCCCACAGCGTAAATAATCAGGCCAAAAGACACGGCAAAAAGAGCGGCGGAGAGAGCTAAAACACCGTAGATGACCTTCTCGGGAAAGAGCGGCACTCTAAGGCCCCATGAACATCCAAGCGGCTGCGGGAAGGCGCGTCCAACCAGTCAACTCCCTGGAGGAGTTTTTTAGAATTACGCCGCAACGGAGCGGTTCCAGGGGGTTGGAATCCGTGCTCACTGCGCGCCCACCAACACGATAACGTCGCCAGCTTCATGATCCGGTTGTTTGCGGGACACGGTCTCATCGAAGCGCGATAGGCATGAATACCTCGATTTCCGGTTAACGTCAAGCTAAATAGCTAAGTAACAAAATAACAATCGATAATAAGAGGCATCCGTTATTGAGGGCTTTTAAAGAAGTTCTTTATTTCCCGGACCACAACCGCCTGATTTTCCGCGCTCAATTCAGGATAAATCGGAAGCGCCAAAGTTTCCCTGCTTGCGGCTTCGGCCTGGGGAAACGCGCCCTCTCGATAACCCAAATATGCAAACGCCGGCTGGAGGTGGAGCGGCGCGGGATAATACACTTCCGTGGGAATGCCCCGCTCCCGGAGGTGTTCCCGCAGCGAATCGCGCTTCGGACATCGAATGACATATTGATTGAAAACGTGGTTCCGGTCCCTGGCGCCGGCGGGCAGGGTCAGTATCTTCTCCAGATTTTGCCGCGCAAACATCTCTTGATAGCGAGCGGCAATTTCCTGCCGCCGGCGCGTCCATTCAGGAAGGTGAGGAAGTTTCACGCGCAAAATAGCCGCTTGCAGCGCATCCAGGCGGCTATTAACGCCGAGCGTTTCGTAGTGGTATTTTTTCCCGCTTCCGTGCGTCCGGATCAGTCGCAGGCGGTTGGCCAGCGCGGAGTCGTTCGTAGTCACCATCCCGCCGTCGCCTGCGCCTCCCAGGTTCTTGGAGGGGAAAAAACTGAAGCAACCGAGAGTTCCGATGCCGCCCACGCGCGCGTCGCGATAGCTCGCCCCGATGGCTTGCGCCGCGTCTTCAATGACCGCCAGATTGTGCATTGCCGCGACCTTCACGATAGCGTCCATCTCCGCGGGCAAGCCAAAGAGGTGAACCGGAATGATCGCGCGGGTCTTTCCGGTGATGGCCGCATCGAGGGCGGAAGCGTCAAGATTGAACGTCGCAGGGTCGATATCCACAAAAACCGGCCGCGCGCTCACGGTTGCAATCGCGCCTGCCGTGGCCACAAAAGTATAGGGCGTCGTGATCACTTCATCGCCAGGTCCGATGCGCAACGACTGCAGCGCAATCTCCAGCGCCGCCGTGCCCGAGGCGCAACTCACAACTTCTTTCACTTCAAGCTGGCGAGCCATTTCCTTTTCAAAAGCGTCCACCTCGTTGCCCAGGATAAACTGCTGGCTCTCCATAACCCTGGCGATTGCGGCCATCACTTCTTCACGGATCGACGCAAACTGCGCCTTGAGATCCACAAACGGGAAAAGGGGCTGCGAGGATGGGTTGGCGGCCTTGGATGCGCCCTGACCCACTGCCTCGAATTTGCAATCGGTAGACATAAGCCAATGCCGCGCCCCATGTGCCGGAATCGCGCCCGCGTCTACCAGTTTATCCTAGCCGGGAGTCTGTGTGACAACTGCGGTTGTAGCGGCCTCTGGCCGCCGGTCTTTAATATCTAAAAGCCAACGGCCAGAGGCCGCCGCTACAACCCCATCGCATTTCCCGAAAGCAACCCCTGCCACGGTCACGAATGCAGAACACCCTCAAGCGGACT
>DASZAE010000223.1:0-6270 GCA_035945515.1 Terriglobia bacterium
TGGGCTCAAACGGGCTAGGGCAGAGTGCCTCTGGCGGGCGTAGGAACGATCTGACGACAGGTTAAAGGTCATAAAATCCGAACCCCGATCCGGAAACCTTATTGAATGGGCCGAAAGTCGAGTTCTCACTCAGACTCTTTAACCCCGCCAAACACACGAACTTCTAGCCTTTTCTCGTTTCGCGCCGCGAGCGGCTTGTCCAGACAAGCCGCTCGCGGCGCGAAACGTTGGGATTTAGCTGATCTCGCGTAACGGCGCGGTTGAAACCGCGCCCCCCCGATGGCCAAGCACACCTTGTGAATAAACCCTCCTCGACACCTCTGCAGCGCGATGCCCATCCGCTGAGGGCGAATCCGTGCGATGATAGCAACTTTGGTTGCGGCGCGGGCAGCGCCGCTGGGCGAGACATATCAATGACTTTCCCCGATGCTCTTATTCTCTTTGGCGCCGCGCTGGTGGCGGGCGTGATGAACTCGGTGGCCGGGGGCGGAAGCTTCTTCACCTTCCCGGCGCTGTTGTTTACCGGCGTCCCGGCCATCCCGGCGAACGCCACCTCAACGGTGGCCGTGTGGCCGGGGAGCATAGCTAGCGCAGTAGCCTATCGCAGGCGGCTGCCCCGCGGCCCGCGAATGATCGCGCCCATGCTGGTTGCGAGCATCGCCGGAGGGCTTACGGGCGCGGGCCTGCTGCTCCATACGCCGCAGGAACTCTTTTTGCGCATCATTCCGTTTCTTTTTTTCGCGGCCACCCTTTTCTTCGCTTTTGGCAAGCGGCTGTTTAAAAGGGCGAACCTGCTGAAACACGCGGAATTCCCGGAAACGGCGCGCCCGTCGTGGCCGCTGATCACGGGCGTGTCGCTGCTGCAATTTGTCACGGCCGTCTATGGGGGTTTTTTCGGCGGCGGCATGGGCATCCTGATGCTTGCCTTTCTCACCTTGCTGCCCCTTGGCGATATCCACGCCATGAACAGCGTGAAAACGGTGCTGGGCGCGGCCATCAACGGCGTGGCGATTATCGCCTTCATTGCCGCGCGGGTTATTTACTGGCCCCAGGGCGTGCTGATGCTGACCGCCTCCATTCTGGGCGGCTACGGCGGCGCGCATTACGCTCAGAAGCTTAATCCCGCCCATGTGCGCGCCTTTGTTGTTGTGGTTGGATTTGCCATGTCGTTTATTTTCCTGTGGAAATACCGTTAACCCGAACCCGGTTATTTTTCTAATCCATCGGGAGTTCCCCCGGCTCTGCCGGGGATATTTACTCTTCGGATTCTCGTTTTGTAGCGGCGGCCTCTGGCCGCCAGATTTTAGTAGTAAAGACCGGCGGCCAGAGGCCGCCGCTACAGCAGTCTGAAGGCCTCCTTTGAAAGCCAGAGTAATTGTCGGACCTGAAGGTCCGACCCCCTAGCAACGAGGATAAACTGCGGCGCCTACAACCACCGCTACGAACCGGAAAAACCCCTGTTTTTGGCCTCAAAAAGCGATTACGAACCGGAGACGAACCGGACTGGCTCTTGCATCTCCTTTGTTTTATTGCAAATGCTCCGGTTCGTCCTTAAAATCATTTTAATTCCTTTGCATTCAATTCATTGCAGCAATTTTGCCCGCTTTTCCGTCCGGTTCGCGCCGGTTCGCGCCGCTAATTCCCATTTGTTTTCAGCATCTTACAAAATTATGCCCTAAACATTCTTTTTTTCGCTGTTTTCGGTTGCCCCTGGATCGTCTTTGGGCAAGATTTCAACAGCCTCCCGCCGCCCCAACCACTGCTGATCCATCAGCAGCCGCGCCTTGCGGCCAATACTGCGATCGATCATGTTGGGTTGCCTCATAAGCCGCTATAGCGCGGAGTTTCGCTTTCAAAACTTTGCGAATTTTCCCAGGTCTGGATGGCAAGCCGCTGTAGCGGCGGGCAAAGCCTATAAGGGGCCGCCGGTTTTCAAGAAGTAAAAGCCGGCGGCGAGGACGCCGCCGCTACAACGCGAGCTGCGTCGCGCAGACCGCCGCCTTTGAGGTCTGCGGTCTTTGAATGCACAAAAAAACCGCAGACCTCAAATACGGAGGTCTGCGCTACAAAAAGCCTAGCACGCCGCTCTGAGACTTTTGAGACAAATGGGATAAATAGGACGATATCTTTACGCATGGCCGCAGCGGGAGAAGTTACGTCTGAGAATGCCGGCGAATCAAACTAGGTAGAGGATCTGACGGAACAGTGGGGACACGCAAGAAAGACGGCAGACGAGGTATGATTGAGCCGTGATCCGTCAAATCTTGCACGTTGACATGGACGCTTTCTTTGTCTCGGTCGAAGAACTCGAAGACCCCTCGCTCATCGGGAAGGCGGTGATTGTCGGCGGCGACCCAGGCAGCCGGGGCGTGGTGGCGTCCGCCAGCTATGAGGCGCGCAAGTTCGGCGTGCGCTCCGCCATGCCGCTGCAGCAAGCCAAGCGCCGCTGTCCTCACGCCATTTTCATTCGCGGCCACTACGAAAAGTACAGCGAATATTCCCAAAAGATTCATCAAATCTTTACGCGCTTCACGCCGGCGGTGGAAATGGTGAGCGTGGACGAGGCCTATCTGGACATGACCGGCTGCGAGCGGCTGCACGGGCCGATGCTGCGCGCCGCGGACACGTTGATCCATGCGGTAAAAAAGGCGACGGGCCTGAGATGTTCGGTGGGCGCGTCCACATCCCACATTGTGTCCAAGATCGCCTCCGACCAGGCGAAACCGCACGGTTTGCTCTGCATCTTTCCCGACTGCGAGAAATCCTTTCTTGCGCCGCTGCCCATTCGCCGGATGCCGGGCGTGGGCAAGGTGAGCGAGCCGAAGCTTCGGGCTTGCGGCATTGAGACCATCGGCGACGTGCAGCGGCAAAGCCCGGAAGAGCTCAAGCGGCGGCTGGGGAAGTTCGGCGAATGGCTGTACCGCAAGTCCTTGGGGCAGGATATTGAAGCCTATGCCTGGCGCGAGGAAGCCCGCTCCATCAGCCATGAAACCACATTCGCCGCCGACGTAACGGATTTCGAAACCATTCAGCAAACCATTTCCGAACTTTCTCAGCGCCTGGGCCACCGCTTGCGGCATAACGGCTTCATGGCGCGCACCGTGGGCTTGAAACTTCGCTATGCGAGCTTTCAAACTGTTTCGCGCGAGCGCACGCTCCGGCAGCCTTCGCACTTCGATCTGGAAATTTATCAGACCGCCCTCGATCTATTTCGCGCCACTTATGATCGCAGGCAGAAAGTGCGGCTTCTTGGCGTGCGCGCCACGAATCTTGTGACGGAAGCGCGGCAAGCCAGCCTGCTCGACCAGGAACGCGAGCGCAAGATGGGCCGCGTGCTCGAAACCGCTGACCAGTTGCGCGGCCGTTTCGGCTTCAACTCGGTGCAGTTTGCCCGGTCGCTCGGAAAGCGGGATGAAGAGAAATAATCTGTAGCGGCGGGCAAAGCCTGTAAGGGGCCGCCGGACTTTACTATTAAAATCCGGCGGCCAGAGGCCGCCGCTACAGCCCCAGGCGCCGGTCTGCGCGGTTATACTTAAAAGAGGCTAACATCATAAAAGAAAGATTGGAGAGGCGAATGTATAACGTAGTGATTATCGGCTCGGGTTGCGCTGGGCTGACGGCGGCGATTTACACGGCGCGCGCGAACTTGAGCCCGCTCGTGATTCGGGGACATGAAGCGGGCGGGCAATTGAGTTTGACCACGCTGGTGGAAAATTTTCCGGGCTTTCCCAAGGGCGTGCAAGGCCCCGAGTTAGTTGAAATGATGCAGAACCAGGCCGCCGAATTCGGCGCAACCTTTTTGGAAGGTGATGTGACGCGCGCCGACCTTTCGCGGCGGCCGTTTGCTCTTGAGATGGACGGGCAGAAGATCGAAACGCGCACGCTGATTATTGCCTCCGGGGCTTCGGCCAAAATGCTCGGTCTTGAATCGGAAAAGAAGCTGCTCGGCCACGGCGTTTCCACCTGCGCGGTGTGCGACGGCTATTTTTTTCGCGGAAAAGACGTGGCAGTGGTCGGCGGAGGCGATACGGCGGCGGAAGACTCGCTCTTTCTGACGCGCTATGCGAACAGCGTCGCGGTGATTCACCGGCGCGATCATTTGCGCGCCTCAAAAATCATGGCGGACCGGCTGCTTAAAAATGAAAAGATCAAGCCGGTGTGGAACTCCGTGGTGACCGATGTTCTGGACGCCTCAAAAAATGAAGTTACCGGCGTGAAGTTGAAGGATGTTGTGACCGGCAAAGAGAGCGTCTATCCTTGCGACGGACTTTTTATCGGCATCGGGCATTCGCCCAACACGGCGCTCTTCAAAGGCGTGCTGGATATGGATGACCTCGGCTATCTCAAAACGGTGAACGGCTCGAAAACCAATATTCCGGGCGTATTCGCGGCGGGTGACGTGCAAGACCGCGTCTACCGCCAAGCCATTACGGCCGCGGGATCGGGCTGCATGGCGGCTATTGATGCGGAGAAATTTCTGGAAGCAAATCACTGACCACAGGCAATTGTAGCGGCGGCCTCCGGCCGCCCGTCTTCAGATATAAAAACCGGCGGCCGGAGGCCGCCGCTACAACTGCTTGACGGCCACAGCCAGCCCGTCGCGCAGCGGAATGATGGTAGTGAAAAATTCTTTGGAGTGGTACAGCTTGCGGTTGAACTGTTGTATGCCGCGCGTGTCGGCATCGTTTTTGGCGGCTGTTTTTACAACCCGGCCTGACCAGAGCACGTTGTCGGTGACAAAGATTCCGCCCTTTCGCACTCGCGGGGCCGCGAGGCGCAGAACCGTAGGATACTGAGTTTTATTCACGTCGTTGAAAACCATGTCAAATTGCCCTGGGGTGGATTTCAGCATTTCGAGCGCATCGCCAGTCAGGATTTTCACTCGATTGAGAACACCTCCGCGCTTGAGATAGGCTTTTGCCCGTTCAGCATTGGCGGGGTCGCTATCAGTATAGAAAACCGTTCCTTTCGGTCCCACGGCGCGCGCGAGCCAGAGCGTGGAATAGCCGATGGCCGATCCCAGCTCAAACACCCTGCGCGCGCCAATTGTGGTTGCAAGTTGGAACAAGACCCGGGCGCAGGCGGGCCCCACGATGGGGACCTTGTGTTTCGCAGCATATCTTTCCATTTCGCGCAAAACGCTATCCCGCGCTGGAAGAAGTGAATCCACGTATTTTTCAATATTCGCTTCGAGAATTCCGCTCATGAGTCTCCTTGGTGGTGCAATTCATAGCTATGGTTACGTATTCTTCACGCCGCGACCCTCACCCGGCCCGCTACGCGGACCACCCTCTCCCGGAGGGAGAGGGCTGTTCTCTCTAATCTTAAATTTTCCCAACCCTCGGCCGTCAATCGCCGGTATTTTTGAAGAATACTATGGCCAGTGGGGGGAGCGTGAGGGGAAGGGAATAGAGCCGTCCGTCCCAAGCGAGGGTTTCGGCTTCCATCCCTCCAGAATTGCCTTGGCCGCTTCCGTCGTAAAGGGGGGAATCGCTATTCAATATTTCCACCCAGCGCCCGCCGCGCGGAACTCCTACTCGATACCCCATGCGAACGACAGGGGTAAAGTTGCAAACCGCGAGGATCAAATCCTGCGTGGTCCGGCCCTTGCGGATAAAACTCAACGTGCTGGCCGCGGCGTCGGTGCAGTTGATCCACTCGAACCCGGCCGCATCGAAATCCAGCTCGTGCAGCGCCGGCTCGGCGCGGTAAGCGCGATTCAAATCCTCTACCCACTTTTGCACGCCCCGGTGCGGATCGGATTCGGCCAGATGCCAATCGACGCTGTGCGAATAGTTCCATTCGTTCCACTGGCCGATTTCACCGCCCATAAACAGCAATTTCTTGCCGGGCTGCGAGAACATATAACCGAGCAGCAGGCGCAGATTGGCAAATTTCTGCCAGTTGTCCCCGGGCATTTTATGAAGCAGCGACCCTTTCAGATGGACCACTTCATCGTGCGAGAGCGGCAGCACGAAGTTTTCCGTGAACGCGTAGATCATGCGGAAGGTGAGGTCGCCTTGATGGTGGGCGCGGTAAAGTGGATTTTTGGACATGTAAGTGAGCGTATCGTGCATCCAGCCCATGTCCCACTTCATGCCAAAGCCCAGCCCGCCCATGTCGACAGGCCGTGAAACCATGGGCCATGAAGTTGATTCCTCCGCGATGGTTTGGACGTCGGGGAACTCGCGGTAGATGCTTGAATTCATGGTCCGCAAAAAGTCGATGGCCTCGATGTTTTCCTTGCCGCCGTAGCGATTGGGAATCCAT